>DASXVK010000242.1:0-2268 GCA_036504295.1 Polyangia bacterium
CGAGCCGGATGAGGCGGCCGACGGCGAGGTGCGCCGGACCCGCGGTGCGCCAGGATTGCTGCTGCCAGGCGAGCGCGCCGGTGAGCTCGGCGCGGGCGCCGCTCAAGGTCCGCTCCGGGCCGTCACCCCAGACCGGCGCGCCGTGGAGCGCCAGGGTGAAGCGGCTCCGTTGCGGGCCGTGCGCGTCGATCGTCACTGCGAGCGCGCGCGGGTCGCCCCGCGCGCCGAGGACGAGGGTGTCGAACCGGAGGGCGGCCGCGCGGACACCCCGCGCCGTCGCGGTGAGCTCGCCGCGCTGGTCGACGCTGCGGAGCCGCGCGTCCAGTCGCCCGATCCGCAGCGACGGGAGCACGAGCGCCTGCGCGTGGACCGCGGCCGCCACCGTGGTGGCCCGCGCCGAGCGCACGACCGTGGCCGCGACGCGCAGGCGGCCGCCGATCGGCGGCAGGCCGAGGTCCTGAAGCCGTGCGAGGTTGGCCACCGCGAGCTCGGCCGCGACCTCGCCGTGGCCGCTCCAGTCGAGTCGCCCGGTCGCGCGCAGCGTGGCGTCGTCCCGCTGCGCGGTGGCGCGCCAGCCGATGCCGCCCTCCCCTATCGTCACGGCCGCGGCGAGGTCGATGCGACTGCGAGCGCACCGGGCGTGCAGCGCGACCTCGATGCGGTTCGCCGGACCGCCGGCGCTGAGCTCGATCGCGGCCGGCCCGAGCCGCGCCGCCAGCGAACGGGCGGGGGCGAACTGCCCCAGCAAGGCCTCGTTCAGCCCGAGCGCGACGCGCACCTCCTCGATCGACAGGCGGCCCTCCGCGACGACCAGTCGCCCGCTCGCGTGCAGCGGCGCGCCGAGCGGCGGCAGCACGGCGCCATCCACCTGGTGGAGCGAGATGACGATCCGCTCCCCGAGGTCGACCGCGCCGACGACGTGGACCGCGGCTTCGGCCACCCGGATCACGGGCGGCGCCCGGGGCTCCTCGAAGCGCACGACCGCGTCGATGCCGGCGAGCACGAGGACGAGGCGCGGGGGGGCGTCGGACGCCCGCCCCGTCGCGGGCCGACCGGCCGGAGGGCGGGCCGCGGCCAGCGTCTCCAGGTTGACGCGCCCATCGGCGAGCAGGTGCAGCCCGACCCAGACCCCGTCACCCTGCAGCACGGTGATGCGGATGGGGCCGCGGAGGAGCGACCGGAACGCGACCCGCACCGCGAGCCGGCGGGCCCGGATGGCCGGCCGGCCCTCGGCGTCGTCGAGCGCGAGGTCGTGGACCGTCACGGTGCCGAACGGATCGCCCCCGAGGCGCGCGACGGTGCGCGGGCCCCCGAGGGCGCCCTGCAGCCGCGGCAGCGCCAGCGCCAGCACCTTCGCTCGCCCCCAGTCGGTGTGCGCCACCGCGATCACGAACGGCACGACGACGCTCAGGGAGGCCACGAGCGCCAATGCGACCATGGCGCCGATCCTGAGACCGCGCGTCAGGCGACCCATCAGAAGGCCTCGGCGACGGAGAGGTGAAACACGATGCGGTGCCCGGGATCCGGGTTGGGCAGGCCGTCGGGCTCGCTGGCCGCGAGCCGGTTCAAGCGCACGCCGACGTCGGCGCGCAGGGTGCCGATGACCGTCTTGAAACGGAGGCCGCCGCCGACGGCGTGGTGCAGCCGGGCGAAATCGACGTGCCGGGGCGCGGCGGGCGGGAGGAGCGGGCAGCCGCCGCTGCCGCACGAGGGCGCCGCGACGTCACCCGTGTCGAAGAAGGCGGCCACGGCGAACCAGCTGCCGCGAACCTGGAACAGCCGCGCGCGGACCTCCACCTGCGCCAGGAACATCTCGTCGCCGCCGACGGGCAGCGGCAGACGGCCGGGGAAGCCCGACGGCACCTGCAGCGAGAGCCGGCCGAAGCTGAAGCCGCGGTGGGAGCTCGGGCCGCCGAGGTAGAAGCGTCGAGTGATCGGGCTGCCGAGATCGCCCTGCGAGGCGATGTGCCCGAACTGGGCGCGGGCGGCCAGCACCAGCCGGCCGCCGAGGGGCACGTAGCCGCGCACCTCGCCGCGCAGCTTCTGGTAGGTGAACGCCCCGCCCGCGTAGTCACCGCCCTCCTCGGCGCCCGCGAGCGCATAGGCCCCCTTGCGCGGATCGACGGCCGAGTCGCGCAGATCGAGCGCCACGTCCTGTTGCCACCACCCGACGCGATAGGGATCGAGGAAGCCGAAGAAGCGGCCGGCCTGGGCCGGGTCAATGAGGATCACCGGATCGGTGTTGAAGAAGGTCAGGAGCTGGAAGTT
>DASXVK010000243.1:0-8669 GCA_036504295.1 Polyangia bacterium
CGGTTCGGACTTGGCGAACTTGTGCGCGGAGCATTCTGCGCGCGCGGGTGCCCGCGGGCGGCGCGGGCGGCGTTGCACACCAGTAGGCCACCGTCAGAGGCCCAGGTCGGACTTGACCTTCTCCCAGGGGATATTCGGGCCCGGCTCCGCGAGGGCCGCGCGCGCATCCGCGAGGTCCTCGGCCTCCTCGAGCTCCTCGAGCAGCGCGAGATCCTCCATCGGGATGATCGCCGGCAACGCGGCTCGAGGTGGTCGAATGGAGGATGGCGAGCCCTGCTGGCAGGCGTCGCCGAAGTACTCGTGGCAGAAGCAGGGGTCGACCGGCTTGACCTGGCACGACTCGAAGGCGGAGACGCAGGCAGAGCATGATGTCGCGTTGCTCCACGGGGGTGTCGTGCAATCCACCTGGCAGCCCCAGCTCTCGAGGCTGGCCTTCTTCGCCTCACACGCGGCGCGGCAGCCGGGCGGGTCGTCGCTGCAGCCCGCGGCCGTCGCCACTACCGCGAAGAGCATGGCCGCGGAGAGCAGCTGGCTTCGGCCCAGGGTAGACCCCAAGAGCTTGATCATCGGCTACGCCCCCTGACGGTGCCGATTGTACCACTCGGGCGCACACCATCCGTCACGGCGCTGACCGCCTGCGCGGGGCGCTGGCCGGGGCGCTCGCGGGGGCCGCCGACAGCACGACGCCCATCCGCCGCGCGACCTGCGGGGTGACATCGGCCACCTGCGCCGCTCGGAACAGCGGCTCGGCCACGACGAGGCGATATCGCGCTGCCTCGGCCTGCATCGCCGCCTTGAGCCTCGCGGCGTGGGCCGCGGCCTGGGCGGGCTCTGCGGGCGCGGCCAGCGCCCGGAGGTCGACGACCGCGATCTGCGCCGGCATGAGCGGCGCGATCACCGGCGGCCGCGGATCCTCGCCGTCGAGCTCCCGGATGACCGCCGCCGTGACGTCGGGCGGGGCCTGGCCGCCACGGAGGCGCTCGGTCGACCCCACCACCAGCACGTACCCCGCACGACTCGCCACCTGCGCGACCGCCTGCACCGCGTCGTGGTGAAGGGCGGCGATCAGCTCCCGGCGGCGCCGGGGGAGCCGCCGCCCGGCATCGCGCATGCCCTGGTGCACCGCCATCATCGCGGCTCTCAGCTCGCGCTGGCGACGCATGACATCCATCACGCTCAGCTTCGACCGGTCACGCGCCAGCTCGGCCTGCATTCGCTCGTAGTCCGCCATCGCCTGGTTGCGCGCATCGTGCGGAGTTCGCTCGAGCCTCTGGATCTCCGCCTCGACCGCGCGGCCCGCGCGGCACCCGGCGCGCACCCGCATCAGGTCGACGGTCGCCATCGGTCCCGCCGGCGGCGTCGGGCGCGGCCGGGTCGCGGCGCGGCCCCCGAGGCGCTCGATCACCTCCGCCGTGAGATCGAGGGCCTGGTCGCCCCGGAAGACGCTTGGCCGGTCCACGACGACGGTGAAGCCGCGCCCCGCCGCGATCACGGCGATCGCCTCACGCATCGCGCGCAGGCTCTCGCTCGTGAGCCGATCCTCGAGGTCACGCACCTCCTGCCCGCGCCGAGACTGCACGTCCCTGAAGTCCTGGATCCTGCGCTGCAATGACCCAAGCGACCCTCCCAGCCGCTGCTGCTCGGCGAGACGGCGGAAGGCGGCGTCCTGGCGTGCCTGGCCAGCGGCCCGAAGTTGGTCCACCTCGGCCTTGATCCGCTGGCCCTGCGGGATCGCGGCGAGCACCCCCCGTGTGTCGACGAATCCGACGCGGGCGGGGGCCTGGGCGCGCACGACCGAGGCATGCGCCAGGGCGACCGTGACAACGAGGACGGCGACCGTGGTGCGCATCGGGAACCCCCGTTCTGGGCCGGCACGCCTCGGATCCAAGTATCGCCCTGGCCGGGCGGAGGCACAAGCCGCCGCGAACCGAACGACGCGTCCCTTCTTCGTCTTCTCGACGGCGCGGTCCCAGGGGCCGCGGAAGCCGTCGTCGCTGAAGGGCTGCCCGAGGCGGGGCTTCAGTCCGAGGGCTCACTCCCGGGATTCTAGGCCAACCACCCACACCTCCGTCCCGACCGGGACATCCGGTAGTCGAAGCGCCGGGAAGAGGACCACGGGGCGCAGCAGCGGAGGATCGGGCGTCGGGCTCACGTAGGGGATATGCGCCACGGCTGCTGCGCGGATGCTGCTGCCATCCGGGCGGCGCAACTCGACCCGAAACTCGCGCTCTATCGCAAGTGCGACCCCGGCGTCAGGTACAACGAGCCCCCCCGACCCTGCACCTCGAAGGCCTCTCGGACCACGAACAGCGGGCGCGGGTCGTTCATCGACTCAGTGCAGGTCCCGGGTCGCGGGACCCGGAGCTCCGGCGCGCGCTCCAAGGCAAAGGTCAGGCAAAGGGCAGGGTGGGGCTACTCGCGTCCGCAGACGAGCAAGGCGAGGTCGCCGACGGGGTGTGATTGCTGTCGGTCGACGGCGGCCACCAACTCCTTCGGGGTGAGGCTGACTCGCGCGAGGGGATGCTGGTCGCAGCTTGCCTCGAGGACTGCCCGCCAACCGGGACGTTCACGAAGGAGCGCTTGCACGGCATCGAGGTAGCGTTTCCAGGCGGCGACCTCGCCCTTGGCGGCGCGGACCGCCAACCGGGAACACGCCACGACGGCAAGGCTGCTCGGGTCGGCAAGGTCACCAAAGACGGCTCGATGGTAGGGCTGCCAGGGAGCGACTTCGCCGAGTGGAACCTCGCCGACGTAGCACCTGCCAGCGCACAGGCGCGGCAGCGCCGCGTTGGCTGGCGGATACTCCCCGAGGTAGCACCGGGTAGCGCAAGCCGGCAGCACCGGCGGCGGGAGCACGAGATCGAAGACATCGAGCATGGCCGGTCCATTGTACCTGCCGGCCGGTGGTGCTGGATCATGGCAACGTTGCTGTCCGTTATTGATTGACAGAAACTCCCCGCGGACGCTCCGTCCGATGCTAGCGTGCGTGGGGTGAGCCTCCCCGGCACGGTCATCGAGGTTCGTCAGTTCACGTGGCTCGGCGCGGAGGCCGACGTCGACGTCGCGTGCGATTTCGCGGAGCCACTCGCCGCCAGGACGCCGTGCTGGATCGACGTGCCGACCCAGATGTTGGCACCCGACGCGATCGACGCTGTCGACCGGGCCCGCAACGGGATTGAAGCCGCGGCGACCCTCGGCGGCGTGACGGTGGTGCGCATCACGCTCGAACGGCTCGAGGCCTGGTTCACGACGCGGAGCCGCGTCGACGAGGTCACGGGCCTCGTGAATCCGGAGATCCCAGAAGGCGTCATCCGTCAATCCGCGACCGGCACGCTCGGACTGAGCGTCGATCTGCGCGAACCGCTGCGGCCCTCGTTCGAACCGTATGGACGACACCCCGCCGTCGCTGGCGAGATCAAGTTCGACGAAGCGTTGGCGCGCGCGCGAGGGATGCACCCCTATCCGATTGTGTTGAGCCAGATCCGCGAGACCGCGCGCTGGTGGTTCTTTCCATGGCGACAGATCGGATCGCACGGGGTCATTCTCGAGCGTCGCGGTGGGCGGCTCATGGAGCTCGGGACCGGGTACGGCTTGGACGTCGACGAGCTCCTCCGGGCGTACGACCTCGGCCTGGTCGAGGGCGGCTGATCGGGCCGCGCGATGACATCGTGAAACGCGACCCCGTGAGGTCTCGACGAGGGAGCTGGCTTGCGTTGCTCTTGTCGCGACGACCGCCCTCGCGGGTGGCGTCGCCACCATCCCGGTCGGCAATCCCAGACCCGACATCGAGCTCCCCGAGAGGCGCGTCCGCCTCGCCCCGGAGTCGCACGCCGACATGCTCCGGGCCTCCTCGGTGACGCGGACGACCGTGCCGCACCTTTCGGCGACGAGAGGGGGCCAACTCATCCCGTTCCAGACCGTCGCGGACCGACGCTTCCGCCCGACATGCCCGCCCATCACGGCGCGGATCGTCGCCTGGCGACGGTATCCTGCCACATGGGTAGCGCCGGGCCAGGCGGCGGCCGTGCTGCGGGGGAGAGTGCCGGAGGGGGGACTCGAACCCCCACGAGTGTGACCTCGGCGGATTTTGAATCCGCTGCGTATGCCGATTTCGCCACTCCGGCGGGCGCTTGCGAATCTACCGTAGAGCGGTGGACCCCGCAAGCGAGGCGGGGCATGATGCCGCGCGAGGAGGTGCGGATGAGCGGCGACGCGATCTACCTCGACTACAACGCGACCACGCCGGTGCTGCCCGAGGTGGTCGCGGCGATGCTGCCGTACTTCGGCGAGCGGTTCGGGAACCCCTCGAGCGGGCACGCGTATGGCCGCGCCGCGCGCGCGGGCGTCGAGAGCGCCCGGGAGCAGGTCGCGGCGCTGCTCGACTGCGAGCCGGAGGAGATCCTCTTCACGTCGGGCGGCACCGAGGCGAACAACCTCGCGCTCGGGGGCGTCGCGCTCGCGCAGCCGCGCGGGCGGCACCTCGTGACCTCGACCGTCGAGCACCCCGCGATCGTCGAGCCCTGTCGCCGCCTGAGCGCGGCCACGTGGGAGGTGGGCCTCGCCGCCGTCGACGCGCAGGGGATGGTGCGGGTCGAGACGGTGGCCGCGCTGCTGCGCGACGACACCTCCCTGGTCTCGATCATGCTGGCGAACAACGAGACCGGCACGCTCATGCCGCTGCGCGGGATCGCCGGGCGCGCGCACGCCCGCGGGGCGGTCGTGCACACCGACGCGGCGCAGGCCGTGGGCAAGGTGCCGATCTCGGTCCAGAACCTGGGCGTCGACCTGCTCTCCGTCGCGGGCCACAAGCTCTACGCGCCGAAGGGCATCGGCGCGCTCTACGTGCGGCGCGGCACGCCGCTCGCGCCGTTCATGCGCGGCGCCGGCCACGAGCGGGGCCTCAGGCCCGGGACCGAGAACGTGCCGGCCATCGTCGGCCTGGGCGCCGCCTGCCGCGTCGCGGCGGCCACGCTCGCCGTCGAGGCGACGCGCGTGCAGGCGCTGCGCGACGACCTGTGGCGGCGGCTGCAGGCGGCCGTCCCGGGCATCGCGCTCTCGACCCACCCGACGGACCGCTTGCCGAACACGCTCAACGTCCGGTTCCCCCGCGCCACCGGGGCGGAGGTGCTGGCCGGCGCACCCCTCATCGCGGCGTCGACCGGCGCGGCCTGCCACGCCGACGGCCGCGCCGCCGCCTCGAGCGTGCTGACGGCGATGGGCGTCGCCGAGGAGGACGCGCTCGGCGCCGTCCGCCTCTCCCTCGGCCGCGGCACGACCGCCGCCGACGTCGAGACCGCCGCGGCCGCGCTGGCCGCCGCCTGGCGCGCAGCGACCGAGTAGCCGCCTACGGCGCGGGCGTGATCTTCAGGTTGTCGAAGGTCACGTCGGCGTCCCAGTTGTCGAAGCCGAAGTACTCGTGGCCCTTGCCGCGCAGGGGCTGGGGGTCGTCCCGCGTGAGGAACGGCTGGCCGTCGATGAGCCACTCGATCTTCGGGCCCTGGAACGTGAGCTTCATGTGGTAGGTGCGGCCGACCTCGACCTTGGGCTGGGTGCGCGCGGGCTGCCCCGGCGCGTGCTCGTCCTGGCGGGCGATCATCGACTTGGAGTTGTGCCACCCGCCGAAGATGAAGACGTACCCGCTGGAGGTGTACGCGCCCTTGTCGTGGGCGAAGGACTCGCCGTCGCCGTAGGCCTCGACCTTGATATCGCCGCTCGGGCTGCGCGAGGTGGCGTCGAGCTCGATGACGCAGTTGGTGGGCAGCTTGCGCTTGAGCCAGAGCGGGTGGTTGTACGCGCCCTTCACCTTGAGGGCGCCGCCCTCGAGGGCGTAGGGGCCGCCGGTGTTGTGCCAGTCCTGGCCCAGCCCCTGGCGCTCGAAGTCGTCGGCGAACGGGCCCGTGATGGTGGGGTCCTTGGGGGCGCAGCCGCACCCGAGCAGCAGGACCGCGGCGATGATCCGGAACATGGCCGGTTCGTAGCACAGGACCGCCGGAGGCGGCAAGGTCGACAAGGGCTTCTGGTGCGCCGCGCGTCAGGCTATAGTAGCCGCGGGAGCAGGCATGACAGCGATCGGCATCGACCTCGGAACCTCGTTCTCCTCGGTGGCGGTGGTGAAGGACGGCCGCGTCGTCATCGCCAAGGACTCGCAGGGCAACGCCGCGATCCCGTCCGTCGTTCACTTCCCGGCCCAGGGGCCGCCCATCGTCGGCTACCCCGCGCGGGAGATGCAGCTCACGGACCCCGAGAACACCATCTTCTCGTCCAAGCGCCTGATCGGCCGCCGCTACGGTGACGCCGCCGTCCACGCCCACCAGATGGGCGTGCCGTACCACATCGTCGAGGGGCCGAACGGCTCGGCCGTCCTCTCGGTGCACGGCGAGTACTACTCGGTGCCGGAGGTCGCGGCGTACGTCCTCAGGCACATGAAGCGCATCGCCGAGCAGTTCCTGGGCCAGCCGGTCTACCAGGCCGTCATCACCGTGCCGGCGAACTTCAACGACTCCCAGCGCGAGGCGACCCGCATCGCCGGTCGCATCGCGGGCCTCGAGGTGCTGCGCATCCTCAACGAGCCGACCGCGGCGGCGCTGTCGTACGGCCTCGGGCGGGGCTACGAGAAGACCGTCGCCGTCTATGACTTCGGCGGCGGCACGTTCGATTTCACGCTGCTCGAGATCCAGAACCGGATCTTCCGGGTCGTCACCACCGCCGGGGACACGCTGCTCGGCGGCGACGACCTCGACGGCGCCCTCGCGGAGCACGCGAACCGCCTCTTCACGCGGGGCAGCGGCATCGACCTGCACCGCGACGTCGTCGAGTGGCAGCGGCTGCTCTTCGGCGCCGAGCAGGCGAAGCGCGACCTCAGCGACGCCGAGTCGACCGAGCTGAAGCTCGCGCGCGTGGCCTACCGCGCCGCCGGCGCCCTCGACCTCAACGTCCCCATCACCCGCTGGGACGCGAACGCGCTGTGGAAGGAGTTCGTCGGCCGCTCGCTCACGGTGTGCGACCGCGCCCTCGCCGACGCGACGCGTACGGCGAACCAGGTCGACGAGATCCTGCTGTGCGGCGGTACGACCTTCGTCCCGCTCGTCCGCGCGGCGGTCGAGCAGTACTTCCACACCAAGCCCCGCGCCGACGTCGATCCCCTCCTGGCGGTGGCGCTCGGCGCCGCCATGCAGGCCGCCGCGCTCTCGGCGGCGCCGACGCCCGACCCACGCCAGGTCAAGGCGCTGCTCCTCGACGTCATCCCGCTCACCATCGGCATCGCGGCCGCGGGCGGCATGATGGAGCCGATTATCGACCGCAACGCCGCCATCCCGGTCGAGAAGACGCGCCGCTTCTCCACCTCGCGCGACGGCCAGACCGAGGTGAAGATCCGGATCTACCAGGGCGAGTCACGCAAGACCGCCGAGAACACGCTCCTGGGCGAGCTCGTGGTCGGCAGCCTCCGGCCCGCGCCCCGCGGGCAGATCGACATCGACGTCACGTTCGAGGTCGACACCGACGGCATCCTGAACGTGAGCGCGCGCGACCTCGACTCGGGCCGCCTGCACTCGACGCGGGTGAAGATCTCCGGCGACCTCAGCGAGGATCGCATCGCCGAGCTGCGGCGGCGGCACGAGCACGAGGGGTAAGACGTGGGTCGCATCGTCGTCATCGAGGAGGACCTGCTCGTCCGGGCCATGCTGCAGTGCGCGCTGCCCGACGGCGTCGAACCCTCCTTCCCCGGCGACGAGGAGGCCGCGCTGGCGGCGCTGACCGAGCTGCGGCCGCAGTCGATCATCATCGGCCACACCACCGGCAAGCTCTCGGCCGGCGCCCTGTGCCGCCGGCTCCGCGCGCAGGTCGCCGGCGAGCGGGTGCCCATCATCCTCATGGACGAGCGCTACCGCGACGACGCGCTCGCCCGCACCGAGACCCAGGCCTACGACGCGGACGCCTACATCCCGCTGCCCTTCAACCGGGGCGACGTCGACGCGGCGCTGACGTCCGCGCGCGAGCGCTTCGCCGAGCGCAGCGGCAAGCGCGAGCAGTCCCTCACCGGCAGCTACGCCGCCATCGCCGTCGAGATCGAGGCCGCGACGCCGGCCGAGACGGAGGCCGAGCAGGCCGCCTTCTCGTGGACCGCGTTCGAGGACCGCGTGAAGCGGATCTTCCGCAACCTCGACCGCCTCGACCACTACCAGGTGCTCGAGATCACGCCCTACGCGTCGCCGGCGCAGGTGAAGGACGCCTACTACGGCCGCTCCCTCGAGTTCCACCCCGACCGCTTCGCCCAGCTCGAGGACCGCGAGATCCACGAGAAGATCTATCAGATCTACAAGCGGGTCAGCGAGGCCTTCCGCGTCCTCAGCGACGCTGACCGCCGCTCGCAGTACGACCACGAGGTGGCCGGCACGCGGCGGCTGCGCGCCGAGACGGTGCAGAAGAAGCTGCGCCTCGGCGTGACCCTCGCCGCCAAGCGCTACCTCGGCGAGGCGCTGCGGGCCGAGCGCGAGGGCGACCTCGAGGGCGCCAAGTCCTACCTGTTGCTGGCGCACGAGGCCGCGCCGACGAACCACGACATCAAGCGCAAGCTCGACGAGATCCTCGCCCGCCTCGGCGAGGCCGGGTAGCGCCGGGCGTCAGCAACAACGAGGCTCGCCTCCGGCTCGCCTCAGCAACAACGAGGC
>DASXVK010000244.1:0-7341 GCA_036504295.1 Polyangia bacterium
GTCGCCGCCCTTGCGCAGGCAGTGGAAGCGGTCGTCGGGGCTGCGGTAGTACCAGCAGCGGGGCTCCTGGCAGAGGTTGCCGCCCACGGTGCCCATGTTGCGGATCTCCGGCGAGGCCACCGCCCGGGCCGCCTCCGCGAGCAGCGGGAGCCGCTCCCGGACGGCCGGGTCGCGGGCGACGTCGGCGAGCGTCGTGAGGGCGCCGATCGTCACGCCCTTCGCGCCCGCCTTCACGCCGCGCAGCGCACGGGCCGGCTTGAGATCGATGAGCAGCTCGGGGTAGTCGCGGTGCACGCCGTCCTTGAGGACGCCGAGCAGGTCGGTGCCGCCGGCGACGACGGCCGCGCGCGCGCCGTGGGCGGCGCCGAGCGCGACCGCCTCCTCGACCGAGGTCACCGCCACATGTTCGAAGGGCCTGAGCGCCATGGCTCACCTCACATCTTTCCGAGCGCCGCGAGGACCTTCTCGGGCTTCAGCGGGATCTCGTCGATGCGGACCCCGATGGCGTGGTAGACGGCGTTGAGGACCGCCCGCGGGGTGCAGGTCAGGGTGCCTTCGCCGATGCCGCAGGCGCCGTACTCGCCGCCGCCCCGCCACACCTCCATGAGCACCGGGTCGATGTCGGGCATGTCGGCCATGGTCGGGATCTGGTAGTCGATCCAGTTGAAGTTGAGCGGCACGCCCGTGGCCTGGTCGTAGATGATCTCCTCGGTCAGGGTCTCGCCCAGGCCGATGCACTGGCCGCCGATCTGCTGCGCCTCCGCGCCCGAGGCGTACATCACCGTGCCGCAGTCGTTGAGCACGACGAGCCGCAGCACCTCGACGCGCCCGGTGTCGGTGTCGACCTCGACCTCGGCGAAGGTGGCGATGTAGGGCACCCCGGTGCGCTCGGCGAGCGGCGGCCGGCTCAGCTTGACGGTGAGGGGGACGAGGTCCCCCGCCATGAGCAGCTCCTTGACGGTCATGCCCGTCTGCGGCGCCGCCACGCGGAACACGCGGCCCGCGCTGACGTCGAGCTCCGCGGCGGGCACCCGGAGCCGCGCCGCGGCCCGCGCGAGGATCTTCTGCTTGATCTCCCGGGCGGCGACGGCCATCACCTCGGACTGCAGGAAGGCGACCGAGCTGTCGGTCTGCACGCAGTCCTTGCTGCTCACGTTGGTGTCGACGACCGAGACCCAGTGGATGTCCGCCGGCCCGATGCCGAGGAACCCGAGCGCCTCGGCGCAGCCGAGGATGTTGCAGGTGTTCGAGCCCGTGCCGGTCTCGACCGTGGGCGCGTCGAGCACGACGGTGCAGTCGGGGTTGACCGTGATGCCGACCTGCACCTCGCCGCGGCGCGCCTCCTGCCACTCGGCGTGCCAGCCGGGGTGGAACGAGAACCCGACGCCGCGCCGCTTGACGCCGTCGAAGGTCGGCCCCTGCCCGGGCGCGTGCCGCTGCGCGTGCCAGCCGAGCCGCGCCGCGCCCTCGTGGAGCACCGCCGTGAGGCTGCGGTCGGGCAGCTGCTCCCACTCGTGCCCGAAGTTCTTGATGGCGATGTCGATCGGGTCCACGCCGAGCTTCTCGGCGAGGAGGTCCACCATGTGGCCCATGATCAGGTTGAGCTGGGAGTTGCCGACGCCGCGCATCATGCAGGCCGGCAGCTTGTTCGTGTAGACGCCGTGGGACTCGAAACGGACGTTGGGCACGTGGGCGAGCGCGACCTCCGTCACCTCGGTGGGCGCGAACTTGAGCGCGAACATGGTGTGGTCGGCGTGGGCGCCCGCGTTGCCGAGCGACTTGAAGTCGAGCGCGGTGATGGTCCCATCCGCGCGCGCGCCGAGCCGGCACGTGTAGACCGCGGCCTGGCGCCCGTCGTGGAAGCTCTCGCGGCGGGTGTGCTTGAACTTGACCGGCCGGCCGGTCCGCTTGGCCAGGAGCGCGGTGAAGAGGAAGAAGGGCTGATCGCCGGTGTCGCCGCGGCCGAACTGGCCGCCGACGTACGGGCACACCACCCGGATCTTGTGCAGCGGCACGTCCAGCATCGTGCTCATGTGCATCCGGCTCTGGTCCGCCTCGTACGAGTTGGACCACACCGTGAGCTGGTCCTTCCACTCGATGACGCAGCACCAGGGGTCGAGCGAGTTCTGGGTCGCGTTGTGGTAGGTCGAGGTGCCCTCGAGGACGACCTCGGCCTGGGCGAGCGCCCGCTCGACGTCGCCCTTGTCGACGAAGACGTCGCCCCCGCCCACCGGGTCGGCGGGGAGCACGTTGCGCGGGGCGATCGCCGGGTGGAGCAGCGGCGCGCCCGGCTGCATGGCCGCGCCCGCGTCGAGCACGAAGGGCAGCACCTCCCACTCGACCGCGAGCAGGCGGAGCGCCTCCTCGGCGATGACCTCGCTCTCCGCGGCCACGACCGCGCCGACCTCGTCGCCGACCCAGCAGGCGTAGTCGCCGAGCACGCGCCGGTCACGGAAGGCTCCCCACATCATCTTGTCGTACGAGACCGTATCGACGCCGTCGGTCCAGCCGGCGCTGGTCGGCTTGAGGACGGCGACCTCGGGGTCCTGGTAGGTGAGGATCGCGTGGACCCCGGGGAGCGCCGCCGCCCGGCTCGTGTCGAGCCGCGTGATGCGCGCGTGGGCGTGCGGGCTGCGCAGGACCTTGGCGTAGAGGAGGTCCGGGAACTGGCGCTTCTGCGCGAGATCGTCGGCGTAGCGGGCCTGGCCGGTCGCCTTCTCCCGGGCGTCGAGGCGGGGGCGGTAGCCGCCGATGTGGGCGCGCGGGACGCGCGGCTTGTAGGGCGTCTTCATCGCTTCCCCCGGCGCGCCGCGAGCTTCTCGGACGCGTGCAGCACCGCCTGGCCGATGCCCGCGTAGCACCCGCAGCGGCAGATGTGGCCGGCCAGGGCCTCCTTGACCTCGGCGAGCGTGGGCGCGGGGTTCTCGTCGAGCAGCGCCTTCGAGGTCATCACGAAGCCCGGCGTGCAGTAGCCGCACTGCAGCGCCGTGCCGTAGCCGGGCTCGCTCTGCTCGGCGAACGCCTCGATGACCGGGTCGTCCTGCGGCAGCCCCTCGATGGTCTGGACCTCGTGCCCGTCGGCCGCGACCGCCAGCATCATGCACGAGAGCACCGCCTTGCCGTCGAGGAGCACGGTGCAGCCGCCGCACGCCCCCTCGTCGCACGACACCTTGAGCCCCGTGAGCCCGAGCTGCTCGCGCAGCAGCGCGGCCAGCGTCACGTGCGGGGCCAGATCGCGCCCGGCCTCGAACGTGCGCGCGCGGCCGTTGATGGTGATCCGGATCACGCGCGCGGCCGCGGGGGCGGCCGCGGGACGCCGGGCCTTGAACGGCGCGCGCGTCGCCGGCTTCGTCCGCGGGCGCGGCCCGCCTCTCTTCGCAGTCGCCATCAGTCGTCCTCCGACGGTCGTCGTCCCTCGCGGGAGGGGGTCCAAGCGTAGGCGTGGTGCTGAGCGCAGGTCAATAGAGTTCGAGCACGAGCACGAGGTGGTCGCGGTGAGGCCGGCGGCTCAGGCCCCGACGTACTTCGCGTACACGCCGCGCGCCACCGCGGGGTCGGGCGTCCCGGCGACGATGGCGCGGCCGTCGGCGAAGACGGTGAGCTCGTGGCCGTCGAGCCGGGCGCGCACGAGGTAGGCGTTCTGGGTGACCGCCGCCCCGGCGGCGCCGAGCCGGGCCGCCAGCGCCGCGAGATCGATGGCGCCGCCGGCGGCCGGCGCGAGCTGCACGGCGTTGCGGCCGCAGAGCGCGTCGGCGTGCGAGGCCCGCGCGCCCTCGAGGTAGTCGAAGCGCCGCGCGTCGCAGCAGGGGCAACCGGGGGTGCGGGCGACGGCCACCTCCTGCACCCCGCCCTGCCACAGGTCGAGCGACAGCAGGTGGCGCGAGACGCGCGCGGTGAGGCCCCCGGCGATCTTGAGCGCCTCGGCCGCCTGCAGCGAGGCGACCGTGGTCGCGATCGGGGCGAGGATACCGATGGTGTCGCAGGTGGGCGAGGTGCCGGGCGGCGGCGCCTCCTCGTAGATGCAGCGCAGGCACGGTCCCACGCCGGGCAGGATCGTCATCGTCAGGCCGTAGGCCGCGACCGCGCCGCCGTAGACCCACGGCACGCCGAGCTTGACGGCCACGTCGTTGAGCAGGAAGCGCCCCTCGAAGTTGTCGAGGCCGTCGACGATGACGTCGGCCCCGGCGCACAGGGCCGCCGCGGTGCCCGGCGTGAAGTCCGCGACGTGCGGCTCGAGCGCGATCTCGCTGTTGCACTCGGCCAGGTGGGCCGCGGCCGCGACCGCCTTCGGCAGCGCGTGGCGGGCGTCCTGCTCGGTGTAGAGGATCTGCCGGTGCAGGTTGATGCGGTCGACGTAGTCGCGGTCGACGAGGCGCAGGCGGCCGACCCCGGCGCGGGCGAGGAGCATCGCCGACATCGAGCCGAGCGCGCCGCAGCCGACGACGACGGCGGTGGCGCGGCCGAGCCGCTCCTGGGCCGCGGCGCCGATGAAGAGGCTCTGGCGCAGGTAGCGGTCGACGGGGGGCTGGTCTGAGCTCATGCGGCGCTGGCAGGCTGCGGGAAAGGCAACACGGAGACGCGGAGGCACGGAGGATGATTCTGAATGTTCAAGACCTTGCTCCGTGTCACCGTGCCTCCGTGTTGCATTTCTCCGCACGCTCCTAGAACAGCCCCCCGAGCATGACCCCGCCGGCGCCCGGCGCAAGCAGCGGCGCGAGGTGCAGGCGGGCGCGGGGCCGGCTCGCGGCCGGGGGCGTCGGCTTGAAGTTGTGGCGCTCGACCGAGTCGCCGAGCAGGGTCATGTCCCAGGCCGCGAGGCTCAGCGCCACCGCCTCGGCGACCACGGCCACGATGGTGAGGCCGGCCGCGAGGCCGCTGTTGTAGTCCGTGAGGCTGCCGGTGTAGGCGTAGAGCGGGTAGATGGCGGCGCCGAACGCCGCCAGCGTCAGGCCGAAGCGCTCGAGGGTGAAGCGGGGGCGCTCGTCGGCGTACCAGAAGCCGGCCGAGGGGCCGAAGGACTGGCCGCCGACGATGAGGCCGAAGCCGATCCAGCGCGCCACCTCGGACTGGGCGCGCACGGCGAAGCCGCCGACGATGATGGGCAGCAGGGTCGCGCCGAAGGACCAGCCGGCCGCGACCGCCGGCGACTTGTAGCCGGGCTCGCCCGGCTGCAGGGTCTTGCCCGGGACGATGCCGAGCGGCTGGCTGGCCGCGGGCACGGCGAGCGGGCCGGGCGGCACCTCGGGCTCGGCGGCCGCGGCGGCGCCCGGCCGCGGGAGCCAGACCGCGAGCGCCAGGCCGGCGATGAGGGCGGCGCGGGCGAGCCCGCGGGGCGGACGGATCACGCGCCGTCGATCACTGGGGGGCTCTGCCCGCCCCCCCTCGCCGGGCCAAGCCCCCGGAGGCGAGCCGGAGGCGAGCCTCGTCGTAGATCGAGCCTCCCCCTCACCGCGCGCTACCCGCGCGAGTTGGCGCCCGACAGCAAGGCTGAGCTGGTCCGCCTGGCGACCGCCTACCACGCGTCCCCCCGGCCGAGGCGGCGCGCGACCGCGCGGGCGTGGGCGGCGAGCCCCTCGACGTCGGCGAGCCGCTCGATGTCGGGGGCGTGCCGCGCGAGGGCCGCCGCGGTGTACTCGAGCACCGTCTGGAAGCGCACGAAATCGTAGACCCCGAGCGCCGAGGCGAAGCGGGCGGTGCCGCCGGTCGGCAGCACGTGGTTGGGGCCGGCGAGGTAGTCGCCCGCGGCCTCCGGGGTCATGGCGCCGAGGAAGACCGCGCCGGCCGTCGGCACCTGGGCGAGGGCGGCGCGCGGCTCGGCCACCATCAGCTCGAGGTGCTCGGGGGCGAAGCGCGCCGCGTAGGCGAGCGCCGCGGCGAGGTCGGCGGTGACCACGGCGCGGCCGTTCGCCGCGAGGGCGGCCTCGGCCGTGGCGCGGCGCGGCAGGCGCGCGACCTGCGCCGCGACCGCCTGGCTGACCGCCGCGGCGAGCGCGCGCGACGGCGTCACCAGCACCGGGACCGCCAGCGCGTCGTGCTCGGCCTGCGCGAGCAGGTCGGCGGCCACCAGGTCGGGCGCCGCGCCCTCGTCGGCGACGATGAGCACCTCGCTCGGGCCGGCGATGCTGTCGATGGCGACCGCGCCGAAGACGAGCCGCTTCGCCGCGGCGACGTAGGCGTTGCCCGGCCCGACGATGAGGTCGACCCGGGGCACGCTCGCGGTGCCGTAGGCGAGCGCCGCGACCGCCTGGGCCCCGCCCAGCACGAAGACCCGGTCGACCCCGGCCACGAGCGCGGCGCACAGCGTCTCGGGCGAGGGGCCGGGCGTCGTCATGACGATCGCGCCGACCCCGGCGACCTTCGCCGGGACCGCGGTCATGAGCACCGACGAGGGGTAGCGGGCGGTGCCGCCGGGGACGTAGAGGCCCACGCGGGCGAGCGGCACCGGCCGCAGGCCGAGCCGGACGCCGTCGGCGTCGGTGTAGTCGACCGCCACCGGCCGCTGCCGCTCGTGGAAGGCGCGGATCCGGGCCGCCGCGTGCTCGAGCGCGGCGCGGACCGGGGGCGCCACCCGGGCCGCGGCGGCCGCGACCTCGGCGGGTGTGAGCTCGAACGCCGCCAGGGCGCGGCCCTCGAGGCGGGCGGTGTGCTCACGCACCGCGTCGTCGCCGCGGGCGCGCACGTCCTCGACGATCGCGCGCGCGGCCTGCTCCACGGCGGGCGGCAGCGCCGCGGCGCGGTGGACGAGCCGCTCCATCTCGCGGGCATCGTCGGCGCGCGCCGGATCGAGGATCTGCAGCATGAATCGGCATCATAGTAGCGTCCGGCGGACTGGGGCAACAGGGTTCGCGCGGGTTGACTTCACCCTTTCCCGGAGTACACTGCCCGGCGTCCGGCCGCCACCGGACGACCACCGACCCACTTGACGGGGCCGCCGCACGCGCGGCCGGCCTGGCGACACGGGAGCACACATGGCCGATTTCCTGTTCACTTCCGAGAGCGTGACCGAGGGGCATCCTGACAAGCTGTGCGACCAGGTGTCGGACGCCGTCCTCGACGCCATCATCGCCCGCGACAAGGGCGCCCGCGTCGCCTGCGAGGCCCTGACCAAGACCGGCTTCGTCATGGTGGCCGGCGAGGTCACGACCTCGACCTACGTCGAGATCCCCGCCATCGTGCGCGGCGTCATCCGCGAGATCGGCTACACCTCGTCCGACATGGGCTTCGACGCCAGCACCTGCGGCGTCGTCGTCGCCATCGAAGGCCAGAGCGGCGACATCGCCCAGGGCGTCGACGGCCACGGCGTCTACACCCGCGACGAGCAGGGCGCGGGCGACCAGGGCA
>DASXVK010000245.1:0-3768 GCA_036504295.1 Polyangia bacterium
CGCCAAGAAGATCGTCGAGACCGAGCTGCGCGAGAAGGGCACGCCGCTGCACGCGGCCACGGTCGTCGGCGACACCGTCGGCGACCCCTTCAAGGACACCTCGTCGGTGGCCATGAACCCGGTCATCAAGTTCACGACCCTGTTCGGCGTGCTCGCGGTCGAGATGGCCATCGAGCTGACGCGCACGACGCGCTTCGTCCTCGCCGGCGCCTTCTTCCTCGTCAGCATGGTGTTCGTCGTCCGCTCCTTCTATAACATGCGCATCAAGAGCGGCCAGAAGCAGGCGCAGGCGCAGGAAGAGCCCCGGCGCAAGGCCGCGGCCGGCTAACCGAACTCCTGAAAGGCAGGTCGCATGCTGCACCCCCACCTGGCGCGGGGAGCGCTCGTCGCCACCCTCCTCGCGGCCGCGATCGCCCACGCCCAGCAGCCCGGCGCGGTCACCGTCCCCGTCGGCGAGCTCCGCCCCGGTCAGAGCCTGCGCGCCATCTACTCCGACGGCTTCGTGCTCTCGAGCGTCGACGGCAAGAACGAGCTGCGCATTGCTGCCAGCGCGCAGCTCGACGGCCGCTACTACCCCGGCACGCCGGGGAGCCCCGACTCCTTCGACATCCGGCGGGCGCGGCTCGACCTGGGCGCCAAGCTGCTGGGCTTCATGGACATCCGCGTCCAGGCGGCCCTCGAGGACACGCCCTACCTGCGCAACGCCTTCATGGACCTCTACATCCAGCGCTGGCTGCGCCTGCGCGTCGGCCAGTTCAAGGTGCCCTTCTCGACCCAGTGGCTGACGCTCGACAACCAGCTCGACTTCCTCGAGCGCTCCACCGCCGAGCCGCTCTACCCGTTCATCGACCGCGGCGCGATGCTGTGGGGCGGCATCCTGCGCGACCGCATCGTCTACAACCTCGGCGTCTTCGACGGCGCCGGGGTGGACGCCGACGCGCCCAAGGGCGACATCGACCACCACAAGGAGGTGGCCTACCGCCTCTTCCTGCAGCCCTTCCGCAAGCTCGGCCCGCGGCCGCTGCAGGGCCTCTACTTCGCCGGGCAGGGCACCTACGAGGTCACCGCGGTGCCCACGCGCCGCTTCGAGACCCGCGGCCTCGTCGCCCCCGACTTCGAGTCGGTCATGTGGCGGTGGCGCACCGAGCAGACCCTGGGCACGAACGGCCGGGACACCGACCTGCTCACCGCCACCATCGCCCGCAAGCAGCGCTGGGGCGCCGAGGCCCACTACCTGCTCGGGCCGCTCACCCTGTCGGCCGAGTGGGTGATGATCCGCTACACCGACATCCAGATGTACCACGAGCTGTGGCAGGGACAGTCGAAGCGGGTCACGCACGACGCGGTCGGCGCGGCGCAGGACGCGGAGGTCCACTCGATCTCCGGCTACGTCAGCGTCTTCGTCACCGGCGAGCGCAAGTACCTCGACAACTTCGGCTGGCGCCAGCCCACCCCGCTGCGGCCCATCGGCGGCGGGGCCGACCGCGGCTGGGGCGCCCTCGAGCTGCTGGCCCGCGTGTCGCGCACGTGGGTGCCGCAGAAGTACCACGGCGCCTTCGCCGACGTGACCCCGGTCTCGGTGAAGGGCTACACCACCGCCGACGCGACCGGCATCAAGGGCCCCGTGCCCGCCGAGGGCGCGTCGATCACCGCCGCGGTCTTCGACGGCGCGAAGCTGATGTACGAGCTCACGCTGGGCGCCAACTGGACCCTCAACTACCACTGCCGCGTCCAGGCCGACTACACCTACCTCGTCGCGCCCAACTTCCGCACCGACGCGGCCGGCAACGGCGTCGGCGGCATCGTCACCGGCGCCAACGCCGAGAACCTCGACGCCCTCCAGAAGAACCAGCAGAAGCGGTCCGTGCACGAGCTCGGCGTGCGGTTCATCTTCCGGATCTAGCCGCCCGCGCCCCCCAGCGCCCGCTGGATCGTCGCCAGCAGCTCCGCCCTGTCGATCGGTTTCTGCAGCGCCGCCGCGGGCGGCGGCACGGGGCGGCAGTCCTCGGCGAAGAGGGCGAACTCCCCCAGCCCGGTAACGATCACGACGGGGATGTCGCGCAGCTCGCGGTCCCGCTTCAGCTCGCGGTAGAAGCACGCGCCAGTGCTCCCCGGCATCTGCAGGTCGAGCAGGACCAGGTCGGGCCGGTCGGCCCTGAGCAGCGCGAAGCCTTGCTCCGCGCCCAAGGCGCCGGCCGTCGCGTAACCCTCGTCCTGCAGGAAGGTGCACAGGAACAGCACCGTGTCGGCGTCGTCGTCGACGACCAGGATGCGGGGGCTCACGTCGCCGACTCCGGCCGCGTCCGCGGCACGCGCACCGTGAACCAGGTGCCCGAGCCCGCGACCGACTGCACCGTGATCGCGCCCCCGTGGCTCTTCGCGATGCGTTGCGCGATGAAGAGGCCCAGGCCGGTGCCCTCGGCGCCCTTGGACGAGAAGAAGAGGGTGAAGGCCTTGTCCCGGGTCTCCTGATCCATGCCGATGCCGTTGTCGGCCACCGCGAGGAGGAGGCCACCGTCTTCGACCCGGGCGGTGATGTGGACCAGGTGCCCGGGCTTCTGGCGATCGGCGCGGCACGCGTCCAGCGAGTTCTCGAGCAGGTTCACGAGCAGCGCCCGCATCGCCCGCCCGTCCGCCTCGAACGCGTCGGCCGCCGGATCGACGTCCGCGCGCAGCTCGACGTCGAGCTGCGCGGCGCGACTGCTCACGATCTGCCGCGCGTCTTCGATCATCTCGCGCACATCGACGCGCTCCCACCGCACCTCGCGCTCCTTGGCGTAGTAGAGCACGTTCAGGACCATGCTGCGGATGCGGTCCACGTTGCGCTGGACCATGTCCCAGCCATTGCGGATCCGCTCGAGGTTGTCCTTCTTGAACCCGGTCTCGAGGAGGTAGATGCCCCCGTCGAGCCCGCTGAGCAACCCCTTGATGCCGTGCGAGATGGAGCCGACGAGCAGCCCGAGCGAGGAGAGCTGGGACTCGAGCCGCCGGAGCTCGGTGATGTTCGTCGACATCTCCATGACGGCGACCGTCTCGCCCACCGCGTCGCGGATGGGCGCGGTGTAGCAGAGGATGTTGATGTTGCGGCCGTCCTTGGCCGTGACCACCTCCTCGCTGGTGTGGATCTGTCCGTCGGCGAAGGTGGCCGCGACCGGGCACACGAGGCAGGGCTCCGGGCGGTGCTTGTACACCTCGTAGCAGTGGCCCTCGCGCGGGTCGCCGAAGTCGGTGCGGAACTGCCGGTTGGCGTCGACCAGCCGGAGCGCCCGATCCTGGACCGAGATGTAGCAGGGCACCTCGTCGAAGAGCGTGCGGTAGTGCTGCTGGAGCTGCTTCACCTCGGTGATGTCGGTGAAGATCTGGATGACCGACGTCACCGCGCCGTTCGCGTCCGTGATCGGCGCCGTGTGCACGATGGCGCTGACCAGCCCGCCGTCGCGGCGGGTGAGGAGCTGCTCCTTGTCGTGGGGCCGGCCGTCGCGGAACGTGTCGTCGACGGGGCACTCCGGGCAAGGCGCGTCGCGCCGCTTGTACGCCTGGTAGCAGAACGGCCGCGCCTCGTCGGCGAAGTCGTCGGCGAAGCGGCGGTTGTGGGCGATGATGCGGTGGTCCCGGTCCTGCACCGAGACGTAGCACGGCAGGGCGTCGAAGTAGTCGCGGAACACGTCCCCCACGGCGGTCCTCCCCGCCGGGCGCCCGCCGCGGCCGCGCGGCGGGACCGGCGTCGTCATTCGCGTGAGTGCTGGCGGGCTCTGCCTGCCAGCACTC
>DASXVK010000246.1:0-15627 GCA_036504295.1 Polyangia bacterium
CCGCGCCCAACGCGGACGGGTCGATGCCCCGGCTGACCATGCCGGACACCGAGGACTTCGGGCTCGGCCTCGCGATCAGCGATCAGGCGCCGTCCGAGGTCCTCCGGCCCATCGTCGCCGCGCCCCGCAAGGCGCAGCGCAGCGGCGGCATGGGTATCGCCCTCGGCGTGCTCGCGGTGCTCCTCCTCTGCTCCGCCGGCGCGGCCTACTACTTCCTGGTGTACGCGCGGCGCCCCGCGACCCTCTTCCTCGCCGCCAACCCCGTCGACGCCCAGGTCGTGATCGACGACGAGAAGCAGACGGGGACGACGCCGCTGACGATCCGGCTCCGGCCGGGCACCCACGTCATCGAGATCTCGAAGGGCGGCTTCCTGCCGTTCGCGCAGACCGTCGAGGTGCGCGCCGGGCAGCGGATGGAGCGCATCGTCCAGCTCGAGGCGCTCGGCCCCGAGGCGCCGGCCAAGGTGCGCGTCACGTCGACGCCGGTCGGGCTCAAGGTCAAGGTCGACGGCGTCGAGGTCCCCGGCGGCACCCCGCTCGAGCACACCATCAAGCCGGGCAAGCACCAGCTCGAGGTGGCGGTGGCGGGCGGCCCGCCGTGGAAGACCGACTTCGTCGTCGAAGCCGGCAAGACGCGCGACATCGCGGTGCCCGCCACGAGCGCGACGCCGACCGTCGTGGCGAAGATCAACAGCACCCCGCGCGGCGCCAAGGTGTACCTCATCGTCGACGCGAAGCGCTCCTACGTCGGCCCGACGCCGACCGAGATCAAGCTCGACCCGAGCAAGCAGTACGCCGTCTCGGTGGAGCAGGCGGGCTTCAAGCCGTATCAGCAGGACCTGCGGGCGGACGGCCAGAACGAGCTCAGCGTCGAGGCCGTGCTCGAAGCGGAGGCCGCCGCCCCGCCGCCGCCCGAGAAGGTGGCCGTCAAGGAGCCGAAGCAGCCGAAGGAGCCCAAGCAGCCGAAGGAGCCCAAGCAGCTCCCGAAGGAGCCGAAGCAGCCGAAGGAGCCCAAGCAGCCGACGAAGCTGGTCAAGGACGACCCGGGCGAGGTCAAGCCGCCGCCCCCGGCCGCCAAGACGGGGTTCCTGCGCATCAACTCGAAGCCGTGGACGCGCATCTACATCGACGGCCGCGACACCGGGCTGACGACGCCGCAGACGAAGATCAGCCTCCCCGCGGGCAAGCACAGCGTGCAGCTCGTGAACAACCCCTTCAACATCAAGCACAACTTCTCGGTCAGCATCGTCTCCGGCGAGACGACGACGCGCGTGCTCGACCTGCGGAATCCGGAGCAGGGTGGGGAGTAGGCGGCTGACGTCCGACCGCGGGCGGCGCTACTCGGCGACCGCCTGCTCCCAGACGCGCATGATGTCGGGGATGGCGAGCACCGGCGTCTCGACGTCCCGCGGCTCGTCCCCGAAGAGGACGAAGAGGTCGCTGCGGGCGTAGGGCATCTGCGCCTGCCAGCGCCGCCGGAACTCCTGACGATGCCGCTCCATGTCGGCCAGCGCCGTGGCCCGCAGGTTCAGCAGCTTGTTGCGCACGTGCTGGCGCATGGTCTCGTCGTCCGTGGTGAGCAGGACCTCCTCGAGGTGGCGGATGGCCGCGTGGGTCTCGCCGCCACGCTGGAGCACCGTCGCGACGAGCACGGGCACCCACGGCGCGCTCTTGCCCGACAGGGCCGCGCGCCGCATGTGATCGGCGCCCCTCATGCGCCACTCGTCTTTGAGGCGCTTGTCCGAAGTCTTCAGCTCGTTGAGGTAGTTGGCGCCGAGCATGAAGTGCAGCTCCCAGTCGTCAGGGAACTCTTTGAGCCCGAGCTCCAGGAATTCGTTGCTCTGGCGGACCTCGCGATTCGTGACCTTCGTGCCCCCGTAGACGAGCACGACGCCGGCCCAGGAGTACACCCGCCGGAACCGGGGATCGAGCGCGACGATGGCCTTCAGGCAGCGCTCGAGCCACTGCAGGTCCCCGCGGCCGTTCATCTGGTCCGAGAAGAAGAGCACCTGCCGGATCCACACTAGGTCGGCCATCAGCTCCGTGTGTCCGAGTGAGGCGGCGCGTAGCGCCCCGGGCTGTGGCAGGTAGAAGACGTCCTGCTCGGCGGGAAACTGATCGCGGCGGCGGGCGGCCTCGGCGTGCAGGCAGGAAACGCCGGTGAACGCGAGGCAGATCAGGATGCCGATGACGGACCTGCGGGTCAGCGATGAGAGTCGCGGCGAGAGCATTGGCGCCGCTAGGATACCGCGAGACGGGGCGAGAGGCGAGCTACTCGATCTCGAGCGCCGGGTCGACGTAGAGCGCCGTGGTCTTCACCTCGCCCGAGGCATCGACCGAGCCCTGCCGCTTGAACTCGGAAGTCTTGGTGTCGCAGTTCAGGTCGCCGATAGCGGTGGCCGTGAACACGGCGTTGCCAACGCACGTCGATCCCACGCAGCACTTGCCCGTGTAGGTGTACTCGTAGTAGTGGGGATCGGTGATCGAGAACGAGAGGGCCCTCCAGCCGCTGCCTTCCGCCGTGTTGAGGTTCCAGGTGTCATTCGCCTGGCACTTCTGGGGGCAGCAGGTGGCGTTGGTCACGTCGCTCTTGATGATGGCGCCATCGACGCCGCCCGCGCTCGGGAAGCACTTGGCCAAAGGAATTCCAGCCGAGTCGGCGTGGTCAACGTCGAAGTAGGTGGTGCCGCCCTGGACGATCTTCGCCAGGTTCCCCCCGGCCTCGGCGGCCTTCGACTTGCGGATGTACTTGACGAACGCCGGGATGGCGACCGCCGCGAGGATGCCGATGATCGCGACGACGATCATCAACTCGACGAGGGTGAAGCCTGCTGCGACACGCGTGCGGAAACGAGCTAGCATCTGAACCTCCTCCTTGTTCATTGAGCCCGCCGGCGCCCCATGCGCTCGGCGCGCTTCGTTACCGATCTGGGTTGACCTCCGCCAGCCCGCTCGAGGCGTGCGTGCGGAAGAAGATGCTGTTCACCGACGGGTCGCTGTCGAAATCGCACTCGGCCTTGCCGACGTACCAGGTCATGGTCGGCACGGTTCCGCCGAAGGCGGCCTGGTCGCCCGAGGGCAGGGCCGTGGCCGAGCCGTTGTCGGCGAGCGGATGCGTGAGGTTCCAGCCGTTCGCGGCGCCGCCGTAGATCGTGTAGGCGCAGTACAGGCCCGGGTCGGTCGTGAGGCCGAGGGCGGTCCAGCACGGGGGCTTCGCGAGGACCTTCTTCGTCGGCTCCGACCCCGCGCCCGTGAGGAGCGTGGGCGCCGCGGCGCTGCAGGTCATGTACTGCGCGAACTCGGACCGGAAGGTCTCCTGCCGGAGGGAGACGGCGCCGAGGACGCTGGCGACCTCGGCCCGCATCGCCCGCCGCTTCATCCGCGAGAACGAGAGGATGGCGAGGACGGCCAGCACGCCGATGACCGCGACCACGATCATGAGCTCGATGAGCGTGAAGCCGCGCTGGCGACGAAGGGTGAGCATGGAGCCGGAGCCCGGTCGAGCAAGGATCATGCCGTTGCTACGCTTGGTCGTGGTGCCTGCGAAGTCGGAGTGTTGGGGCGGCCGCTCATCAGGCTTGCGCATCCGGGTGACAAAAATTGTCTGCCTCGGTGCCGTACTTTGCAACTTTTCTCGGCAGCGCCGCTTGTTGCTCACTCCTCATCGTCCTCGCCGGCCGCCGCAGTCTCTATGCCGAGCTTCACGAGACGGTAGCGGAGCGAGCGCAGACTGATGCCCAGCAGCCGGGCGGCCTCCTTGCGGGTCCCGCCGGTTCGCGTGAGCGCCCGGCCGAGGATCTGGCGCTCGATGTCCCCGAGGACGCGGTCGAGGTCGAAGCCTTCCGGCGGCAGCTCGATGCCGACGGCGGCTCCGGTGGGGGCGCGCGCGAAATCGGGCAGGGAGTCGAGCCCGAGCGACTGGCCGGCCCCGAGCGTGACCGCCCGCTCGATCAGATTCTCCAGCTCGCGCACGTTGCCGGGAAACCCATACGCGCACAGCGCTGTGAGGGCTTCCGGCGTCAAGGACGGCACCGGGCGGCTCTGCTCGGCCGCAAAGCGCCGCAGGAAGTGATCGACCAGGAGCGGCACGTCGGCGGGCCGCTCGCGCAGCGGCGGCACTCGGATCGGGATCACGTTCAGGCGGTAGAAGAGGTCCTGGCGGAAGCGGCCATGGGCGACCTCCTCCTCGAGGTCGCGGTTCGACGCGGCGACGACCCGCACGTCGATGTCGCGCTCGTGGACGGATCCGACCGGCTTCACCGTTCGCTCCTGCAGCACGCGCAGGAGCTTGACCTGGAGCGGCGCCGGCAGCTCGCCGATCTCGTCGAGGAACAGGGTGCCCCCGTCGGCGCTCTCGAAGAGCCCCGGCTTGTCCGCCGTCGCGCCGGTGAAGGCGCCGCGGATATGGCCGAAGAGCTCGCTCTCGAGGAGCGTCTCTGGGATCGCGCCGCACTGCACGGGCACGAACGGCTGGTCGGCGCGCGGGCTCAGGTGGTGCACGGCGCGGGCGACCAGCTCCTTGCCGGTGCCGGACTCGCCGAGGACGAGGACGTTGGCGCGGGTCGGCGCGACCTTCCGCACGAGCTCGTAGATGCGCTGCATCGGCTGGGACTTGCCGATGAGCCGATCCAGGCCGCGGCGCGCCGAGATCTCGGCCCGCAGCACGGCGTTGTCACGAACGAGCTGCCGCTTCTCGAGGGCGCGCGCGATGACGAGCCCGATCTCGTCGACCTTGAACGGCTTGGTCAGGTAATCGTAGGCCCCGCGCTTCATCGCGGAGATAGCGGTCTCGGGCGTCGCGTAGGCTGTCACCACTATGACCGGCGTCTCGGGCGAGCGCGCCTTGACGGCGTCGAGGACGTCGAGGCCGCTCTTGCCGGGCAGCTTCAGGTCGGTGATCGCGAGGTCGAACCCGCGGCCGTCGGCGAGCTCGGCCATGGCCGCCTCCGCCGTCGCAGCGACCACGACATCGTGGCCGGCCCGGCGCAAGCAGATGCCGAGGAACTCGCGCATGGACTGCTCGTCATCGACGACGAGCGTGCGGGGCGGGGGCGCCACGCCAGCACGGTACGCGACGGAGGGCTGCAGGTCAACCGCGATACCCACCTGACGCCCACCCGACCGCCCCTCATTTTCCGCCGACGGCGACGCCCGCGACGTGGCAAAGCGCGGGTGTTTCGAGGAACCTGCCGAGGGCGACGTCGGCCCACCGCGGCATACGCCGGGAGGGCGCGGCGCTAGCTATAGCCTGTTGCAGAAGTCGGTCTCTCCGACGGCGCAGGATCCGCAGACAGCGCGATCCGCTGCCCGCGACCGCGATCCGCGTGCAAGCTAGCGATCTCGCGATCCCGATGCCGGGATTCGCGACCGAGAGTGCGTGCCGGCACCCTCGCCCGAGGCGGAAGCAGTGCTGACGGCCGAGCGACCGCGGAAGCGGGGGCGCCGCCCGCACAACGCGGCCTCGCGGAAGGCCACGGTCCTTGCGGCCACAGGTGGGGGGCGCGCGCCACTCGCCGAGGCAAGCGCCGGTCGCCCCGCTCGCACCTGAGCGCCGCGCGCGAGCTGCTCGTCGGTGTCGCTCGCGGCGTTTGAGTCGCAACCGCGGTGGGTTCATGGGCGGATCGCGCGATGCTTCTCGGCGGCGGTGCCGACGCCGCCAAGATTGTAAGTGGCTCCGGGAGCTCTGCGCCACCGAGAGCACCACATATAAGCCGCATCAAGTGGAGTGGCAACACCATCATCGGCCGCGCGCCTTGCGTGCGCCGTCGAGGACACGCTCCTTGTTCAGCTCGGCGAGCTCGCGCAGGCATTCTTGGAGCGTCTGCCAGGCGGCGATGCCGGCACGGATGTCCGGCTGCGCCGCCTGAGACTTCTGCAACAGGCTATAGCTAGGGGCAGAGACCAGACCGCGCGGCAGTGGAGGAAGAGCGCGCCGCCGAAGAGTAGAAGTGCGGCGAGTGGGTCGCCGCGGTGGCCGCGACCGATCGCCAGGACGACCAGGAGCACGGCTACGGCGTCATAGATGCCCCCTATCGCCCAGGGCACGACGGCGAGATAGATGAGCGGCACGAGAATGATCGCCCCTCGAGCGAACGGGGGCGGTGCCATCTCTTCTTCGTGGCGAAAGCGCCCGAGCAGAAGCAGCGACAGGATGCCGGCCAGGAGGTGCGCCATGATGAGGTGCTTCATGATGGTCAGCCGGTTGATGACGCGGAACGAAAGCCCCGTGTGGGCATAAAGCAGCGCTTCCGGCGCGGCGTAGAGGAGGGCTCCGGGCGGGTAGGGGCGCGGATGGTCGGGCCAGTTGATCACGAGCGGCCGGGCCCCGGCGCGCTCGGGCAGGCCGCAGGCGCTTTCCGGCTCGAGGCCGAGAGCCGCGACGTAGGCGCGGCTCGACGAGTCCGCGTTGCACAGCTCCCGCGTCGGGTGCCGGTAGATGTCGAAGCCACGGTGCCAGAAGAGGATCGCGGCGGCGTAGTGGGCGTAGTGGTCGCTGCACGATCGGCCAAGTGCGGCCCGGGCGCGGCGGGCATGAGGCCCACGTACAGGCAGAGCCCCAGGCATGAGGAGGCGAGTGTGAGCGTCAGCACGCGGCGCATGACACAGTGCCTCGCGGCCCCACGATCACCGGGTCCGGCGCCAGCTGCGGCTGAACGGAGCGAGCTCCGCCGAACCGCACGTGACGGCTTCGGGCCGCCGGTAGATCACGCAGGTCCCGACGTGGTCGGAGACTGGCAGATCCCGGAACGCGGGCAGGGCCCCGCGCTCGCCCGGGCACACGATGACGTAGTTGATGAACCGGTGCAGGTCGGGCGGCGGCAACCCGATTACGAGCGGCACGCCGCGGTGGAGGTAGGTGTAGCCGCCGGTCGAGGCCAGGCGCGCCTGGCCGATCGCCGGGCCGAAGGGGAAGAGGGCCACGCCGCAGAGATCCGCCTGGGCGCTTACGTGTGCGAGGGCCCGGTTGGCGTCGCGCCTGAATCGCCATGGGCTCTCCTTGGCCTCGGCGAGCCCTGCGTAGAGTCCGTAGTCGACGAAGGTGGCGGCCCGCGCCCGCACCGCCGAGGCGCCGGTCCAGAGCGCGACGAGCACCGCGATCACAGAATGCGCGACACGGCGACTGCCGCTTGCGCGCTCGAATCTCGCGCTCAGCGCAGCGATGCCGGTAGCCGTCACGGCGAGGAGGCTGACGACACCGGTCAGGACATACCGGAATTCCTTGTGGGGAATCACCGCGTGTACCCCAAGGACCACACCGCCGACCGTGAGGCCGAAGACCAGCGCGCGTCGTGGTGCGAGCGGCAGCGCGGCGAGGAGCGCCAGCCCTAGCCCGAGGAGGACGCCCAGGCGCCCGAACAGGAAATGCCACGGCATGTGCTCGAACTGGTCGGCGTAGCCCTCGTACATCGTCGAGTGGACGTAATCGAACACCGAGTGGAATGGCAATCCCCAGGTAATCCAATCCAGCACGCCGGCTCCAAGGACCGGGCCCGCCGCGCCGCAGAACACCCAGGGGAGCATTCGGAGGTGGCCCGATGCGACGATGAACGTGAGCAGGCCTAAGATCGCTGGCCACTCCTGGGCGCGAAACGCAAACGAGATACCTAGCAGTAGCCCGCAGGCGAGCGCCGCGCGGCGTCCGAACGGGGCGCCTGCTGGCGTGCCGCCGTCGACCGCGCGGGCGCACGCCCAAAGGGCAAACGTGATCGAGAACAGGTTCGCGAATGATCGCGGAGCGAGCAGGATGAAGGGGTGCCAGACCGCACACAGGGCCGCAGCGATGAGGCCGGCGCGCCGCGAACTCAGGCCGCGCGCAATCCGATAGCAGAGGTACGGCCAGGTCGCCGCGATGAGCGCGTTAAAGACGCGGACGACCAACATGTACTGCCCGGGCGCCGTGACCCCGAGCCACTTGAGGAACCCGAGGAGGACGACGTACACGCCCGGGGCGGTCCACGGTCGAGCGCCGCGCTCGAACTCCCAGAATCGAAGCCCGACCCCGTAGACCACGCCGTGAGCGGGCTCCAGCGTCTGGTGAATGTCATCGGGGTGGAAGAGTCCGGTCGCACCGACCGCGTACGCCACGCGAACGGCGACGCCCGCGAGAAGGATGATCAGCAGAGTGGCCCGCGTCAGATCAGCGGACCTCGTGCTCGACGAAGGAACGAGGCGCACCGACTCGTCGAGCATGGCGACGAAGTCTATTGGCCGCGAGCGGGCCAGTCAAACTGCGCGCGGCGGGAGTCGTCGTGCCCGCATCGTGATTGGCCGCCGTGATGGCGCGCCGCATCAGTCCGACGGCGCTAGCTCATCCAGCCGCTTCCGCAGCGCGCCAGCCCTCGCCGGATCTCCAGTACGTGCGAGCGCGTCCACGAGCGGCGCGAGAGCGCCGGCGGCCTGGGATCGCGCGAGCGCGCTCCAGGCGTCGACCGGTCGCGGCGGTAGACCGTGCAGCGCCGCAAGCGCGCGCTCCGCCGCCTCGGTGAGCGCCGCAGGCGGCGGCGCCGCCGCGCTCGCCGGCAGCACGCGCGCGAGCAGCCCCTCCGGGTACAGCGCCACCCCGCGCGCGTCCGCCGCTAGGGATCGCGTCAGGTACACCGGCCCGCGTGCGGCCGCGGCGTCGATGACGGCGCCGAGGCGGGTCACGGTCGGGTCGAAGGGGAGCGCGAGGCCGGGCACCACGCGTGTGATCCGCGCGTGGTACCACCGGCGACGTAGCAGATTCACGTCGACGAAGTGCAGGTCCGGTCGCTGCCTCAGGCCCTCCCGGACGTAGGTGAAGCCGAACAGCTCGAGATCGCCCTGGCCCAGGATGATCGCGTCCGGCGCCGCTTCGCGCACGGCGGCCACGAGGAAGCGCTCGATGGTCGGATCGCCGCGCCAGTCGGCCTGCCCGTACGTCGCGAGCGCGGCGCAGGCGAGGGGCGCGAGGACGAGCAGCCGGGCCGCGAGCGGCGACAGGCGGCGCGCGATGGCGGCGAGACCGGCGGCGACGGCGACCGCGAAGAGGAGCGTCGGAAGCAGGTGGAAGCGCGCGGCGACCTCGGCGGCGACCGGGGTCCGCGGCAGGTTGAACCAGGCGGGGAACGCCACGCCGGCGAGCAGGAGCGCGGCCACGAGGGCGATGGCCAGGCCGCGGCGACGCCACACGGCCGCGAGCCCGACGAGACCGGCCGCGAAGTACAGATAGAAGAAGCCCCGCGGCAGGCTCGCGAGGAACGCGCCCACGTGCTCGAGGGGACGGCGGGCCGCCGGGGAGAGGCCGAGCTGCAGCGTCCCGTACTCGCGGCGCAGCACGTGGTCGACGAGTCCCCCGGGGGTGCCCGGGTCGCCCCACACCCACGCGCCGTCGCGCGCCAGCAACGGGAGCACCGCGTAGAGCGCGACGCCGGCGAGCGCGCCGCCGGCCGCGAGCGCCGCGGCCGCCGCGCCCCGCCGCCGGCCGGCGCGTCGCCCGTACGCGAGCACCCCCCACAGCGGCAGCGGCGCGAGCAGCACGATCGTGTGGTGGTTGGCGAGCCCGAGGCCGAGCGCGCCGCCGAGGGCGAGCGCGGCGAGCCGTCCCTCCTCGGTGGGAGCGTCGGCGAGGCGGATCGCCGCGAGGAGGACCAGCGCGGCGCACAGCGCGTGCAACGCGAAGACCTCGGGCACGCCCGCCAGCCGCCACTGGATGGGCGCGACCGCGAAGGCGAGGGCGGCGCCCGCCGACGCGAGACGGCTGCCGCTCACGCGGTAGAGCGCGCGCTCGAGCACCGCGACGGCGGCCGCGGCGCACAGCGCCGAGAGGAGCGCGACGCGCCACGCGGGCGGCCCCCACGGCAGCGCGCCGCAAACGCGCGCGAGCAGGGTGTACAGCGGGTAGCCGGGCGGGTGGGGCACGCCGCCGGCCGCGCCCACGACCGCGAGCTCGCCGGTGTCGCCGCCTTGCACGGTGCGCGTGGCGGTCAGGACGTAGAGGGCGAGGGGGAGCGCAAAGAGAACGGCGCTCACCAGGACCGCGGTCCGGCCGCCCGCGGGCGGGCCCGCCGTCCCCGCCGCCACGCTCACGCCGCGCCCGCTCCGTTCTTGCGCGCGACCACCACCATGAACCCGCCCAGCCGCCGCAGGAGCGGGGCTTCGCTGGCGCCGCGCTCGAGGGCGCGGAAGAGGGCGGCGAGCGGGGCGAGGCGGAAGACGTGGGAGACCGGGGTCACGACACGCACGCCGCGGACCTCGACGAGGTCGACGCCCGGCGGCAGGTAGCCGCGGACGTCGGCGAGCGAGTCGTAGCGGGTGTAGACCGCCGCGTCGGTCTCGCTGTCGGAGATCTTGGACGGCCGCTTGAGGCGCTTGATGACGTAGCGCAGCGAGTGCCGGTTGTAGAACTCGAGGACGAGGTGGCCGCCGGGGCGCGTCACGCGGGCGAGCTCGTGGACCGCGGTCTCGATGGCGGCGACGTGGGCGAGGACCTTGAAGGAGCAGACCACGTCGAACGACGCGTCGGGGAACGGCAGCCGGCACACGTCCGCCTGCGCCACCGGGAGCGCGCGCTCCCGCGCCCGGGCCAGCATGCCCGGCGACAGGTCTACCCCCGTGACCTGCCCGGCGAAGCCGCGCAGCCGGTCGAGGACGAGGCCGGTGCCGCAGCCGGCCTCGAGGACGCGCTGCCCGCAGCCGTAGCGCGCGACGGCGTCGCTCTCGAGCTCGTCGAGCAGGTCGTGGTAGCCGCGGCCGCGCTCGCGTTCGTACCAGGAGGAGAACTCGTCGTAGTAGTCGCGGTTCGAGCGCACGGTCGCACAGCTACCACCGGCGGGGCACCCTGTCAACGTGGCCCCGCCGGCGGGGGCTGCCCCTCGGGCAGGACGCGGTACACCCGCACGAAGTTGAGGTGGCCGTTGCGGCCGAAGGCGTGGGGGTAGTCGAGGGGGAGGTGCTTCACCAGCACGGCCTCGTCGCGCAGGAAGGGCAGGATCTGCTCCTGCGGATAGCGGGCCGAGCACCACATCGCCGCGACCGTCATGAGGCTGTCGTCGGCCAGGAGGTACTCGACCCCGCGGGCCCGCAGCTCGCTCGGGAAGTGGGGGCAGCGCTCCTCGAGGACGAGGAAGGTCGAGAAGCGCCGGTCGGTGCCCCGGAACGCGTGCCAGTAGATCCCGTCCCCTACCACGGTGGCGCCGGGCGGCACCGCCTCGCGCACCTCGCGCACGAGGGCGCCGAAGTCGTAGTCCCGCAGCGCCAGGTTGCGCGCCATGACGTCGGTGACGTTCACGCCCGCGAGCACCAGCGCGGCCGCGGCCGGCGCCAGCCAGCGCGCCAGGCCCCGCAGCCGCGCCCCGAGCTCGACGAACGCCGCGCCCGCGGTCACCGCCGCGGCGGCGAAGACGACGGAGTGGTGCGCCCACGTCCACTGGCCGACGAGGAACGACCCGAGGAGGACGACCAGCGGCACCGACACGGCGACCAGCAGCAGCGGCCCGCGCCGCCGGGCGACGACGAGCCCCGCGACGACGAGCGCGTACACGGCGTACAAGGCCGCGAGGGGCGCGATGCTGCCGAATCGCTCGCGGTAGATGCCGAGCGCGCGCGGGTGCACGAGGCCCGCCACCGCCAGGGCCCCCGCCTCGAGCAGCTCGCCGAGGCCCTTGCGGAGCACCGGCGGGACGTACTTGCCGTGCACGTCCGCGAACGAGGAGGCGTCGCCCGGCAGCACGTTCGCGAGCAGCCACACCACCGTGCCGGCCGCGAGCCCGGCCGCGAGGAGCAGCGTCGGCCGCGACCAGAGCCGGCGGGCCCGGGCCGCCGCGTACAGCACCACGAGTGTCAGCGCGACCACCCCACCGTTGGGGTGGATCTCGACCGCGAGCGTCGCCGTGAGCCCGGCCCACAGGAGCCAGCGGCCGCGCTCCTCCTCGAGCCCGCGCAGGAAGAGGTACAGCGCGAGCGCGGCCGCGAGCAGCAGCATCGCCTCGGGTCGCACCTCGCGGCTGTGCCAGGCGAAGAGGAGGTTCGTGCCGAGGAGCAGCGCCGCGATGAGGCCGGCGAGGCGCCCCGAGACGCGCCGGCCGAGCAGATACGTGAGCCCGAGCGCGCCGCCGCCGCAGAGCCACGACAGCAGGCGCCCCGCCCAGACGTGCACGCCGAAGACGGCGAGGAACAGCGCGAGCAGCCCCTGGTACACCCAGCCGACGGTGATCGAGACCTTCTCCGCGACCGACGTGCCGGCGTGGAGCGCCGCGACCGGCCTCCCGGTGCGCAGCAGCTCGGCGCTGGCGCTCATCATCCACGACTCGTCGCCGACGTTGTCGATGGGCGGGCAGGTCGTGAGGTACGGCAGCGTGAGCAGCGCGTAGAGCGCCAGGATCCCGACGAGGACGCCCTGCGCCACCCGCGGCGTGAGCCACGCGGGATCGACGCCGGGGGTGGGCGCGGGCGCGGCCGGCGTCCCGGCCGCGGGGGCCGCCCTGGGCGCCACGGTGCCCTTGCGTGGCTTCACGGCGCGCCAGCGTAGCACGCGCGCGCGATCTGGGCATTTGACGCTGACGGGGGGCCAGTGCTACGACGAGGCTCGCCTCACGAGGAGATCGCATGAGCGGGCTCTTGCGGAAGAAGAACATCGCCGACCTGCAGGCCGAAGCCGACGGCGAGCACGGGCTCAAGCGCGCTCTTGGCCCGGTGAACCTCACCGCCATCGGCATCGGCGGCATCATCGGCGCCGGCATCTTCGTGCTCACCGGCAAGGTCGCCGCCGAGAACGCCGGTCCCGCGATCATCCTGTCGTTCATCATCGCGGCGCTCGCCTGCGGCTTCGCCGGCCTGTGCTACGCCGAGTTCGCCTCGATGATCCCCATCGCGGGCAGCGCGTACACCTACTCGTACGCGACCCTCGGCGAGTTCTTCGCCTGGTTCATCGGCTGGGACCTCGTCCTCGAATACGCCATGGGCGCCGCGACCGTCGCCGTCGGCTGGTCGGGCTACGTGACGAGCTTCCTGCGCAGCATGGGGATCGGCATCCCGCCGGCCTTGATGGCGTCGCCGGGCACGAAGCTCATCCTGATCCCGCCGGAGACGGTGCAGAGCGCGCACCTGGCGATGTCGCCGGGCTGGCAGCCGCTCACCGACACCGTCACGGGCTACCTCACGGGGATGGGCGTCGACCCCACCACGCTGCAGCACGCGTCGGGGGTCTTCAACCTCCCGGCCGTCCTCATCATCCTCGCGGTGACGGCGCTCCTCGTCGTCGGCATCCAGGAGTCGGCCCGCTTCAACGCCATCATCGTCGTCATCAAGGTCATCGTCGTGATGACCGTCATCGCCGTCGGGTTCGCCTTCGTGAAGAGCTTCAACTGGCACCCGTTCATCCCGGAGAACACCGGGAGCTTCGGGCACTTCGGCTGGTCGGGGATCGTGCGCGGCGCGGGGGTGATCTTCTTCGCCTACATCGGCTTCGACGCCGTCTCGACGGCCGCGCAGGAGGCGAAGAACCCGCAGCGCGACATGCCCATCGGCATCCTCGGCTCGCTCGCCATCTGCACCGTGCTCTACATCCTCGTCGCGCTCGTCATCACCGGCGTCGTCTCCTACAAGACGCTGCTCGTGCCGGACCCCATCGCCGTCGCCATCGACGCGATGGGCATCCCGTGGCTGGCGAAGATGGTCAAGCTCGGCGCCATCGCCGGGCTCACCTCGGTCATCCTCGTCCTGCTCCTCGGCCAGCCGCGCATCTTCTTCACGATGTCGAAGGACGGCCTGCTGCCGCCGGTCTTCTCGAAGCTGCACCCGCGCTTCCGGACCCCGTACAAGACCACCATCGTCACCGGCCTCGTCGTCGCCGTGGTCGCCGCGCTCTTCCCCATCGGCGTCCTCGGTGAGCTGGTCTCGATCGGCACGCTCTCGGCGTTCGTCATCGTCTGCGCCGGCGTGCTGGTGCTGCGCTACCGCAGCCCCGAGCTGAAGCGGCCCTTCCGCACGCCCTTCGTCCCGGTCGTGCCGGTCCTCGGCATCCTCTCGTGCCTCGCGCTCATGGCCGGGCTGCCGCTGGACACCTGGTTGCGACTCATCGTCTGGCTCGCCATCGGCATGGCGATCTACTTCTTCTACGGCCGCACGCACAGCGTCCTCGCCGGCCGCGAGAAGAACGGCTCCAAGCCCAAGGCCGCGGCCTAGCCGCGGCGCGCCTCCGTCAATCCTCCTCCTGCCGCCCGAACATCAGCCCGACGAACGCGCGGTCCTCCGGGCGGCAGAAGACGTACGCGTGGTCGCCCGGCGCGAACACGAAGCCGCCGTGCGGCGCGATGAGGTCGTCGCCGCGCACGACCAGCATCACCGCCGAGCCAGGCGGGAAGGGCAGGTCCGCGAGCGCGACGCCCGACACCGCCGAGGCGGCCGCGATGGAGAAGGACATCAGCACGTCCCGCAGCGGTCGCGTCGAGGTGATCTCGAGGACCGCGTGGGGCGGCGGCGGCTCGCGCGCCTCGAGCTGCAGGAGGCGGGTCACGCGCCGCACCGTGGCGCCCGGGACGTGGGCGTTCACCACGACGACGAAGAAGACCACGTCGAAGATGCGGTCGGCCCCGGGGACGCCGGCGAGGACCGGGAAGGTCGCGAGCACGATGGGGACGGCGCCGCGCAGCCCGACCCAGGCGACGTAGGCCACCTCGCGGAGCGGGTAGCGGAAGGGCGCGAGGCACGCGGCGACGACGACCGGGCGGGCGACGAACGCGAGGAGCAGCGCCAGGGCGAGGCCGGCGCCGGCCACCGCGACGAGGTGCACCGGTGACACGAGCAGGCCGAGGACCACGAACATCGCGATCTGGCTGAACCAGGCGATGGAGTCGTGCACGCGCAGCACCCCCGCCCGGTACGGCAGCGCGCCGTTGCCGAGAATGACCCCGGCGATGTAGACCGCGAGGAAGCCGCTGCCGTGCGCGAGCGTCGGCACGGCGAAGGCGAGGAACGCGAGCGCGAGCGTGAGCACCGGGTAGAGCCCGCCGGCGGCGAGGCGCGCGCGCCGCATCAGCGCGAGCCCGCCGAAGCCGACGGCCAGGCCGCCGCCGGCGCCCACGGCGAGCTGGAACACGAGCCCGGCCACGAGGCCCGCGCCCACGGGGCGCCCCGTCGCGAGCGCCCGGGTCAGCGCGACGGTGAGGATCACCGCGACCGGGTCGTTCAGGCCCGACTCCAGCTCGAGGATGGCGCCGACGCGGCGCTTGAGCACGAGGCCGCTGCCGCGCAGCACCGCGAAGACCGCCGCCGCGTCCGTGGACGCGACGATGCTGCCGAGGAGGAGCGCCTCGATCCACCCGAACCCGAGGGCGTGCGCGCCGACCCCCGTGAGCGCCGCGGTGCCGGCGACGCCGGCCGTGGCGAGGACCCCCGCGGGCGCGATCCAGCGGCGCACCGCGGCGAGCGGCGTGTTCAGGCCACCGTCGAAGAGGATGAGGACGAGCGCGACGCTGCCGAGGCGGAACGCGAGCGTGTAGCCGGTGCGCAGGCCCGCGCCCAGACCGTACATGCCCGCGAGCATGCCGACGCCGAGGAAGAGCAGGGCGACCGGGACGCCGGTGCGGGTGGCGGCGCGGCTGAAGAGCACGCTCAACGCCATCAGGGCGCCGATGGCGACGAGGAGGAGCGCGGTCTGCGTGGGCTCGG
>DASXVK010000247.1:0-26460 GCA_036504295.1 Polyangia bacterium
GTCGCTGCCAGGGCGCACGGCGCAGCCCGTGCGGCTGGAGCGACCGTTTGCCCCCGACGCGAGCCAGTGGGGACCGCAGCACACGCTGCTCGAGCTGTGGCCCCTGAGCGCGCCTCCCGGCGAGTACGAGACACGCCTCCACCTGCGCGTCACGGAAGGCGCACGCGCGACCGAGTTGCCTGACTCGGTGGTGCTGGGCACGTTCGAGTTCGGCGGCGCCCCGGGGCCGCGGCGCCGCTAGCTCAGAGCGTGGCCGGCGGCGCGTCGGCAGGGCGGCGCGCGACCGCCAGCAAGGACACGCCGATCGGCAAGTCGCGACGGCGCAGCCACGGGGCTTCGAGGCCGAAGAGGGCGGCGGCGAGGTCGTTCGCGCGGCCCCGGCGCGCGCTCTGATGCTCGTATTGCGAGGTGACCCCGAGGATCCGGGCCGCCAGTCGCGTCGCGAGGATGGGCGCGAAGAGGACGGTGTTGAAGAAGCTCACGCGCTCGACCACGAGCCCGGCGGCCGTGAGCGCCTCGCCGAGCTGCCGCCGGCCGTACCGGCGACGATGATGGCTGTAGTCGTCGTTGTAGGACCACAGCACCTGGAGCGCGGGGACGAACACGACCAGCGGCCGGCCCGGCCGTAGCACGCGTCCGAGCTCGCGGGCCCCGCCCACGTCGTCATCGAGGTGCTCGAGGATATCGAGCGCGACGACCAGGTCGAAGCTCCCCTCCAGGAAGGGCAGCGCGAGCCCATCGGCCAGGGCGCGGGCCCGGTAGGGGCGCGCCGCCGCGAGCCGGAGCGCACCGGGGGTGCGGTCGACGCCCACGACGTGGCCGTACGGCGCGAGGGCCAGCGAGTTGCCGCCGGTGCCGCAGCCCAGATCGAGGATCCGCGCGTCGTCGGGGAGGTTCAGGCGCCCGACGAGCGTCGCCAGGATCTCGCGCCGGACGCGGTACCACCAGTGCCAGTCCTCGACCTCGCGCTCGAACGCATGAAAGCCCGGCTCCATTGGTGCGAAATATATACCCACTCGCGCGCGCTTGCCGGTATTTGCCAGGGCTCGTTGCTTTCGCGCGCCCGCCCGCGTACGCTACGCGCCGCGCGAGGGACGAGGCCGTCACGTGTTCATGACCACGAGCGCCGGGCGCACGCCGCCGCAGACCGCGAGCCCCTACGTGGACAAGCTGGAACGCTGGTCCAGCCACGCCCGCATCCGCGACCTCGTGCGCGAGCACCCGCCCGGGACCAGGGTCCTCGACGTGGGCGCCGCGACGGGCACGCTCGGCCGCCTGCTCGCGGGCGGCGGGTTCATCGTGCGGGGTCTCGAGCCGCACCCGGACTGGGCGGCGCTCGCGCGGCCGCACTACGCCGACCTCTTCACCGGGACGCTCGACGACGCCCCGCCGGAGCTGCTGCGCGGCCACGACGTGGTGGTGCTGGCCGACATCCTCGAGCACCTCGGCGACCCCGACCGGGCGCTCGCGCGCCTGGTCGCGCTCCAGCCCGCGGGCTGCCGCTTCCTCATCTCGGTGCCGAACGTCGCCAACCTGTGGGTGCGCCTGCAGCTCCTGGCGGGCCGGTTCGACTATGCGGAGCGGGGCATCCTCGACCGCACGCACCTGCGCTTCTTCACCCGCCGCACCTTTCGCGCCCTGGTCGAGGGCGCGGGGCTCACGCTGCAGGCGCTCGCGGTGACCCCCATCCCGCTCGACCAGGTGCACCAGCTCTTCGCCCGGGCCGCGCTCGGGCGCGCGGCCCACGGCGCGCTCGCGGCCGCGACCGGGCTGTGGCCGACGCTGCTCGGATACCAGTTTCTCGCCAGCGCGGTGAAACCGGCCTAGAAAGAAAGACCGCCGCCATGTCCGTCACTGAGAACCCCAAGGTGGTGATCGTGCTGCCGGCGTACAACGCCGCGCGCACCCTCATGCGCACGCTGGCGGAGATCCCGCCGCAGTACCGCGGCGACGTCATCCTCGTCGACGACGCCTCCCAGGACGAGACCGTGGAGGTCGCCCGCGCCGCGGGGCTGCAGGTGCACCGGCACGAGCGCAACCGCGGGTATGGCGGCAACCAGAAGACCTGCTACGGCCTGGCGCTGGCGCGGGGCGCCGACATCGTCGTGATGGTCCACCCCGATCACCAGTACGACGCGACCATGGTGAGCAAGCTCGTCGAGCCCATCCAGGCCGGCGAGGCGGACGCGGCGTTCGGCTCGCGCATGCTCGGCGGCCGCACGCTCGAGGGCGGCATGCCCGAGTGGAAGTACGTCGCGAACATCGGCCTGACCGCGCTCGCGAACGTGGCCTTCAAGCGCTACCTGTCCGAGATTCACTCCGGCTTCCGCGCCTACTCGCGCCACTACCTCGAGACCGTGCGCTACGAGGAGAACTCGGACGACTTCATCTTCGACACGCAGATCATCGCCCAGGGCATGGCGTGCGGCCTGCGCTTCGTCGAGGTGCCGATCGTGACCCGGTACTTCCCGGAGGCGTCGTCGATCAACTTCCGGCGCAGCACGGTGTACGGCTTCGGCATCCTCGCCGAGCTCGGTCGCTACGTCCTGCACCACGCCGGGATCGTCGCGAACCCGCGGCTCACGGCGAAGCGCCCGCCCGCCTGAGGCGCGCGACCGCCGCGACGGCAAGACCGATGGCGGCGCCCGCGAGCGCGGCGACGCAGGGGATGACCTCCAGCAGGTAGCGGGCGTCGACGAAGCCGATGAGCGCGAAGGCGGCGCTCCGGGCGAGGATGACGCTCGCGAGGAGCAGCCCGAGCGCCCGCGGGGGGCCGCGGCGCAGGAGCAAGGCCACGAGCCCCGCGAGCGCGAGGCCGGCGAGGGCGATCCCGACCTCCCGGAGGTGCGAGCCCACGACCGCCGTCACGGCCGGCCACGGCGCGTGCGGCGCCGTCGCGCGCAGCGGCTGGTCCGCGCGGCTCGTCCACTGCTGGTACGCGCGCGTCAGCGGCAGCGTCACGAAGCTGCGCAGCGGGTGGCGCCGGACGCGCTCACGCGTGAGCGCCCGGAAGCCCGCGTCGGTCTCGGGCCCGAGGCCGCGGGCGGCGCGCAGGTTGAACAGCTGCGCCAGGCGGGTGCGCTCAGCGGGGGAGTCGAAGGCCTCGAGCGGGTACGACGCGATGGTGTCGCGGCAGCCGGGCCGGAGCAGGCAGTAGAGCGTGCCGGTGGTCTGGTCCTCGCGCTCGAGCCAGGTGGCGAACCAGCCGAAGAAGGCGGTGTGCTGCATCTCGCGGCCGCGCACGTCGCACGCGCCGCCGAAGGCGTGCGGCGCGCCGACCGCCGCCAGGTTGCGCAGCGGCCAGGGGCTGTAGCAGAGCGCGAACACGCCGAGGCCGAGGAGCGCCACCCGCCGCTTGACGCCCGGGTGCGGCCAGAAGAACGGGACCGCGAGGCACACGAGCACGAGCACGCAGTCGATGCGGGTGAGCGTGGCCAAGGCGCCGGCGGCGCCCGCGAGCAGGAGCATCCACCGCGCCCGCCGCGCCGGGAGCCCGGGGTCGAGGGAGCACACGACGAGCGCCACCGTGAGCGTCACCAGGAACGTCGCGGTGGTCTCGGTGAGGATGGCGTTGGAGTAGAGGATCAGCCCCGGGTGGAGCAGCGCGAGGCCGAAGGCGGGCCAGGCCGCCCAGCGGCCGCCGAGCCGCCGGGCGATGAGGAAGACGAGCACGCAGGTCCCCAGGTCGAGCAGCCACTGGAGGGCCTTCGCCGGCCCCGGGAAGCAGTCGTAGCAGTCCCCGACCGGGCGGACCGCCGCGGCGAGGAGCAGCGGATAGACCGGCAGCCGGCCGTAGGCGGGCGGCGGCACCTCGCGCGGGCTCGCGCGCAGCCACGGGGCGGACCGGATGGCGAAGCGGTGGTGCTGCCACAGCTCCATCGCGGCGCCGGTGTAGGCCCAGCTGTCCGACCCCTGGAAGGTCCACCCGTACCCGACGCGCGCCCGCACGCCCAGCCCGGCGAGCAGCGCGAGCGCGAAGAGGCCGGCCGCCGCGTGGCGCCGCAGCAGCGCGCGCGCGCGCCCGCGCGGGCGCGCCGGGGGCTGGGTCACCGGGCTGGGCTCGGGGGCGTCCACGGCGCGCGGTTGTAGCACGGAATCGCCGGCCCGCGCTCCTGCCGACCGCTGCGCACTTGCGCGGGCCGGGGGGTGCGTGCAAGTATCCCGCGCCATGCACTACCTCATCACCGGCGGCGCGGGGTTCATCGGCTCTCACCTCTCGGAGGAGCTGCTCCGGCAGGGCCACAAGGTCACGATCATCGACGATCTCTCGACCGGGTCGATGGCGAACATCGCGCACCTGAAGACGCACCGCGACTTCGCCTACGTCATCGAGTCCATCGACGACCAGCGCACGCTCGCCGAGCTGGTGGACGAGGCCGACTACATCTACCACCTGGCCGCGGCGGTCGGCGTCAAGCTCATCGTCGAGTCCCCGGTCCGCACCATCGAGTCGAACGTCCACGGCACCGAGGTCGTGCTCCGGGCCGCCGCCAAGAAGCACAAGCCGGTCTTCATCGCCTCCACCTCCGAGGTGTACGGCAAGAGCAACGACATCCCGTTCCGGGAGGACGGCGACCTCGTCATGGGCGCGACCACCAAGGGCCGCTGGTCCTACGCCTGCTCGAAGGCCATCGACGAGTTCCTCGCGATCGCCTACTTCAAGGAGCGCAAGCTCCCGACGGTGGTGGCGCGCCTCTTCAACACCGTCGGCCCGCGCCAGACCGGCCGCTACGGCATGGTCGTGCCCACCTTCGTCCGTCAGGCCGTGCGCGGCGTGCCGATCACGGTCTACGGCGATGGCACCCAGCGCCGCTCCTTCACGCACGTCACCGACGTCGTGCGCGCCCTCGTCGGCCTGATGACGAAGGAGGAGGCCTACGGCCAGGTCTTCAACATCGGCAACAACCGCGAGTGCTCGATCCTCGAGCTGGCCGAGCAGGTGAAGGCCGCCGCGGGCTCGAGCTCGCCGATCGAGCTCGTGCCGTACGAGAAGGCCTACGAGCCGGGGTTCGAGGACATGCCCCGCCGCGTGCCGGACACGGGCAAGCTCCACGCGCTGCTCGGCTGGGAGCCGACCATCCAGCTCGACCGCATCATCCGGGACGTGCTCGCGTTCGAGCGCGACTCCGCCCGCCCATGAAGGCCTCGGTCATCATCCCCGTCTACAACGAGGCGGGGACCGTCGCGCAGGTGGTCGAGAAGGTGCGCGCGGTGCCGATCGAGAAGGAGATCATCGTCGTCAACGACGGGTCGAGCGACGGCACCCGCGAGGCGCTCGCGCGCTACGAGGGCGATCCCGACGTCCGCGTGCACAACTCGCCGATCAACCTGGGCAAGGGCGGGGCGGTGCGCATCGGCTTCACCATGGTGCGCGGCGACATCGTCATCATCCAGGACGCCGACCTCGAGCTCGACCCGGGCGAGTACCCGCGCCTCATCGCGCCCATCCTCGACGACGAGGCCGACGTCGTCTTCGGCTCGCGCTTCACGGCCGGGCGCGGCGGCGACTTCGTCTCGTACTTCGGCAACCGTGGGCTGACCGCCATCACGAACCTGCTCTTCGGCGGCCACCTCACGGACATGGAGACCTGCTACAAGATCTTCCGCGCCTCGATCCTGCCGCAGCTCAAGCTCAAGGCGCTGCGGTTCGAGCTCGAGCCGGAGATGGCGGCCAGCTTCCTCCTGGGCGGCTGGCGCATCGTCGAGGTGCCGGTCTCCTACGCGCCGCGCACGGCCAGCGAGGGCAAGAAGATCCGCTGGAGCGACGGCCTCGGCGCGCTCGCGACGCTGCTGCGCAAGCGGTTCCGCGGCTAGCGCGCGGTGGCCGGGACGCGCGCGGCGCGGCCGTGCCAGTCCACGTCGACCCCGTCGCCGGCGCGCGTGACGAGCAGCCCGTCGAGGTAGTCGAGCCAGCCGACCTCCTCGTGCGTGATCCCGAGGATCGACTCGCGCACGAGCATCACGTTCCAGTCGTGGGTCACGAGCACGAGCAGGGCGTCGGGCGCGGCCGCGGCGACGAGGTCGGCGACGACGCCGACGATCTGCCGCGCGACCTGGTCGCGGGGCGCCATCACCGAGTCGGGCACCTCGCCGTCGAACCACGCGCGCGCGTACCGGGCGCCCAGGGTGCCGACGAGCCGCACCATGCCCGCGACGTCCCGGACGTAGGGGCCGCCCAGGATCGGCAGCACGCCGTCGACGTCGACGGCGCCGCCGGCCTCGCGGAAGCCCTCGGCCACGCGGTGGGCGGTCATGGCGCAGCGGCCGACCGGGCTGTGCCACACCCGGAGCCGGCGCGCACGCGGCAGCCGGCGCCCGAGCGCGCGCGCGGCCTCCTCGCCCTCGGGGGTGAGGGGGACCGCGTCGGCGGTGGCCATGTCGAGGAGAGGCTCGCGCACCGAGTGCCGGATGAGGATCGCGGCCGGCTCCGGCTGGGCGAGGCCCGCCTGGAAATGGGTCACGGCGTCGAGGACGTGCTGGCCCCAGGTGAGTCGTTCGGTGCTGGCGTTCATCGGTGGCGTCTGTGGCTCGCGTGCGGGTCCGTTTCCAAGTAGCTAACACGCTCGCCGCGGCCTGGCCACTCGCCGGCGGGCCCGCAGCACCGACGGCGGAGAGAGATACATCCCATCCCCCAAGGAGCAGATCATGCAGAACGCGCGCGAGTTCTTCGTTCACGAGCTGGCCGACATGTACGACGCCGAGCACAAGGTTATCTCGGAGCTCGACGAGCAGATCCGGGAGTCCAGCCGCCCCGACGTGCAGAAGGCCTTCACGCAGCACAAGGCCCAGACCGAGCGCCAGGTCCAGCGCGTGGAGCAGTGCTTCAGCGAGATCGGCCAGCAGCCCGAGGCCTGCGAGTGCGCGGGCATCAGGGGGCTGGTCGACGAGCACGAGCACTTCAAGCAGGAGCAGCCGTCGAAGGACCTGCTGGACCTGTTCAACGTCGACGCGGCGATGAAGGTCGAGCACTACGAGATCGCCGCCTACGAGTCGCTCACGCGCCTCGCGCAGGACCTCGGCTACGGCAAGTCCTACAAGCTGCTCAGCCAGAACATGAAGGAGGAGCAGCAGATGCTGAAGAAGATGGAGGGCCTGAGCAAGCGCGTGAAGCCCGCCCAGCTCGGGATCGAGGACACCACCATCGGCGCGCGGTCCCAGTCGCACGGGGTGAGCACGCGGACGAGCACGCCGCGCTCCCGCTGAGCGCGGCGCCGCGCGTCAGCCGTCGAGGCCGGCGTTCTCCGCCCTTCAGCCGGGCCGCCGTGACCGAGCGGGGCAAACAGGGTAAGCTTGCGCTCCACGGTGGGGAGGACCGCCAGCGACCATGGATCCGCGACGCGCACTCGAGATGGCCATCTCCGGGCTGCCCTACTTCCAGGCGCTGCGGCCCGACGAGATCGTGCGGGTCGCGGACATCTTCGCGCAGCACGCGATCGCGGGCGGCGACGAGGTGATCATCGGCCCCGACGACCCGGTCGAGCTGGCGCTGGTCGTGACCGGCACCGTCACGCTCGAGCTGCCCGGGGAGCGACGCCGGTTGTACCCCGGGGATCGCTACGGCGACCTCTCCGTCGACACCCACGAGGCGCGTCCGGCGCGGCTCACCGCGGACGTACACGGACGGCCCGCGGAGGTCGCGCTGCTCGACCGCGACGGGCTCGCGCGCATCCTCGATGAGTTCCCGGCGACGGCGCTGCCGCTGTGCGAGGAGATCGCCGGCGAGCTCAAGTGGAAGAACGACCTCCTGCGCGACCTCGAGGTGATCCACCAGGAGGGGCTGGCCGACCGGCAGCGCGAGTCGGTGCTGGCGAGCCGCCGCCGCAAGCTCAAGCGCCGCCGGCGCCACGTCATCCGCGCCGCGAGCCGCGCGCTCTTCCGCCGCCTGGTCCTCGAGCGCGGCAAGGAGCCGGCGTTCTGGGTGCTGACCGGGTTCCTGGTCGCGCTCGCGACGGCGCGCACCGTGGTGCGCACGATCATCACGTTCAACCTGCAGAAGAAGCTCTTCGCCCTGATCCCCTCGCCGGGCGGGCTCAACCCGGTGCACGTGCACCACTTCAACTACGGCATCGCGCTCGTGGTGATCGTCGGCGTGCTCGTGCTGCTCCCGCGCGGCCGGCGGATGCTGCGGCTGCTGGGGTTCGCGTTCGGCGCGGGTCTCGGCCTCATCGTCGACGAGTTCGCGCTGCTGTGGCACCTGCACCCCGACTACTACCAGCGCGCGAGCTACATCGCGATCGTCGTCTCGGCGCTCGGCCTCATGCAGATCATCTACTTCCGCGCCTTCTACCTCGGGGTCGCGCGGCGGATCGCGCATCGGGTGCAGACATGGCGCGCCTGAGGCGAGTCGGAGACGAGCCTCGTTGTGAACTGAGGCTGAGCGGGTCGGAGGCGCCGGCGGGGGGCCGCGATCAGAGCGCCGCGGCGCTGCTGCACAAGGTGCCCTTCCTCGCCGACCTCGACGAGGCCACCGCCGCGGCCGTGTGGCAGGCCGGGACGATCCGCGCGCTCAAGGACGGCACCCACCTGGTCACGGAGCTCGAGGCGGGCGACGAGGTCTTCCTGCTCCTGGACGGCCAGATCGACATCACCATCGGCACCGGCGGCCACGCGCCGCCGCACCACGTCACGACGCTGCAGGCCGGCGCCTCGATCGGCGAGGTCGCGGCCTTCACCGGCGAGCTGCGCTCCGCGACCGCGACGGCCCGCGGGCCGGTGAGCGTGCTGGTCTTCGGCCGCGACGCGTTCCACGACCTCTGCCGCCGCTACCCCCGCATCGCCGTCGGGCTCGCGCGGGTGCTCGCGGCCCGGCAGCAGGAGACGGACCGCGCCATCGCCGCCCTGCTCGCGCCGCGGCCGGACGGCGAGGCGCCCGCGGCGCGGCCGATCGGGCGCCACGGCTGGCTGCGCCGCGCGTGGGTGGAGCTGGTCCAGAGCCGGCGGCGCGAGCTGCCGTTCCTCATGCTCTCGTCGTTCGTCCTGGCGCTGCTCGCGGCGCGCCTCTTCGTCTTCGCGGCGGTGCAGCTCGGCGCGCACTTGCTGCCGATCCTGCGCACGCTCTACCTCGGCGGGCTCGGGCTCACGGCGCTCGCGGCGCTGCTCGGGCTGCTCTTCTTCCGGCCGCGGCTGCGGCGGGCGGTGTGCATCGCGTACGGGGCCGGGCTCGCGCTCGCCGCCAACGAGCTCTCGGTCTTCGTCGCCTTCGACGTCTTCTTCCTCGACATGACCACGCGCGACCCGCGCCTCGAGTTCGACGTGGCGCTCCTGTACCGCCGCAGCGAGTCCATCTACGCCATCATCCTGCTCCTCGCGCTGGCGCTCCAGGCGACGTACCTCCATCGGTTCTACCGCCGGCTCGCCTTCGACGCCGCGGTGCACGTCCGCGGCCTGTGGCGCCGGCTCACCCGGCGCGCGTAGCCGGGGCCGGGCCGCGGCGGACGGTCCTGATCACACGCGCCCCGCCCGGCTAGGCGGCCCGCGGGCCGGACGCTATACTGGGGCCACGGAGGGAGGCCCGTCATGGCGCGGATCGTGCGGGCGTACGCGGTGCTCCTGGCGCTGGCCGCGGGTTGCGGCGAGTCCTCGGCGGTCGGCTATGCGCGCGACGCGGGGCGCGATGTGGCGCCGCCGCCGGCGGACGCGGGACCCGACGTCCCGCCCGCCTGCGAGCCGACGCTGCCGACGGCGGATCAGGGCCTGCTCGCGGTCGGCGGCGCCGCGGTCGCCGCCGCGCTGCCGGCCTGCACGGTCCAGCGCTTCGCCTTCGTCGGCGCCGAGGGCAGCACGCTCAAGCTCGAGGTGCGCGCCAGCGGCGGCGACACCCTCGAGGTCGCCATCGCGTACCCCGACACCGGCTCCTTCGAGGACCGGCTGGCGCACCTGGTCGCGCCCGGCGGCGGCACCAGCCTGCTGCCGTTCGCGCCGCCGCGGTCCGGCGAGTTCTTCCTCTACGTGCGCGCGACGACCCCGATCGTCGCGAGCGCCTACGAGCTCACGCTGAGCTGCACCGGCGGCTGCGACCGCGAGGCGACGCGCTATCCGCTCATCTTCGTCCACGGCTGGACCGGGTGGGACAGCATCGGCTCCTACGAGTACTGGTACCAGGTGCCCGAGACGCTGCGCGCCCTCGGCTACCGCGTCAGCGTCGCCACCCTCGACCCCTACAACTCCATCGAGAAGCGCTCGAACCAGCTCGCGCCGCAGGTCGATCAGGCCCTCATCGATCACCACGCGCGCAAGGTGGACATCATCGCCCACAGCCAGGGCGGCCTCGACTCGCGCCGGCTCATCACGACCCTCGGCTATGGCGACCGCGTGGCGGCGCTCGTGACGGTGGCGAGCCCGCACCAGGGCACCGCCATCTGCGACGTCGCGATGGGGTACATCCCGGGGCCGGGCATCGACATGGTCGCCTTCCTGCTGAACCTCCTCGGCGCGGCGGTGAGCCAGGAGTCCGACGCCCGCGCGTCGTTCCACGACCTCAGCGAGAAGTTCATCCAGGAGGAGTTCAACCCGGCGACGCCCGACGACCCGCGGGTGGCGTATGCGTCCTGGGCCGGGGTGACCTGCCGCATCGGCGAGAGCTGCGGCAACTCCGTGCACCTCGAGATCGCGGCCACCTACGAGATCCTGATCGCGCAGTCGGGCGAGAACGACGGCGTGGTCGCGGTCTCGAGCACGCCGTGGGGCCACTATCACGGGACGGTGCTGGCCGACCACTTCGACGAGGTCGGCCAGCTCGCCGGCAACACCGGCAGCTTCGACCACAAGCTCTTCTACAAGACGCTGGCGCGGAACCTGGTGATCGAGGGGAACTGACGGCTACGGCGTGAGCCGCTCGAGCATGCGCGGGAAGGGGATGGTCTCGCGCACGTGGTGCAGGCCGCAGAGCCAGGCCACGGTCCGCTCGACGCCGAGGCCGAAGCCGGCGTGGGGCACGCTGCCGTAGCGGCGCACGTCGAGGTACCACTCGAACGCCTGGCGCGGCAGCTTGTGCACCTCGATGGCGGCCTCGACGCGCGCGAGGTCGTCCTCGCGCTGGCCGCCGCCGATGATCTCGCCGTAGCCCTCGGGGGCGATGACGTCCACGCAGAGCGCGAGGCGCGGGTCGTCCGGGTCGCCCTTCATGTAGAACGCCTTGATGTCCCGCGGGTAGCGGTGGATCATGACCGGCCGGTCGAACTTCTCGGAGATGACGGTCTCTTCGTCGCCGCCGAAATCGTCGCCGAACTTGGCCTCCTTGCCCGCCGCCTGGAGCGTCGCGATGGCCTGCTCGTAGGTGATGCGCGGGAAGGGCTTCTTGACCTGCTCGAGCTTCGCCACGTCGCGCTCGAGGATCTGCAGCTCCTTGCGGCGCCGGTCGAGCACGCGCGCGACCACGTCGCAGATCATGTCCTCGGCCAGGTCCATGTCGCCGGCGAGGTCCATGTAGGCGACCTCGGGCTCGACCATCCAGAACTCGGTCAGGTGGCGGCGGGTCTTCGACTTCTCGGCGCGGAAGGTCGGCCCGAAGCAGTACACCTTGCCGAGCGCCATGGCGGCCGCCTCCATGTAGAGCTGGCCGCTCTGCGTGAGGTAGGCCTTGTCGTCGAAGTACTGGACCTCGAAGAGGTTCGTCGTGCCCTCGCAGGCCGCCGGCGTGAAGATGGGGGCGTCGACGAGGGTGAAGCCGCGCGTGTCGAAGTACGAGCGGACCGCGGCCACGATCTCGGCGCGCACGCGCAGGGCGGCGTGCTGCATCTTCGACCGCAGCCAGAGGTGGCGGTGGTCCATCAGGAAGGCCACGCCGTGCTCCTTGGGGCCGATCGGGTACTCCAGCGCCGGCGGCGCGATGACCTGCAGGTCCTTCACCGAGATCTCGTACTCGGGCAGCTTCGGGTGCTTGCGGACCGTGCCCGTGACCGTGAGCGACGTCTCCTGGGAGAGCTTGTCCGCGGCCGCGAACATCTCGGGCGGCACGTCCTTGTGGAACACCACCGACTGGACGATGCCGGTGCCGTCGCGGACCTCGAGAAAGTGGAGCTTGCCCGAGGAGCGCTTGTTGTAGAGCCACCCCTTGACCGTGACCTCTTCGCCCTCGTGCTTGCTGAGATCCTCGACGTAGACGTGCGGCGCCATGGCTGCCTCCGGAGGAATAGTCTATAGTCCATCGCCGGAGGATGGTCAAAGTGCCAGCTTCGCCGCCGCAGGCGGGCGGGACCGTTGGGGAGGCGGCGCTGCCCTCGCGGCTCGGCCGCTACAAGGTGCTCCGCCGGATCTCGCGCGGCGGCATGGCCGAGATCCTCCTCGCCTGCCTCGACGGGACGCAGGGCTTCGTCAAGCCCATCGTGATCAAGCGGATCCTGCCGGAGCGCGCGACCGGCCGCGACTACGTGCAGATGTTCCTCGACGAGGCGCGGGTGGCCGCGACCCTCGATCACCCGAACATCGTGGCGGTGTACGACGTCGGCAAGGCGGACGGCGAGTACTTCCTGTCCATGGAGTGCCTCGAAGGCGAGCACGTCGGCACGCTGATGCAGACGGCCGACGCGAAGGGCAAGGAGCTCTCGCTCGCCCACGCGCTGCGCATCATCCAGGGGGTGTGCGCCGGCCTGCACTTCGCGCACGAGCGCGTCGGCCGCGATGGCCAGCCGCTCCGGATCGTCCACCGCGACGTCTCGCCGGAGAACGTCTTCGTCACCTACAACGGCGACGTGAAGCTCGTGGACTTCGGCATCGCCAAGTCCGCGGTCCAGACCGCGAAGACGATGCGCGGCATCATCAAGGGCAAGCTCGCGTACATGTCGCCCGAGCAGGTCACCGGCGCGGCGGTGGATCGGCGCAGCGACGTCTTCTCGACCGCGGTGCTGCTGTGGGAGCTGACCGCGCGGCGGCGGCTGCGGCGGGGCCGCGGCGAGGCCGAGATCATGTGCGCGATCGTCGAGGAGGACGCGCCGCTGCCGTCGGTCTTCGTGCCGGACTACCCGCCGGACCTCGAGCGCATCGTCGCGCGAGGCCTCAAGCGGAACCCGGCCGAGCGGTACCAGACCGCGCAGGAGCTGCAGGTCGAGCTCGAGGAGCTCGCCCGCGAGAGCAAGATCGCCCTCTCCGGCGTCGGCCTCGGCCGCTTCATGGCGGAGCTCTTCGACACGAGCGCCGAGGCGCGCATGCGGCGATACGCCGAGGGTGGCGCGTTCACGCAGCACGTCGCGAAGGGCGTGGAGGAGGGCGGGGACGACGAGGCCGCCCGGGCGGCGGAGCCGGCGCCCGCGGCGGAGCCGACGCCCGCGGCGGAGCCGGCGCCCGCGGCGGAGCCGGCGCCCGCGCCGGAGCCGGCCGAGGCGCAGACGGCGCGGCTGCGCAAGTCGCCGCAGTTCGACGCCGACGCGACCCTGCGCGACGAGCGCACGGCCGCCGCGACGGTGGTCAAGGCTCCGGCGGCCGCTGCGGCTGCGACCGCGGCGAGGGCCACGGTCACGCCGATGGCCGCGATCACGGTCGCGCCCGCGGAGGCGGCCGCGGCTCCCGCTGCGCCGGAGGCCCCGGCGCCGATCGCGGCAGCGGCGGCGGCGGCGGTGGCGACGCCCGCGGCGGCGGCGACGCCGGTGGCGACGCCCGCGGCGGCGGCGACGCCCGCGAAGGCGGCGGCGCCCGCGCCGGCGGCGGCGCCCGCGGCGGCCGCGCCCCGCGGCGCGCGCGCGGTGCCCGCGGCGCGCCCGAGCGGCCCCGTGCCGCGCCTCCGTCCCCGCGCCTCGCGCTGGTGGATCGCCGCCGTCATCGTCGCGCTCCTCGTGGCGGCGGGCGTGGGCGCTCTCTACCTGCGCTCGGTCGCGCCGGCGCCGCAGCCGCACGATCATGCGAGCCGTGCGAGCAGACCCGCCGCCGCCGTGCCGCCCCGGGCGGCGGCTCCCGCGAAGGCCCCCGCGGTCCGGCCGGCGAAGGCGCCGGCCGCGCATCCCGCGCCGGCCGCGCATCCGGCGCCCGCCGCGCGGCCGGCCCCCGCCGCGCGTCCCGCGCTCGTCGACCCCCGTCACGACCACGCGCACGACCACGCGCACGACCACGCCCGCTGAGCGCGCGGCGCCGCGCCTGGTCGTTGCGGCGGCGCGGCCGCCGCGTTATGACGCAGCCCAGGGAGCCGCCCGAGGAGGTTCGCCATGAGATCCGTCAACCCGGCTACCGGGGACGTCATCCGCGAGTACGCCGATCACGACACGTGCGCCGTCGAGCGGAAGCTCGGCTTGGCGCAGGAGACGTTCAGCACGTGGTCGCGGGTGCCGTTCGGCGACCGCGCCGCGCGCATGCAGCGGGCCGCGGCGATCCTGCGCGAGGACCAGGAGGCGCTGGCCCGGCTGCTCACCGAGGAGGTCGGCAAGACCCTGGCCGCGTCCGAGTCGGAGGTCGAGAAGTGCGCCTGGGTGTGCGACTTCTACGCCGAGCACGCGGCGCGCTTCCTCGCGCCCGAGCCGATGCCCACCGACGTGGCCGAGAGCGGGACCCGCTTCGACCCGCTCGGGCCGGTGCTGGCCGTCATGCCCTGGAACTTCCCGTTCTGGCAGGTGTTCCGCTTCGCCGCGCCGGCGCTCATGGCCGGGAACGTGGGCCTGCTCAAGCACGCGTCGAACGTGCCCGGGGCCGCGCTCGCCATCGAGCAGGTCTTCGTCCGCGCCGGCTTCCCCGAGGGTGCGTTCCAGACGCTGCTCGTGCCCGCGCGCGCGGTCGAGACCCTCATCCGCCACCCGGCGGTCAAGGCCGTGACGCTCACCGGCAGCGAGCCTGCGGGCCGGCAGGTGGCCGCCCAGGCGGGGGCAGCGCTCAAGAAGACCGTGCTCGAGCTGGGCGGCTCGGACCCGTTCATCGTGCTGCGCGACGCCGACCCCGTCGCGACCGCGCGCACGGCCGTGGCCGCGCGCACCATCAACAACGGCCCGTCGTGCATCGCCGCCAAGCGCTTCATCGTCGAGGAGCCCATCCTCGACGCGTTCGAGGCCGCGTTCGTCGCGGCCACGCAGGCGCTCAAGGTCGGCGATCCGATGGACCGCGCCACCGACGTGGGGCCGCTCGCCCGCGAGGACCTGCTGACCGATCTGCACGACCAGGTGGAGCGCTCCGTGCGGGCCGGCGCCAGGCTCCGCTGCGGCGGCGCGCGCCTGGCCGGGCGCGGGTTCTTCTACGCGCCGACGGTGCTCGGGGAGGTCACGCCGGGGATGCCCGCGTTCGACGAGGAGACCTTCGGCCCGGTGGCCCCGATCATCCGCGCGCGCGACGCGGACCACGCGGTGGAGCTGGCCAACCGCTCGCGCTTCGGCCTCGGCGGGAGCCTGTGGACCCGGGACCTCGACCACGCCCGCGCGCTCGTGCCCCGGATCGAGAGCGGCGCGGTGTTCGTGAACGGCATCGTGAAGTCCGACCCGCGGCTGCCCTTCGGCGGCGTCAAGGACTCCGGCTACGGCCGCGAGCTCGGCGCCTACGGCATCCGGGAATTTGTGAACATCAAAGCCTACTGGATGAGGTGAAGGAGTCTCTGGTGATGGCGAAGGTGGACTGGAAGCCGGCGGGAACGCCGACGGTCACGGAGGCCGAGCAGGTGGGCGCGCCCCGAGCTCTCGACCGCCACGTCCCGATCCCGCGGCGCGGGCTGGCTGGCGGGCTGCGAGGCGGGCGGGGCGGCGCCCGCGGTCGCGGCCGCGAGCAGGGCGGCGATCACGAGCCCGGGCCGGCTGATCATGACGGTCGAACGCGCCCCGGGCGCCCAGCTTACACGTTTGACAGCCGTCCGGCCGAGTGCTCAATTCGGGGCGCAACCCGCGGCCTTCGCATCAGAGGGGAACCATGTCCAACTTGACGACCTCGCCCGCCTGGCAGGCGCTCGCGACCCACCACGCCGCCGTCCGCGACGTCCACATGCGCACGCTCTTCGCCGAGGACCCGGGCCGCTTCGCCGCCCTCTCGCTCGAGGCGGGCGACCTCTTCGTCGACTACTCGAAGCACCGCGTCACGGCCGAGACCCTGCGGCTGCTCCAGGGCCTTGCGCGGCAGCAGCAGCTCCCGGCGGCCATCGAGCAGATGTTCACGGGCGCGAAGATCAACCGCACCGAGGACCGCGCGGTCCTGCACACGGCGCTGCGCAACCGCAGCAACACCCCGGTGCTCGTCGACGGGAAGGACGTGATGCCGGAGGTGAACGCCGTGCTCGCGAAGATGCGCGGCTTCACCGAGCGGCTGCGCTCCGGCGCCTGGGAGGGGCACACGGGGAAGCGCATCACCGACGTCGTCAACCTCGGCATCGGCGGCTCGGACCTGGGCCCGCTCATGGCGGCGCAGGCGCTGCGGCCGTACTGGCAGCCGGGGCTGCGCGCGCACTTCGTCTCCAACGTCGACGGCACCCACCTCGCCGAGACGGTCCGCGACCTCGATCCCGAGACGACCCTCTTCATCGTCGCCTCGAAGACCTTCACGACCCAGGAGACCATCACCAACGCGCGCTCCGCCCGCGCCTGGCTCATGAGCCGCATGCGGCACGACCCGGCCGCCGTCGCGCGGCACTTCGTCGCGGTCTCGACCAACGCCAAGGAGGTCGCCGCCTTCGGCATCGACCCGGCGAACATGTTCGGCTTCTGGGACTGGGTCGGCGGCCGCTACTCCCTCTGGAGCGCCATCGGCCTGCCCATCGCCTGCGTCATCGGCATGGACCGCTTCGAGGAGCTGCTCGACGGGGCGCACGCGATGGACCAGCACTTCCGCGGCGCGCCGCTCGAGCGCAACCTGCCCGTGATCATGGGCCTGCTCGGCGTGTGGTACGCCAATTTCTTCGGCGCCGAGACCCACGCGATCCTGCCCTATGATCAGTACCTGGCGCGCTTCCCGGCCTACCTGCAGCAGGGCGACATGGAGAGCAACGGCAAGAGCGTCGACCGCGACGGCCGGCCCGTCGACTACGCGACCGGCCCGGTCATCTGGGGCGAGCCCGGCACCAACGGGCAGCACGCCTTCTACCAGCTCATCCACCAGGGCACGCGGCTCGTACCGGCGGACTTCATCGCGCCCGCCGTGTCGCACAACCCCATCGGCGATCACCACCAGAAGCTGCTCGCGAACTTCTTCGCCCAGACCGAGGCGCTGATGGCCGGCACGACCGCCGCCGAGGCGCGCGCCGAGCTCGAGCGCGCTGGCCTGCCCCAAGGCCGGCTCGCGGCGCTCCTGCCCCACAAGGTCTTCGCCGGGAACCGGCCCACGACGAGCATCCTCTTCCGCGAGCTCACGCCGCGGGTGCTCGGCCAGCTCATCGCCGCCTACGAGCACAAGATCTTCGTGCAGGGCGTGATCTGGAACATCTTCAGCTTCGACCAGTGGGGCGTCGAGCTCGGCAAGCAGCTCGCGAGCCGCATCCTCCCCGAGCTCGAGGGGGAGGGCCCCGTGACCACGCACGACTCCTCCACCAACGGCCTCATCAATCGCTATTTGGGGACACGCAGCCCCCAGCCAACTACTTAGATTCGCAGCGCTTCTAGACACAACTGCGTATTTTGGATCCCTGCCACCGGTCGGGATTCGCCCCGGAGCAAAATACGCACTTAGGCCTAGAACCCCTAAGATTGCAGCGTCTTGACTAGGGGCTGCGTGTCCCCTATTCCGGAACGGCGAGGGTGCGGAGCCAGATGTCGGCGAGGGGGGCGACGTCGGTGCCGGTCTCGAGGCGGATGGTGTCGAGGAGGTCGCCGACGCCCACGGCGAGGCCGACGTAGTCGGTGTAGAAGTTCTTGAGCGCGCGGTCGAGGGCGGCGCGGCCGACCTGCTGCTCGACGGCGCGCAGGAAGAACGCGCCCTTCATGTAGGGGATGTCCGACCAGAGCGGGTCGGTGAGCAGCTCGATGGTGTTGCACGACGAGGGCCACGCCATCGTGTTGCCGGAGGCGACCGCCGCGTCGAGGCGCTGGCGGTAGCTCGCCCACAGCGCCTGCCCGGCCGCGGCGCCCTCGACGGCCTCGATGGCGCGCGCGGTGACGTAGCTGGTCGTGCCCTCGGACAGGACGAAGTCCTCCCAGCAGCGGATGCGCACACCGTCGCCGAACCAGCCGTGGGCGGCCTCGTGGATGTGGGTCTCCCCGTCGCTCATGGCGTCGCGCGAGACGTGCCAGTAGGGGTGGTGCTCCATGCCGCCGACCCCGCCGCCCTCCCACGCCGCCGCGACCGAGCCGACCTTCGCGCCGAAGACGTAGGGGCCGTAGGCCCGCTCCAGCCAGTCGAAGGCGGCGACGAGCGAGCGCGTGCCGGTGACGGCCGCGCTCTTCTCGCCGGTGTAGTACCACACCGAGACGCTGCGGTGCCCCGTCGGCGTCGTGCCGAGCACCAGCTCCTGGTAGTCGCCGACCGCGAGCGCCACCATGTACGAGGGCGCGTCGGCCGGGATCTCCGTCGGATACACCGCGACGCGGCCAGCGGGCACGCCGGTGACGTTGAGCCCGAAGCGCAGGCCGTCGTCGGGGTTCGGCTTGCACGGGAAGAGATAGCCGCAGAGGTACGGCCAGAGCATCGTCAGGCCGGTGCGGCTGTAGCCCTTGGTCGACGTGTGCCGGACGAAGTTGTAGCGGACCGTGATCGAGGTGGGCGTCGTGCTCGGCGGCACGCGCACGTTCATCTGCTCGGCGGCGACCGTGTAATCGAGGTTGCCGCTCGGGCCCTTGACCTCGAGGATCGTGAGGTCGCCGACGCTGAAGGAGGCGGCGCCGCTCGTCGCGGGGGCCAGCGTGATCACCGCCGTGCCCTCGAGCGCCGTGACGTCGAGCGTGAGGTCGGTGCGCGTGACGTCGCGGGTCCAGTCCTGCTCGACGGCCGCGCCGCAGATCGAGCCCTGCGGCGAGAAGCAGTTCTCCTTCACGCCGCTCACGCCGAAGGTCGAGTCGCCCACCTTGCGCCGCACCTGCACGAGGATGTCGCGCCAGGTCGCGCTGTAGCCGTGCTCGACCGCCCACATGATGCGCGCGATGACCGGCGCCGCGAACGCCGCGGCGGTGGCCGAGACCTCGACGACGCTCGACAGGATGTCGAGGTTCGCCCAGCCGCCCTTGCCGTCCATGATCGGGCGCAGGTAGTACTCGTACCCGAGGCAGCCGCCGTAGAGGTAGATCTGGTAGAAGTCCGGGTACTCGGGGCGCGACCAGAAGTCGCTGGCGCCGAGGACGCTGTGACCGTCGTAGGCCACGATCTCGTGCTCCGAGAGCGCCTTCTGGAACGTGGCGAAGTGGGCGGTGTCCTCGAGCCCGCGGAAGTCCGTGGGCGCGTAGAGGTCGATCTCGAAGAGGACCTCCTTGACGGTCTTGCGGAAGCGGCGGCCCACGGGGGCGGGGGTGACCTCCTTGAAGCCGGCGTCCTTGAGCCAGGTCGCCATCTCGCGGAACTTCTGCATGCCCTCGTCGCGGGTGGAGACCGTCTCGCCGTCGCCCATCTGGCCGAAGAGGAAGACCGCGGTGACCTTGCCGTCGGCCACCAGCTTGTCGTACTCGGGGTACACGTCGCGCCCGATCGGCAGCACCTTCGTGATCGTCAGGCGCGCCTCCTGGTAGGCCGCCGCCGGGCAGCCGCTCTGGTCCGGATTCCAGGCGTCCCAGTAGTACTCCTGGTCGAGCGGGTAGTGGGGGTCGACGTCGGCGCAGGCCGCGCCGAGATCATGGAACGTGGTGTAGGGCCTGAGCGGGACCCGCGCCGTGAAGACCGTGCCCTCCGTGACGCCGGTCGCGTGGTCCTTGAGCAGGACCGCGTTGAGGCCGCGCAGCCGGAAGTGCGACAGCTTCGTCCGGTCGCCGGCGAGCGCCTGCGCCGCGGTGAGCCAGGTGCCGTCGACGAGCCACTCGACGGTCTGCTCGGAGGTCGCGATCTCCGCCCACGTCTCGAGGTACATGCGCTCGGTCTTGCGCAGGTACGTCATCGCGTACTGGCCGACCTCGGCGGGCGCGTCCTTGAGCTTGGTCTGCGCCGCGGTGACGTCCGCCTCGAAGTCCAGCTCCACCTCGAGCCCGTCGGGGTTCTGGTAGCCGGTGTCGGCCTTGCCGGGGTCCTGCGGCTCGAGGAAGGGGTTCGGGCCGACGGCCTCGGCCGGGTCGCCGGGCGAGCAGCCGGCGGCGATGAGCAGCACGGCAAGGCCAGGCACCGCGAGGCGAGCGCGCATGGGGGACCTCGATCCAGAGCCGCGGCCCCCATTGTCTGCCGCCCCGTACGCCGCGTCAACGCGGTGCCCCGCGGACTTGCGCCACTCGGTCCGGTCTACTACCTTGCTCATCGACCATGGACGAGCGATACGACCCGCAAGCGATCGAGCCGAAGTGGCAGAAGGTGTGGGCGGAGGCCGACGTCTTCCGCGCCGCACCCCACGCGGAGAAGCCGAAGTGCTACGTCCTCGAGATGTTCCCGTACCCGTCGGGCCGGCTGCACATGGGCCACGTGCGGAACTACTCGATCGGGGACGTGATCGCCCGCGTACGCCGCATGCAGGGCTACTCGGTGCTCTACCCGATCGGCTGGGACGCCTTCGGGCTCCCGGCCGAGAACGCGGCCATCAAGGCGGGGATCCACCCGCGCCAGTTCACCTACGACAACATCGCCAACATGCGCCGGCAGCTCAAGCGCATGGGCTTCTCGTACGACTGGGCGCGTGAGCTCGCGACCTGCCACCCGCTCTACTACAAGTGGGAGCAGAAGCTCTTCATCGAGATGTTCAGGCGCGGCCTCGCCTACCGCAAGGGCGCGGTCGTGAACTGGTGCCCCAAGTGCAACACCGTCCTCGCGAACGAGCAGGTCGTCGACGGCTGCTGCTGGCGCCACGAGGACACGCAGGTCGTCCAGAAGGAGCTCACGCAGTGGTTCCTGCGCATCACCGCGTACGGTGAGGAGCTGCTGGCCGGGCTCGACCGCCTGACCGACGCGTGGCCCGAGCGCGTGCTCACCATGCAGCGCAACTGGATCGGCAAGAGCCAGGGCGCGGAGATCACCTTCGCGCTCGAGCAGCCGCTGCCGGAGCAGGCCGGGATCACGGTCTTCACCACGCGCCCCGACACGCTCTACGGCGCGACCTTCATGAGCATCGCCGCCGAGCACCCGCTCGCGCAGGCGCTCGCCCGGGGCACGCCGCACGAGGCCGCCGTCGCCGCGTTCGCGGCGCACGTCGCGGGCGAGGACAAGGTCAAGCGGGCGCGCGACGAGTACGAGAAGGAGGGGGTCTTCACCGGCGGCTACTGTCTGAACCCCGTCACCGGCCGCAAGATGCCGATCTACGCCGCGAACTTCGTCCTCGCCGAGTACGGCACCGGCGCGGTCATGGCGGTGCCCGCGCACGACCAGCGGGACTTCGAGTTCGCCAGGAAGTACGGCCTCGACATCGTCCCCGTCATCCAGCCGCCGCCGGGGCCGCCGCTCGACCCGGCCACGATGACCGCGGCGTACGTCGAGCCCGGCGTGATGACCGACTCGGGGCCCTTCGACGGCACGCCGTCGGAGGAGGGGAAGCGCAAGGTCACCGAGTACCTCGCCCAGGGCGGGTACGGCAAGGAGACCATCAGCTGGCGCCTGCGCGACTGGCTCGTCTCGCGGCAGCGCTACTGGGGCGCGCCGATCCCGATGATCCACTGCCCGGCGTGCGGCATCGTGCCCGAGAAGGAGGAGAACCTCCCGGTCAAGCTGCCCGACGACGTGGACTTCAAGGTGGCCGGCTCACCGCTCGCCGAGCACCCGACCTGGGCCCAGGTGAGCTGCCCGCAGTGCGGCGGCGCGGCACGGCGCGACACCGACACCTTCGACACCTTCGTCGAGTCGTCGTGGTACTTCGCGCGCTACTGCACGCCGCGCGACGACGAGCACATGCTCGGCCCCGAGGCCAAGACGTGGCTGCCTGTGGATCAGTACATCGGCGGCATCGAGCACGCGGTCATGCACCTGCTGTACGCGCGCTTCTTCACGCGCGTCCTGCGGGACGCCGGCCTCGTCGACGTCGACGAGCCCTTCGCGCGCCTGCTCACGCAGGGCATGGTGTGCAAGGAGACCTACCGCTGCCCCGAGCACGACTGGCTCTACCCCGAGGAGGTCGAGGGGTACGGCAAGGCGGACGCGCCCAAGAAGTGCGCGCGCTGCGGCCGCGACGCCGTGATCGGCCCGGTCGTGAAGATGTCGAAGTCGCTGAAGAACGTGATCGACCCCGACGCGCTCGTCGCGCGCTACGGCGCCGACACGATGCGGGTCTTCATGCTCTTCACCTCGCCGCCCGAGAACAACCTCGAGTGGAGCGACGCGGGCGTCGAGGGCGCGAGCCGGTTCCTGGGCCGCCTCTACCGCCTGGTCGCGCAGCACGTCGAGACGGTGAAGAGCTCGCGGCGCGAGAAGCTCCCGGCGGTGCACCCGATCCGTCGCGCCGTCCACAAGACGCTCCAGCGCGTGACCCAGGACACCTTCGATCGCTTCCACTTCAACACCGCGATCGCCGGGATCATGGAGCTGCTCAACACGCTCGGCGGGTTCACGCCGCAGGGCGAGGAGGACGCGGCGGCGCTGCGCGAGGCGGTCGAGACGGCGGTGCTCATGGTGGCGCCGTTCGCCCCGCACCTCGCCGAGGAGCTGTGGGAGGCGCTCGGCAACCGCGAGCTCGTGGCGGTGCAGCCGTGGCCGTCGTTCGACCCCGAGCTCGCGCGCGACGAGAAGATGGTCGTCGTGGTGCAGGTGAACGGCAAGCTGCGCGGTCAGATCGAGGTCGCGCCCGACGCCTCCGAGGACGAGGTGAAGGCCGCGGCGCTGGCGGAGCCGAACGTGGTCAAGCACATGGCGGGCAAGGCGGCGCGCAAGGTCGTCTTCGTCAGGAAGCCGAACAGTTGCCTGGTCAACGTCGTCGTCTAGGCGCCGCAGGCCTGGCCGCGGCGGGCCTGCTCCTCGCCGCCGCCGGCTGCGAGCCCGGGTACTACTACGGGGTCAACGGCGGCGTCGAGTCGCCGCTCAGCCCCGGGCAGCCCGGCGGCTACGTGGGTCTCGCGGCGCGCCGCGAGTACGAGCCGCCGCCGCGCTCGATCGGCAGCTACTTCGCCGCCGAGGGCGACCTCGTCGGCTTCCAGAGCCGCGACTCGCGCGGGCTCACGCCGCTGCTCGTCGGCAGCGGCGGCGGCAAGCTCGGCAAGCTGCGCCTCTACGTCGAGGGCGGGGCGCAGCTCTTCGGCTACCTCGAGCGGTACGACCACCGCGTCTTCAGCCTCTTCGGCCTGGTCGGCGGCGGCGGCGCCGGCGTCGCCTTCAACGACTACGTCGAGCTGCACCTGCAGGGGCGCGTGCTGTGGTCCTCGCCGAGCACGCAGATCGACATCCAGAAGGGCAACGTGAAGTCCGAGTTCCTGTACTTCCTCGGCGGGCTCACGCTCTACATCCGCGTCGAGCCCACCCCGCCGCGCCCGGTCGAGAATCCCCTCTAGTCGCCGCGCTCCCGGCGCCTGCTCGTGGTCGCTGCCCAAGCTCCACGCTCGTGGTAACGTCCTACTCACATGCCGCTGCATGCGCTGGCGAAGACCTGGCTGTCGCGCGCCGCGGGCGCCGGCCTCGCGCTCCTCGGTGCGCTCGGCCCGGCGGCCTGTGAGCGCATCAGCCGCGGGGCGCCGTCGCCGCGGCCCGACGGGGGGGCGCGCCCCCGGGGACCCGTCGCACCGGCGCGCGACGCCGGCGCGGCCCCGCTCGCGACCCGCGAGCACGACCGCGGCGCCGCGGACCTCCTCGCCACGTTCCGCGAGGCGCGCGAGGTCGGCAGCGGGCAGCGCGGGCCGTACCCGTTCGACCGGAAGGGCAAGCAGCGACTCGAGCTCCGGCTCTTCGAGGACGACGGGCTGATCGACCGCCTCGCGACCGCGGGCGAGCTTACCCCCAGCGAGGCCGGCCTGCTCCAGAAGGAGCTCCCCGACCTCAGGGACGCGGTCGCGGCCATGCGCCCGACGGAGCTGCGGAACGTCACCTGCTACTCGCCGCGGCCCTTGCCCGACCCGGTGCGGCAGAGCCTCACGCGCCTCGAGCAGCGGCTGCCGCTGCTCGAGCAGCTGGCGCGATCCGCGAAGCTCCGGCCCGAGGTGGCGCGCGTCGTGCTCGCGACGATCGAGCGCGACCTCGAGACGGTGGAGCGCGAGCGGCCGCTCGGGGCGTACCCGGCGAAGGAGCGGCCGAAGGTCGCGGCGGTGCGCGAGCAGGTGCGCGCCCGCGTCGACGAGCTGCGGCTGCGGCTCGGGGACCGCAAGCCCACCGGCGGGCTCGAGGACCGCGCGGACTGGCAGGTGGTGGCGTCCACCTGGACCGCGGCGCAGCCGCTGCTCCTCGGCGACCGGCTGAAGGTCTTCCAGCGGACCTACGGGTTGCCCGCCCGGCTCGAAGCGGCCGGGGAGGCGGCGCGGCGGCTCGCGGCCGCGGGCGCGCTCACGAAGGACGAGGCCGAGCTGCTCGCGCTGGAGACGCGGGCGCTCGCGAAGATGCCGCACCCGGCGACGAGCTACCTCACGATCCAGGAGGCGCTGCCGGCCCTGCGCCGGCTCGTGACCGCCCCGGGGCTGCACCCGCCGGCGGTGCGCCTCATCGTCGCCGCCGTGGAGTCGGAGGTGATGATGCTGGACGACGCGAAGCTCGCCGTCCAGCCGGCGGACCTCGCGCGGGAGGCGACCGCGCTGCGCGCCACGGCGGTCGCGGTGCTGTCGCAGGTGAAGACGCGCTTCGCCGCGGTGATGCCCGGGACCAAGTGAGCGCCCCCTTCCACCAGGACTCGTTCGTCTTCGAGGTCACCCAGCGGTGCCAGCACGACTGCCCGCACTGCTACAACGTGTGGAAGGGCGCGGCGCCGTACCCGCGCGGCGAGCTCGACACCGCCGCGACGCTCGCGCTCCTCGGCCGGGCGCTCGACGACACCGGCGCGGGTCTCGTGTCGCTCTCCGGCGGCGAGCCGCTCCTGCGGCCGGACCTGCCCGCCCTCGTCGACTTCCTGCGCGCGCGCGGCGTGGTCGTCAACCTCATCACCAACGGCACGCTCCTCGACGACGCGGCCGTCGCCCGCCTCGCGGGCCGGGTGAGCATCTTCGAGCTGCCGCTTCTCGCCGCGGACCGCGCGGTGCACGACGAGCTCTCCGGCGCCGCCGGCGCCTTCGACCGCGTGACCGCCGCGATGGCCGCGCTCAAGCTCGCCGGCGAGCGCGTGGTCGGCGTCTTCGTCGCGACGCGGCGCAACCTCGCCGGGCTGCGCGACGCCCTCGAGCTCGCCGTCGCCCTCGGCCTGGACGGCGTCATGCTCAACCGCTTCAACCCGGGCGGCCGGGGCCGGCTGCACGTCGCGGCGCTGCAGGCGAGCCCGGCGGAGCTCGGCGCGGCGCTCGACGTCGCCGACGCCGTCGCGGGCGAGTACGAGCTGCCGGTGAGCTGCTCGATCCCGATGCCGCCGTGCCTCTTCGACACCCGGCGCTGGCCGCGCCTCAGCTTCGGCTTCTGCGCCGCGGGCACCGCGCGCGCCTACTACACCGTCGATCCGCTGGGCAACCTGCGCCCCTGCAACCACAGCCCGACCATCCTCGGCAACCTGCGCGAGCAGGGCTTCGCCGCGCTCGCGGCCTCGGCCGCCCAGCGCCGCTTCTGCGCCGCGCGGCCCGCCTTCTGCGGCGGCTGCCGCCTCGAGGAGCGCTGCCTGGGCGGGTGCAAGGCAGCGGCCGAGGCGTGCAGCGGCGCCATCGACGCCATGGACCCGTTCCTCGCCGCCTATCACGAGACGGCGGTCAGGCCCTGACGGCGCGGGTGCTTACCCGGAAGGGGGGCCCTCCATGGCACGCCACACTGGGCTAACGGGCTGGTCGGGCTGGCGACGGCGCGTGACGCGCACTTGCATTCCCAGCGCGCACCCGCGACGCCCAGCACCCAGCGGCTGCCGGCTGCGCCGCCGGCCGCGCGTCCGTGGGCACTGCCGAAGAAGCGCGCCTGCTGCTCGACATACTCTCACACGCGGCACCGAGGCGCTGCACCCAGCGCCACATCGCGTGCCGACCGCACGGGCGGCGGCCTGCCCGCGTGGCGGCCCCGGAGCGAGCCCCGGGGCGTGTTGTGTGCCGGCCGCACGCGCGGCGGCCTGCCCGCGTGGCGGCCCCGGACCGAGCCCCGGGGCGTGTTGTGTGCCGACCGCACGCGGGGCGGCCTGCCCGCGTGGCGGCCCCGGACCGAGCCCCGGGGCGTGTCTCCGGAGGCCTGTGCGAGTCGGACCCGGAACGACGCGCGCTCATGCTGGCCTGGGTCGGTGCTGCGTGCAGCTCGCCTGCGCGGGCGGCCGGCCCACCACGAGCGCCTGTGGACCGCGCGCGCGTGCCGGGCGCCACCGCGGCGCCGCGCCCCGGCCCGGCAGCGCCCGCGCTCGGGCGCCGTCGTCGGTGGGCCGGGCCACGCGGCGGGGCCCCCTGTACCCTTCACGGCGTGGTCTCGCCGCCAACAAATCGTAAGATCCTCGTAATCTCG
>DASXVK010000248.1:0-22548 GCA_036504295.1 Polyangia bacterium
GGGCGGCGAGCGCGGCGAGGCGCGGCTGCAGCTCGACGAGCGTGCCGGTCGCGTGCGGGTCGGCCGCGGCCAGCGTGAGGCCGATCACGCCCACGCCGGCGCCCAGATCGCAGAAGCGGCCGACGCGCCGCCCGTGGGCCAGGACGAAATCGGCCAGCAACAGGGGGTCGACGCTCAGGCGGTAGCCGCGCCGCGGCTGGAGCACGCGCAGCCGCCCGCGGAGGAGCTCGTCGAGGGTCTCGTCGGGGCCGGGCGCGAGGGATGAGCAGTGCGGGCTGAGGGCTGATTCAGTGCTCATCCCCGCATCCCTCGTCCCTACTCGAAGGGGTGCAGCACGAGGCCCGAGCGCAGCTTCGGCTCGAACCAGGTGCTCTTCGGCGGCATGATCTGGCCCGCGTCGGCGATGGCCATGAGCTGCTCGATCGTGGTCGGGTACATCGCGAACGCGACCGCCGCGCCGGCCGCGACGCGCTTCTCGAGCTCGCCGAGGCCGCGGATGCCGCCAACGAAGTCGATGCGCTTGTCGGTCCGGGGGTCCTCGATGCCGAGGATCGGGGCCAGCGCGTTGCGCTGCAGGATCGAGACGTCGAGGACGCCGATGGGGTCCTTGGGGTCGAAGGTGCCGGCCTTCGCCCGCAGCCGGTACCACGCGCCGTCGAGGAACATGCCGTACTCGTGCACGCCCCGCGGCTGGCGGTCGGTGGTCGGCTGGACCTCGAACTTCTCGCCGAGCCGCGCCAGGAACTGCTCCTTCGTGAGGCCGTTCAGATCCAGGACCACGCGGTTGTAGTCCATGATCCGCATCTGGTCGTGCGGGAAGATGACCGCGAGGAAGGAGTTGTACTCCTCGCCGCCCGTGTGGCCCGGGTTGCGCGCCTTGCGGGCGGCCGCCGTGCGTGAGGCCGCGGCCGAGCGGTGGTGCCCGTCGGCGACGTAGAGCTTCGCGACCTGCGCGAACTCGCGGGCGATGGCGTCGCGCCGGGCGGCGTCGGCGACCACCCAGAAGGTGTGCACGATGCCGTCCTCGGTCGTGAAATCGTACTCGGGCGGCGTCGCCGCGACCGCGGCGATCAGCGCGTCGATCGCCGGGCGCGCCGGGTACAGGAGGAAGACCGGCTCGTCGTTGCCGCCGAGCTCGTCGATGTGGCGGGTGCGGTCGTCCTCCTTGTCCTTGCGCGTGAGCTCGTGCTTGAGGATCAGGTCCTGGTCGTACTCGGCGGTGCTCGCGCCGGCGCACAGCCCGATCTGGACGTGGTCGCCCATCTTCTGGCGGTACACGTAGTAGCAGGGCTCCCGGTCGAGCGTGAGGACGCCGTCCGCGCGGAAGCGGGCCAGGGCCTCGCGGCCCCTGGCGTAGACGTCGTCGGCGTGCGGGTCGTGCTTCGGCTCGAAGTCGATCTCCGGCCGCGAGATGTGGAAGAACGACAGCGGGTTGCCGGCCGCGTAGGCGCGCGCCTCGTCGGTGTTGACGACGTCGTACGGCGGGCACGCGACCTTGAGGACCTTGTCCTTGGGCGGGCGAAGACCACGGAACGGCTTCACGATCGACATGGGACGCTCCAGGTTGGGGACGGTCGCATCTTATCCCAACCGAGAGCGGGTGCAACGTACGGGTGCACCGCCGCCGCCGTCGTATACTACCCGGCATGACACCGACCTCGCGCGAGTGGGACGCGCTGCTCGCCTGCGCGCGCGCGGCGGTGTGGGACCGGCGCCCCGCGGGGCTCGATCTCGGCGGCGTCGCCGCGGCCGCGCTCATCGCCCTCGCCGACGATCACGGCCTGATCCCGCACCTGCACCGCGTCCTCGGCGACGTGATCGAGCCCGCCGCGGCCCGGGCGGACCTCGCGCGGCGCGCGCGGCAGATCGCGCTGCAGAACCTGCACTTCACCGGGGAGCTCCACCGCGTCCACGCCGCGCTCGCGCGGGCGGGGATCGAGGCCGTCGTGCTGAAGGGCCCGGCGCTGGCCGTGGCGCTCTACGGCTCGGTCGGCCTGCGGCAGTTCACCGATCTCGACCTGCTCGTGCCGCGGGCGCACGCGGAGCGCGCCGTCGAGCTCCTCGTCGCGCTCGGCTACCGCGGCACGCCGCCGCCCGGCCGCGACGACGCGCCCGCGTCCGCCGCGAGGGGTGATCGCCCCCCGGCGCCCGGCCGCGCCGAGCAGCGCAGCGTGCACGAGATCCGCAGGCTGCACGAGGTCCGCCTGTTCCACCTCGGACGCCGCGTCGCCGTCGAGATCCACCGGGCGCTCGTGCCGGGCTGGCTCGGCAAGCTCCAGGACCTGGACGGCTGCCGGGAGCGGGCCCGCCCCCTCGTCGTCGGCGGTCGGCCGGTGCTCGACCTCGCCGACGAGGACAAGATCCTGCACCTCGCCGTCCACGGCTCGGGCCACGCCTGGGCGCGCCTGCAGTGGCTCTGCGACCTGGGGCGGCTCATCCACACCGGCGCCGGCATCCGCTGGCCGGAGGTGGCCGCCCGGGCCCGCGCCGTGGGATGCGAGCGCGATCTCGCCCTGGCGCTCGCGCTCGCCCGCGACCTCCTCGGGGTCGAGCCCCCGCTCGCGCTGCGCGGCGACGCGGCATCGCGCGCCGTGACGCTCGTCTTGCGCCGCTACGCCGCGCGGCGCGCGCGGACCCGTGCCGGCGTCTCGCCGAGCCGCCTCACGCGCAACACGCTCCAGCTCGTGCTCCGCGAGCGCGCCCGGGATCGCGTGCTCGTGCTCGCGAGCGTGCTCTTCAATCCGACCGCGGAGGATCTCGAGCTGCTCCGGCTCCCGCCGTCGCTGTGGCCGGTCGCGGCCGCGCTGCGGCCGCTGAGCCTGTGCCACCGCTACCTGGTGCGGCCGGCGCTCGCGCGCGCGTTCGGCCGCGTCCGGAGGGCCGGCCCCGGCGCGGGCGCAGGCTGAGAGCGGCGCTCACGCGTCGCGCTCAGTCGTCGCCGAGCGCCACCGCCCCCCGCCGGATGATCGTGACCTCGTCGCCGACGACCGCCGCCACCGTCGAGGGCGGCCCCCCGGCCGTCGGACCGCCGTCGAGCAGGTGCACGGCGGCGCCGAACGCCGCGCGCACCTCGTCCGGGGTGCGCGCCGGGGGGGCGCCGGTGCGGTTCGCGCTGGTCGCGGTGAGCGGCACACCGCAGGCCCGGACGAGCGCGGTCGCGAGCGGGTGCGACGAGACGCGGACGCCCACGCCGTGCGGCCCGACGAGCGGCGGCGGCAGCTCGGGCCGCGCCGGGAGCACCAGGGTGAGCGGGCCGGGCCAGTGCCGGTCCATGAGCGCGCGCGCCCGCGGCGGCACGGCCGCGCACAGCGCGTCGAGCATCGCGGCCGAGTCGACGATGACGGCGATGGCCTGCGCCGGGCCCCGCCCCTTGAGCGCGACCAGCCGCGCGACCGCGGCCGCGTCGGTCGCGGGCACCGCGAGGCCGTAGAAGGTCTCGGTCGGGAAGGCGACGACGCGGCCGGCGCGCAGGGCGCGGGCCGCCTCGGCGACCGCCCCCGCCGCCGCGTCGTCCGGGGTCACCGGGACGCGACCTCGTCGTCGGCCGCCTCGACCGCGCGCGCCTGCGCCTCGCGCCGCGCCGCGAGCCTGGCCGCGAGGTCGGTGTCGGCGAGCGCGAGGATCGCCGCGGCGAGCAGCGCCGCGTTCGCCGCGCCGTCGACGGCCACGGTCGCCACCGGGACGCCCGCCGGCATCTGCACCGTCGCGAGCAGCGCGTCGAGGCCCCCGAGCGGCGTCGCCGCGACCGGGATGCCGACCACCGGCAGCAGCGTGTAGGCGGCGAGCGTGCCCGCGAGGTGGGCGGCGCCGCCGGCGGCCGCGATGAGCACCTTGAGACCGCGCCCGGCCGCGCCGCTCGCGTACTCCGCCGCCCGCTCCGGCGTGCGGTGGGCCGAGATGACGCGCACCTCGTGCGGGATGGCGAGCTCCTTCAGCACCTCCGCGGCGGGCTGGACCCGCGTGAGGTCGCTCTTGGAGCCCATGAGGATGGCCACCAGGGGCTCGGGGGGCGCGCTGCTGTCGCTCATGCCGTGGTCTCCGTGTGATGGCGCGGCGGGCGTCGCCGCTAGATGCGATGCCGCGGCGGCCGCGCTCCTACCCGCCGCTGCGGGCCGCGATGTCGCGGCGGTAGTGCATGCCCTCGAAGCGGATGTCGCCGACCGCCTCGTAGGCGCGCGCCCGGGCGGCCGCCGCCGTGTCCCCGAGGGCGCAGACGCCGAGGACGCGGCCGCCGGCGGTGGCGACGGCGTCCGGCGCCTGGCGCCGGGTGCCCGCGTGGAAGACGACCACGTCGGGGTGCGCCGCCGCCCGGTCGAGCCCGGCGATGACCGCGCCCTGCGGGTAGGGCCCGGGATAGCCCGGCGCCGTCAGCACCACGCACACCGCCACCCGCGGGTCCCAGGCCGGCTCGCCGTCCGGCAGCTTCCCGGCCGCCGCGCCAGCGAGCCACGGCAGGAGATCGCCGGCGAGCCGCATCATCACCGGCTGCGTCTCGGGGTCGCCGAAACGGCAGTTGAACTCGAGCACCTGGGGGCCGCGGTCGGGCGTCAGCATGATGCCGGCGTAGAGCACGCCGCGGAACGGCCGCCCCTCCGCCGCCATGCCGCGGACGGTGGGCAGGAGCACCCGGTCCAGCACCTCGCGCTCGACGGCCGCGGTCACCCGCGGCGAGGGCGAGACGGCGCCCATGCCGCCGGTGTTCGGCCCGCGGTCGCCGTCGAAGACCGCCTTGTGGTCCTCGGCCGACGCGAGCAGCACCAGCCGCTCCCCGTCGGCGAGCGCCATCAGCGACGCCTCCCGGCCGCTCAGCCGCTCCTCGACCACGATCCGCGCCCCGGCGGCGCCGAAGTCGGCGTCGACGAGCATGCTGCGGGCCGCGGCGCGCGCCTGCTCGCGGTCGCTGCAGACGATGACGCCCTTCCCGGCGGCGAGCCCGTCGGCCTTGACCACGAGCGGGCCGGACGCGGCGTCGATGTACCGCTCCGCCGCCGCGACGTCGTCGAAGACGCCGAAGCCCGCGGTGGGGATGCCGTGGCGGGCCATGAACTCCTTCGAGAACGCCTTCGAGCCCTCGAGCACGGCGGCCGCCGCGCTCGGGCCGAAGGCGCGCCGCCCCCGGGCCGCGAGCGCGTCGACGAGCCCGGCGCACAGCGGCGCCTCGGGCCCCACCACCGTCAGGTCGATCTGCTCCCGCTCCACGAGGTCGCACAGACCGGCGACGTCGTCCGCCTTCACGGGGTGCAGGGCGGCGGCCGCGCCGATGCCCGGGTTCCCCGGGGCGGCGAGCAGCGCGGGCCGCGCTCCGTCCCGCTCGAGCTTCCACGCGAGGGCGTGCTCCCGCCCGCCGCTGCCCACGACGAGGACGCGCATCGAGGATGCCTCCCAAGACCACTAGTGGCGGAAGTGCCGCATCCGGGTCATCACCATCGCCACGCCGCGCTCGTCGGCGGCCGCGATGACCTCGTTGTCCCGCACCGAGCCGCCCGGCTGGATGATGGCCGTCGCGCCGGCGGTCGCGATCTCGTCGACGCCGTCACGGAACGGGAAGAAGCCGTCGGACGCGGCGACGGTGCCCGCGAGCGACAGCTTGGCCGCGGCCGCCTTGGTCACGGCGAGGCGGGCGGAGTCGACGCGCGACATCTGGCCGGCGCCCACGCCCACGGTGTGGCCGTCGCGGGCGAAGACGACGGCGTTCGACTTCACGTGCTTGCACACCTTCCACGCGAACTCGAGGGCGAGCAGCTCCTCGGCCGTGGGCTGGCGCTTGGTGACCACCTCGGCCTCCGCGGCCGAGACGATCTGCCGGTCGCGCGACTGCACGAGCAGGCCGCCGCCGACGGACCGGAGGTTCCAGCCGCCGGGCAGCGGGTCGCCCTTGGTGCCGTAGGCGAGGAGGCGCAGGTTCTTCTTCTTGGCGAGCGCCTCGCGGGCCTCGGGCTTGTACTCGGGGGCGATCACGCACTCGAGGAACATGTCGCCGATCTCGGCCACGAGGTCGAGGCCGACCGGGCGGTTGACCGCGACGATGCCGCCGAAGGCCGAGAGCGGGTCGGTCTGCCGGGCCAGCCCGAAGGCCGCCGCGACGCCGGCCGCGGAGACCGCCGCGCCGCAGGGGTTGAGGTGCTTGATGATGGCCGCGGCCGGCTCCGGGTACTCGAGGACGAGCTCGAGGGCCGCGTCGAGGTCGAGGAAGTTGTTGTACGAGAGCTCCTTGCCCTGCAGGACCTCGCAGGTGGCGACGAGCGGCTCGTTGCCCGGGTTCGGCTCGCGGTAGAAGGCCGCCTTCTGGTGCGGGTTCTCGCCGTAGCGCAGCACCCGGTCGCGGTGGTACTGCAGCGTCAGGATCTCCGGGAGCTCCTCGCGGGGGCCGGCGCCCTCGGGGCCCAGCGACGAGAGGTAGCCGGCGATCGCGCCGTCGTAGGCGGCGGTGTGGGCGAAGGCCTTGCACGCCAGCCGGTAGCGGGTGGCCCGGTCGAGGCCGCCGCCGGTGCGGTCGAGCTGCTCGAGGATGGCCGGGTAGTCGTCCGGATCGCACACGACGGTCACGCGCTCGTGGTTCTTCGCCCCCGAACGCAGCATCGATGGCCCGCCGATGTCGATGTTCTCGACCGCCTCCTCGAGGCCGACGCCGGGGTTGGCGACGGTCTTGCCGAAGGGGTACAGGTTCACGACGACGAGGTCGATGAAGTCGATGCCCTGCGCCGCCATCTGCTCGCGGTGCTCCGGGAGGTCCCGGCCGAGCAGGCCGCCGTGGATCTTGGGGTGCAGCGTCTTCACCCGCCCGTCGAGGATCTCGGGCGCGCCGGTGTACACGGCGATGGGCACGACGTCCACCCCCGCCTCCTCGATGGTCCGGGCGGTGCCGCCCGTGGACAGGATCTCCACCCCGTGCCGCTTGAGGCCGTTCACGAGGTCGACGAGACCGCGCTTGTCGGAGACGCTCACCAGCGCACGTCGGATGCGAACCATCGCCACCTCCCGGAAGTGGAAACTTGGGTAGCAAGGAAGGCGGGGGGCGTCAAGGCGCCGACGACGGGCGGCGCTCGGTGGGCAGGATGAACAGGGAGGCGGGGAGACGGGGAGAACTCTTGTTTGGGGTCGTGCCAACGCGCGGACTGGCGGTCCTGCTCGCGCCGGCAGAACTCAACCCCAGAACTCTCCCCGCCTCCCCGTCTCCCTGTTCAGTTTCTTCTGGGGGGCTACCGCCGCGGGGGGGCGAACTCGCTCTGGTTGGAGAACTGGCGCAGCTTCGTGGTCGCGCGCACCTCGACCTGCCGCACGCGCTCGCGGGTCAGGTTCACGATCGTCCCGACCTCCTCGAGGGTGATGCCGCCGCGCTCGGCCACGTCCAGGGCGCAGCTCTCGGACATCTCCCACGGCTCGAGGTGCGGGAAGTTCAGCTTGATCGAGCCCGTCTCCGGGTTCACGTCCAGATAGAGGTGGTGCTTGCAGCTCACGAACGGGCACGGCCGCGGCCCGTCCTCGCACTCGCAGCGCTGCGTCGGCCGCGGCACGTCGATGGGCGGGTACACCTCCCGCCCGATCCGGATCTCCTCCTTCGTGAGCCGCCGCAGGGCGATGGTCTTCGCCCGGAACTGGCTGCGGCGCTGGTACCGCCGCACCTTGCGACTGCGCTCCGGCGGCCGCATGCCCCCCTCGTCGGGAGAATCCCCCGCCGGCTCCACCTCACCCACCTCAATGTCGTCCGCCTGCTGCTCGAGATCGTCCATCGTGCCCTCCCGCCCCGGGGCGCGCCGCCGCCCGGGTACCGGTAGCCGCCGCGTCCGCGGCAGCGATCGGGGCTACAGCACTCCCGCCCCGGCGCCCCCGCTCGCGCCGAAACGGCCCTCATCGTCCTCGAGCGGGCGCGACACGCCCCGCTCGATACCCACGATCCGCCGCACCAGGTCCGCGGCGGTCTTCTTCGCGTCCGAGAGGTCCCGGGCGAGGTTGCGGCGGCTCACCACGTCGAAGTGGGGCGCCTTGAGCTCGCGCTCGAAACCGGTGAAGAGCGAGCGCAGGCCCCGCTCGAGCGCCTCGATCTCGTCCTTGAAGCGGACGAACGAGCGCTGGATGTCCTCGATGGTGTGCCCCTCCGCCATCATCCGCTTCACCGCCTGCACGCGGCGGATGATGGTCGCGGGGTAGAGGCCGCACGAGCCCTGGTGCTTGCCCTTCCGGCCGACCCGGACGCTGCGCGGCAGCAGCCCGAGCTGGACGTACTTGCGGAACGTGGCCTCCGAGAACCGCTCACCGCGCGACTCGAACAGGTCGACGATCTGCCGCGAGGTCAGGCCGTCCGGGTGGTCCCGCTCGATCTGCTGCAGCTCGCGGTCGGTGAGGTAGCTCGTCTGGTCCACTGAAGGGGCGCTCCCGTCGAGAATCGTGTCAGTTGATTCTACTCAGTGGCTTCTTCTCAATATCTGCGAGCGAATATATTCTACTGAATGGAATCATGGCAAGGAAAATCCGCAGTCTGATCTGCTCTTTTTCGTGCCTGAAATTCTGTTCAGATACGACTTCTCGATCACTGAAACAACCAGTCGGGGCCGCGCCCCCGGGCACCCCCTATCCCTTGGGGTGTCGGCCCGCCCCCCGGGGTCGGGGCGCGGAGGGCCGCCGCGGCCGATCCGGCGGCCGCCCGGGCCTCGGGCTGCCCCCCGGTGCTCTCGTCTATTTCCGACGGAAATCGGCGGCGCGGATCAAGTCGGCGCGCGCCGCTGCCGCCGGCTACCGATAGGCCCGCCGGGCGGCGGGCCCTGCCCCGTCACCAGCGGCTGAAGAGCGGCGTGAACGGGGTCAGCGCGATCCAGCGGACCACCGGCGGCAGGCCCCGGACGACGGCCGCGGACGCCGCGGGCGCGGCCGGCGGCGCGTCGAGCGCGGCGAGCGCCCGGGAGCCCGAGTACTTGAGCTGCTTCTTCATCCACCGGACCGGGCCGACGTCGACGCAGCCGAACGGGCGGTCGCCGGGGTCGCAGTAGATGCGGATGTGCATGTGGTCGTCGTGGGGCAGCGCGCCCGCGGGGCGCACCATCAGCGCCGACGCCCGGGCGATGAGCGCCGGATCCTCCTGGTGCGCGGTGGCCCAACCGAGCATGCGGCGGATGAGCGCGTCGTGCGCGAAGATCCACTGCACCTCGATGCCCGGGTCGGTCAGGAACGCCCGCACCGTGCCCCAGTTCCGGGCGTCGTCGAAGTAGCGCCCCGGGGCGGAGTGCCAGGTCCGGTCCTGCCGCCACGAGCGGCCGCGGCCGTCGGCGCCGAAGGGGATCATGGCGTCGTACGGCCCCAGCCACTGCCCCTTCTGGTCGGTCGAGAAGTAGAAGACGTCCACGTCGCGGCCGTTGCGGTGCGAGTGGTGCCGCGGGCTGGCGCGCCCGCCCAGGTACGAGAGGTCCCCGAGGAGCATCTCGCTGCCCGGGAAGTCGCGGGCCAGGCGCCGGCCGATGCGCACCAGGGCCTCGACCATCTCGTCGGTGCCGTAGTTCGCGTGGCGCGAGCGCCACGACGGCGCGATCTGGTAGCCGTCGCCCACCATCGGCAGCTCGGCGCCGTCCCGCAGCACGCCGTTGGCGGCCGCCCCATGGCTGACGCTGGTTCCGTCGGTGAGCAAGGCGGGCCCGTAGCACGACGCCAGGGCGAGGAAGGGGAGGACGACGACTCTCCGCATCGGCCCGATTATGCAACGGGAGCTCGACTGCGGCCAGGGCTGGATGGGGCGGAAGCCATGTCCCCGCCAACTCGCGCGGGTAGCGCGCGGTGGGGGGGAGGCTCGACGGGCTTTGCCCGTCGAGGGGGGCGCGGGCAGAGCCCCCCTGGAACGTCCGCCGTGTCCGACGCTCCGCCGTGGGTGGATCGAGTTGGATTCGGGATTCGGCTACTTCGCCTCTTCGAACTCGGCGTCGATGACGCCGCCCTCGGGCTTCTTGCCGCCGCCCTCGGTCGGGCCGCCCTCGCCGCCGCCGGGCGGGGTCTCGCCGCCGCCGCCGCTGCCGGCCGCGTTGCGGTACATCACCTCGGCCATCTTGTGCGAGGCCTTCTGGATCTGCTCGATGGCCTCCTTCAGCTTGGCCGGATCCTCGACGTCGCGGGACTCGAGCACCTCGCGGCCGTGCTTGACCGCCACCTCGACACCCTCGCGCTCGGCCGCGGGGATCTTCTCGCGGTTCTCGTCGAGCATCTTCTGGGTGTTGTAGCACATGCTGTCGAGCTGGTTCTTGAGCTCGATGGCCTCCTTGCGCGACTTGTCCTCGGCCTCGTGCTCGGCGGCCTCCTTCATCATCTTGTCGACCTCGTCCTTCGACAGGCCCGAGGAGGCGGTGATGGTGATGTGCGTCTTCTTGCTGGTGGCCTTGTCGACGGCCGAGACGTTGACGATGCCGTTCGCGTCGATGTCGAACGTGACCTCGACCTGCGGCACGCCGCGCGGCGCCAGGGGGATGCCGTCGAGGTGGAACTTGCCGAGGGTCCGGTTGTCGCGGGCCATCGGCCGCTCGCCCTGCAGGACGTGCACCTCGACCGAGCCCTGGTTGTCGGACGCCGTCGAGAAGACCTCGCTCTTGCGGGTCGGGATGGTGGTGTTGCGCGGGATCATCGGCGTCATGACGCCGCCCAGGGTCTCGATGCCCAGGGTGAGCGGGGTGACGTCGAGGAGGAGGATGTCCTTCACCTCGCCCGAGAGCACGCCCGCCTGCACGGCCGCGCCGAGCGCCACGACCTCGTCGGGGTTGACGCCCTTGTGGGGCTCCTTGCCGAAGAACTCGCGCACCCGCGCCTGCACCATCGGGATGCGGGTGGAGCCGCCGACGAGGACGATCTCGTCGATCTCGTTCCCCTTCTTGTTCGCGTCGGCGAGCGCCTTCTTGCACGGCTCGATGGTGCGGTCGACGAGATCCGCCATGAGCTGCTCGAGCTTCGCGCGCGAGAGCTTGATCTGCATGTGCTTCGGGCCGGAGGCGTCGGCGGTGAGGAACGGCAGGTTGATCTCGGTCTCGGCCACGCTCGAGAGCTCGATCTTGGCCTTCTCCGCCGCCTCCTTGAGGCGCTGGAGCACCATCTTGTCCTTCGAGACGTCGATGCCGGTGTCCTTGCGGAACTCGGCGATGAGCCAGTCCATCACCCGGTTGTCGATGTCGTCGCCGCCGAGGTGCGTGTCGCCGTTGGTCGAGACGACCTCGACGACCTTGTCCCCGACCTCGAGGATCGAGATGTCGAACGTGCCGCCGCCGAAGTCGTAGACGGCGATGATGTGGTCGCGGCTCTTGTCGAGGCCGTAGGCGAGCGCCGCCGCGGTGGGCTCGTTGACGATGCGCCGTACCTCGAGGCCCGCGATCTTGCCCGCGTCCTTGGTCGCCTGCCGCTGGGAGTCGTTGAAGTACGCGGGGACGGTGATGACGGCCTCGTTCACCTTCTCGCCCAGGTACTCCTCGGCCGCCCGCTTGAGCTTCTGCAGGACCTTGGCCGAGATCTCCGGCGGCGTGTTCTTGCGGCCGCGGATCTCGATCTGCGCGTCGCCGTTCGCGGCCCGGACCACGTGGTAGGGCACGCGCTTCAGCTCCTCCTGGACCTCCTCGAACTTGCGGCCCATGAAGCGCTTGATGGAGAAGACCGTGTTCTCAGCGTTGGTGATGGCCTGCCGGCGCGCGATCTGGCCTACCAGGACCTCGCCCTTGTCGTCGTACGCCACGACGGAAGGCGTGAGTCTCCCGCCCTCCTCGTTCGTGATCACCTTCGGGTCCTTCCCCTCCATGATGGCGACGACCGAGTTGGTCGTGCCCAGGTCGATACCTATAATCTTGGCCATTTCGGTTCCTCCGAGTCGCCGGTCTTCGATTTGCAGGCGAGGCGAAGGTAATCATGGGGGGGTGGGGCGTCAAGAGCGCGGGACGACTGAAAAAAGCCAGTCGGAGCGGGGGCTAGAACGAGGCCTCGAGCCCGATCTCGCCCAGGCCGGCGGTGCGGTCCAGGCCGGGCGTGAACCCGGCCGTGAGCACGCGCTCGAGGATGAGCCGCGCGCGGGCGTCCACCCGGCCCGCCCGCCCGGGCCGCAGCGGCAGCCGGCACTCGGCCTGGCCCTGGATGCGCCACTCCGGCTCGCCCCCGGGCACGACCGTGTGGTCCGGGAGACCGCGCCGCTGGAACCCGAGCCGCAGCTTGACCACCTCTCCGCGGTCCCCGACGTAGCGCCAGAACGCCCAGGCCCCCTGGGCGCTGTTGCCCCCCGAGTAGCCGAAGATCCGCCCCTGCTGCTCGAACTCCGGGGCCGAGAAGTGCACGTAGGTGATGAACGTGGTGGCGACGAACTCCAGGGCGAGATCGTCGCGGGCGGACAGCACCGCCGGACGGCGCACCCCGGCGAGGATGGAGCTGTCACGCGTGAAGATCGTGGCGCAGCAGTCCTCGAAGTAGTGCTCCCAGTAGAGCTCGAACACCTTGGGAATGCGGATGCGCACGTCCCAGCTGAACGCGCTGTTGGACAGGTTCTCGCTGTAGGCGTGGCGGCGGTAGCCGAAGATGAACTCCTCGATGAAGTTCGAGGCCCCGTAGGCGGGGGCCCCCTCGCCACCGAACGCGAAGAGGTGCACGACCCCGAGCTCGAGCCAGGGCTTCGGCAGGATCGAGATGCGCTTGCCGATGAGGTACGGGTGCGCGAACGGCAGCTGCTGATCGACGCGCGCGAGGAAGATCGCCCCCTGGACCGGGCCCAGATAGCGGAAGAGCCACGGCAGCACGATCGGCCGCGCGGTCCGAAGCGCCACCTGGTCGAGCCCGCGGGCGTTCCCGGACAGCGTCAAGGCCGTGCCCCGCGCGTAGCCCCAGACGACGTCGTCCCGGCCGACCTCGAGCTCGAGGGCGCCGAGGCCGAGCTTGCCGTAGCCGCGCAGCAGCCCCGCCTGGGGGCCCGCGCCGGGGAGGAGCACCCGTCCGGCGACCTCGGCCGCCGCGTACTGGCTGACCGAGGCCCGCCCGGTGAGCGCCAGCCCCAGCCCCTCGGCGGGGGCGGCGCCGGCTCCGGCGCGCGGCAGCAGGTAGCCGACGCGATCGCCGTACGAGAAGATCGCAGGCTCGATCACCTCGTCGGTCCGTCCGACCGCGATCTCGCCCTCGCCGCCGAGCGCCGCGGGCCCGACCCGGTGCGGCAGCAGCCGCGCGAGCAGGTCGCGCGCGGTCGCCAGCAGCGCCGGCTCCGGCCCGCCGCGCTGCGCCGCGAGCTGCCCCGCTTGGCGCACGAGCTGGACACCGTAGGCGATGGTGAAGGGCCGGGTGCCCCGCATGTACCCCGGCGCGAGCCCCGCATCGGCCAGGCGCTCGATGACATCGTAGAACGGATCCCCGATCGGGATGTTGGGGGAGACTTGTGCGGACGCCAGCGACGTGATAGCGAGGAGGACGATGATCAAGGGAGCCCGGAGCTTCGGCCGCCTGGCGCGCGTCATGGTGCTCGTCGCGGCCCTCCTCGCGCCGTCGGTCTCCCCCGCCCAGTCGATGGACCCGACGGTGGACCACGGGACGTCCAACATCCAGTACGTCGTCCGCGCCACCTTCTTCCTCAGCCTCGCGATGCTCGCGTTCATCCTCGTCCAGGCCGCTCGTTCCCCGTCGCAGGACACCGCGCGCCTGAAGGCGAGCATGGACTCGCTCGACCGCGGGCTCGCGCGCGCTCGCGGCCAGCAGCCGGCCAGGAGCGCGGCGCACGATACCAGATTGGAGCGGGCGGCGCACCGGGGATTGCGCCTGTTCGCCGACTGATCTATACGTGGGGGCCATGTTGTTCGAACGAGCGGAGCGGGTCGAACGCGCCTTCTGGATGTGGCGCCTGCGCCTCACCCGGGTCGCGGCCTTGCTGCCGGCCTCCGTGGCGACGGGGGCGGCCGCGCTCGGCGTGCTGCTCGCGGACCTCGTCACCGTCGGCTCGACCCGCCCGCCGGCCCGCGCCCGCGCCCGCGCCCGCGCCCAGGCGCCCGCGGCCCCGCCCGCCCACCAGAACGACGTCGCGGCCTGAGCCCGTCAATGCGCGTCGCCCTGGTCACCGAGTACTATTATCCGAGCCCTGGCGGTATCACGGAGCACGTGTACCACCTCGGCCGCCAGCTCGTGCGGCGCGGCCACGACGTCACCGTCGTCACCTCCCACACCGGCGCGCCCAACGGCGTGCCGACGGACCTCAAGGTCGAGTACGTCGGCGAGTCGCGGCCCATCTACGCCAACGGCTCGGTCGCTCGCGCCACCATCGCCCCGCTGCCGGCCCGCCGGCTGCGTGAGGTGCTGGGCGACGGCGGCTTCGACGTCACCCACATCCAGTCCCCGCTCGTCCCGACCATCCCGGTGCTCGCGGCGCTGTCGGCGAAGGGGGTGTGCATCGGCACCTTCCACACCCACTTCAACGGCTCGCTGCTGATGCGGATGTTCCGGCCGTACCTGCGGTCGGTCATCGAGCGGCTCGACGGCTTCATCGCGGTCTCGCGCAACGCGGCGCGCTCCATCAAGCGCTACTTCGACGTGGACTGCCGCCTCATCCCGAACGGCGTGGACGTCGACTGGTTCGCCTCGGGCCGGCGCATCGAGCGGCTGGACGGCCCGGTGCCGACGCTGCTCTTCGTCGGGCGCCTCGACCCGCGCAACCGCCTCGAGTCGCTCCTCGACGCCTTCGCCATCGTGCGCCGCACCCGCCGCGTGCGCCTCGTCGTGCTCGGCGACGGCCCCGGCCGGCGCCACTTCGAGGCGATGATCCCGCGCCACCTGCGCCACGACGTCACCTTCGAGGGCACGGTCCTGCGGCGGCAGCCCGACTACTACCGCTCCGCCGACGTCTTCTGCTTCACCGCCGCCATCGCCTCGGTGCCGACCACGGTGCTCGAGGCCATGGGCGCCGGCTGCGCCATCGCGGCGTACCGCATCGACGGCATCGAGGACGTCCTCACGCACGGCGAGAACGCGCTCCTCGCGGCGGACGGCGACCCGATGGCGCTGGCCGAGGCCATCGAGGCGCTCCTCGCCGATCCGGCGCTGCGCGCGCGGGTGGGCGCCGCGGCCCGGGCGCGGGCGGCCTCGCACTTCGCCTGGGGGCGGCTCGTCGGCGAGATCGAGAGCTACTACGAGGAGCTGCTGGCGCGCGCGTGACACCGCTCGATCATGCCCCGGGGGGCCCCACGGCAGACGCAGCACCGGCGGAGGCGGCGATGACGATGCCGCTGCACGCGCTGCTGCGCGCGCTCGCCGGCGCGGCCGTGCTGCTGATCGCCGCGTTCGTCCTCGGCCGCTGGTCGCCGGCGCTCGGCGCCGTGCCCGTGGTCCTCGGCCTCGCGCTGGTGTGGCTGCTGGTGCCGCAGGTGCTGCCCGGCGCGACCTTCGCCCGCGGCCGCGGCGACGGCGACGCGATGGCGCTCACCTTCGACGACGGGCCCAACGGTGACCACACCCGCGCCGTGCTCGACGTGCTCCGCCGCGAGGGCGTGCGCGCGACCTTCTTCCTCGTCGGCGAGGCCGCCGCGCGCGAGCCGGACCTCGTGCGCGCCATCGCCGCCGACGGCCACGCCATCGGCAACCACACGATGAACCACCGCATCCTCTCGTTCCTGAGCCGCCCGGCCCTCGAGCGGGAGCTCGACGCCGCCCAGCGGGCGATCACCGGCGCCGGCGTGCCCCGCCCGACCCTCTTCCGCGCCCCGCACGGGTTCCGCCGCCCGTTCCTCGGCGGCGCGCTCGCCCGCCTCGGCCTCACGCCCTGCGCCTGGAGCCACGGCGTGTGGGACACCGACCGGCCCGGCAGCGCCGTCATCGCGGCCCGGGCGCGGCGCGCGGTCCGGCCGGGGTCGGTGCTGCTGCTCCACGACGGCGGCGCCGGCGCGGACCGGAGCCAGACCGCGGCGGCGCTGCCGGCCATCATCGCGGCCGCCCGCGCGCGCCGGCTGCGGCTCGTGACGCTGCCCGAGCTCATCGCCGAGGCCCACGCGTGAGCGCGCCGGCCGACAGCAGCGCGCTCCGCGCGGAGGAGCCGGCGCCCAGCCTCACCCGGCGCTTCCGCCTGCGCACGTTCCTGCACCGGTTCGCGAGCGTCGCGGCCATCGCGGTGCTCGCCGTCCTCATCTGGCGCGCGCACCCCCGGGCCCTCCTCACCCAGCTCCTCCAGGCGAACCTGTGGCTCGTCGCCGCGGCGATGGTCCTCAACTTCGTCCAGATCGCGTTCAAGGCGCAGCGCATGCGGACGCTGCTCTCGCCGGCCATCGCCATCCCGCTGCGGCGGCTCTACGCGTACGTGCTCATCGGCTACGCCGGCAACAACGTGCTGCCGGTCCGCGGCGGCGAGGTGGTCCGGCTGCGCCTGCTGCAGCAGCGCGAGCGCGTCGCCGTCGGCACGTTCGTCGGCGTCTTCTCGGCCGAGCGGATCCTCGACGCGGCGAGCGTGCTCGCGGTGGCCGGCACCCTGCCCCTCGTGGCGCCGCTGCCGGCGCCGGCGCGGGCCGGCCTCGCCCTGCTCGCCGGCGTCGCCATCGGCGGCTACGTCGTGCTGCTCATCCTCGCGCGCAGCGCCGCGGTCCCGGCGGGCGCCGGCCGGCTGCGCCGCTTCCTCGGCGACCTCGCCCGCGGGGCCCACGCGATGCGCCGCCCCCGCCTGCTCATCGAGAACCTCATCACCTCCATCGCCGCCCTCGGTGTCGAGGCGCTCATCATCGTGCTCGTGCTGCGCGGCCTCGGCATGCCGCTCTCGGCGGGCGCCCCGGCCCTCGTCATCCTGTGCGTGAACCTCGCGCTGGTCGCGCCGTCGGCGCCGGCGCACGTCGGCTCCTTCGAGGCCGGGGCCGTGCTCGGCCTCAGCCTCTGCGGCGTCGCGCAGGCGCCCGCCCTCGCGTTCGCGCTCCTGTACCACATCGTGCACCTCGTGCCGGTGACCCTCGCCGGCGCCGTCGCCTGGGCGCGGCTGCCGGCCGCCGAGCGTGTGACCGTTCAGGGGGGGACGTGCCCGTCCCCCCTCGTCGGGACCACAGAAACCCGCTCGCAAGCGAGCGGGGGGCCGACGAGCCTCCCCCCACCGCGCGCCGCGCCGCGCGAGATTAGCCCGGACATGCCACCTGGAAGCGGCGCTCGGAGCCAGTTCAATGACGCTTCGGGGGCCCCCGCCGCCCCCGTCGTCGTGCCGCTGCGGAAGCCTCTCGAGTGACCCGATGGCCGGGCCGGGCGTGACCCCGCGCAGCGCCCTGGTCGTCCTCGGCGCCTGCGTGCTCCTCGCCGTGCCCGCGGCGCTCGAGGTGCGCCGCCTGGAGCTGCGCACCGACTTCGCGGACCTGCTCCCCGCGGGTCAACCGAGCGTCGTCGGCCTCCACGAGCTGGTGCGCCGCGTGGGCGGGGTGTCGAACCTCTACGTCGCGATCGAGGGCGACCCCGACCGGGCCGCCGCGTTCGCCGGCGAGCTGGCCGGCGCGGCGAAGACGCGGCTGCGCGACGAGGTGCTCTTCGCGGACTGGACGGTGACGCCGGTCCGCGACTTCTACGAGCGCCACGCCCTGCTCTACCTCTCCGTCGACGAGCTGCGCGACATCGACGAGGCCCTCGGCCGCGCCCACCGGCGCCTGAACCCGCTCGTCGTCGGTCTCGACGACGATCCTGACGGCGAAGAGGCGCTCGAGGGGCGCCTGCGCCGCATCCGCGAGGCCCACCGCCCAAAGAAGTTCTCGCGCGGCACCTACGCCGCGGAGGACGGCTCCCTCACGGTCGTCACGCTGCGCCCCACCGGCAGCTCCACCGGCGTCGCGGGCGCGCGGCGCCTGCTGGCGAAGACGCGCGCGCTCGTGAACGAGCTCGGCGCGGGCGCCCGCGGCCTCAAGGTGATGCTCGGCGGCAGCACCGCGATCTCCGTCGAGGAGTACGACACGCTGCGGCGCGACATCGGCGGCACGGCCGGCCTGTGCGCCGCCCTCGTCTGCCTCGCCCTGTGGCTCTTCTTCCGGCGGCTGCGGATCGTCGTCCTCCTCGCCGTGCCGCTCGCCTTCGGCACCCTCTTCGCGTTCGCCCTCGCCCGGGTCGGCATCGGCTACGTCAACGCCCAGACCGCGTTCCTCGGCGCGCTCATCATCGGCACGGGCGTCAACTACGGCGTCGTCCTGTGCGGCCGCTACCTCGAGGAGCGCGCCGCCGGCGCGGGCGCGGATGCCGCCCTGGCGACGGCCGCGCGGGTGACGTTCCGCCCCACGCTGACCGCGGCGGCGGCCACGGCGCTGAGCTTCGCCGCGCTCGCGGTGGCCCAGATCCGCAGCTTCTCGCAGTTCGGGTTCCTCGGCTCGATCGGCATCCTCATCTGCTGGGTGCTCTCCTACACCATGCTCCCGGCGCTGCTCGTCCTCGCCGAGCACGTCGCGCCCATGCGCCCGCCCCGGCCCGATGACCGCGGCTGGCGGCGCGGCCTCGGCTACCCCCGCGTCCTCGCGCGGCTGGCGCTGGGCCGGCCGCGGCTGCTCGTGGCGGTGACGCTGATCGGCGTGGTCGCGTCGCTCGCCGCCTTCGGCCGCTTCCTCCCGCGCGCGCTCGAGTACGACCTCCGGAACCTGCGCAATCGCTCGAGCGAGGCCAGCGCCACCGCCCAGCTCGGCAAGCGCATCGCCACGGTCATGGGCCAGTCGCTCAGCCCCGCCATCGTCGCCACGCGCGACCGGGACCAGGCGCGGCGGCTGTGCGACGCCCTCAACGCCCGCGCCCGGCTCCTCGGCACGGCCCGCGCGCCGCTCAACGAGTGCGTCTCGATCTGGTCGCTCCTGCCGGACCGCCAGGACGAGAAGCTGGCGCTCGCCGCCGAGATCCGCGCCAAGGTCGCGCGCCTGCCGGAGGCCAAGCTCGGCCAGGACGCGCGCGCGGCGGTGGACTTCCTCAAGGCGCACCTCGACGTGCGCCGCCTGGGGCCCGACGACCTCCCCGAGGACCTGAGCCGGCGCTTCCTCGAGAAGAACGGCACGCGCGGCGCCATCGTGCTGGTCACCCCGCCCGCCGGGCGCGACCTCTGGGTGCAGGAGAACCTCTTCGCCTTCACGGACCTGCTGCGCCGGATCGACCTCGGCCCGAACGAGCGCGTGACCTCCTCGGGCGAGGCCGTGGTCTTCGCCGACATCCTGCGCGCCATCCAGCGCGACGCGCCCCGCTCGACGGGGGTCGCGGCGGCCCTCGTGCTGCTGGCGCTCGCCATGACCCTGCCCCGGCGCCGGAGCTTCGCGCAGGTCGCGGCCGCCCTCGGCGCCGGCGTCGTGCTGATGGCCGGCGTCGCCGCGGCCCTCGGGGTGAAGTACAACTTCTTCAACTACGTGGCCCTGCCGACGACGTTCGGCATCGGCCTCGACTACGCCATCAACATCCAGCAGCGCGCCGCGCTCGAGGCGCCGGACCGGGCCGGCCTCGAGCGCGCGCTGCACGGCACCGGCCCCGCGGTGCTCCTCGCCTCGCTCACGACGATCATCGGCTACGCGGTGCTGCTGGTGGCCGACAACCGCGCCCTCGTCTCCTTCGGCGCCCTCGCCATCCTCGGCGAGATCACGACGCTCGCCGCCGCGGTGCTGCTGCTGCCGGCGACGCTGCTGCTGTGGCCGGGGTGGCGGGGCGCGCGGCAGCGGGGCGCGCCGCCGGCCGCGCGCCGTGCCCGCAACGGCGCCGAGGAGTGAGGGCGGCGCGGCGAAGCGTCCGCCCCGCCCCTACCTGGACAGCACGAAGCAGCTCCTCGCCCACGGACGCTTCCAGTCGCGCTCGAAGCGGGGCATCGCCACGCTGCGCACGACCCGCAGGCCGAGATCGGCGAAGAAGCGCTCCCAGCGCGCTTGATCGTAGAAGCCGAACTCCGCCGTGCTGCCGATCTTGCGGCGGTGCGCCTGGCCGTGCGCGCGGCACGCGAGCCGATCGAGCAGCGTGCGCGGGGTGTCCTCCAGCACGACGAGGTCGCGCCGAGTCACCCGGCGCGCCTCGCGGACCAGCGCCGGCTTCAGGTCGTCGGGCACGTGGTGCAGGACGAACGTGATCAGGACGACGTCGAACGACGCGTCGGGGAACGGCACGTGGATCCCGTCGTAGAGCGCGAAGCGGGGCAGCGCGGTGGCCCGCAGGTCGACGATGTCCACCCCCACGACCTCGTGCTCGCGCGCCAGCTCCGCGAGCACGAAGCCCTCGCCGCACCCCAGGTCGAGCACCCGGTCGCCGGCCCTGAGGACGGGGCGGACCCACGACAGGGTGTGCATGGTGAGCCTGCGCGCCGTCCCCGGCGGATAGCTGACGGCCCCGGCCACAGCCGCATTCTGGCAACCGCGGCCCGCGCGTCAAGGCCTCTCGCTCGCGGAGATCCTTGCGCCTTGGGCCGGGAGCGCGGATCATCCTCCGACGGCAGGGTGCATCCATGGTCCAGGCGATCCCCAACGCTGCTCCCGCCCCTGAGCCCGCGCCGGCGGCGCCGTGCGTCGAAGCGCCACGGCTGCCCGTCCCGCGCTGGACCGAACGGCTGTTCCTGCTGGTCGGTCTGGGGTTGCTGGGGTACGTGGTGTCGCGCTATCCCGCGGCCGACATCGGCCGGGCGTGTCTCCGCCTCGGTCCGCTCGTCGCGCTGACCCCCCTCCTCGCGCTCGCGTGGTTCGGCTTCAACACGACCGCGCTGTACCTCCTGCTCGACCGCCGGGTGCCCTGGCGTCACCTCCTGCGCGTACGGCTCATCGGCGACGGCTACAATGCCCTGCTGCCGCTCGCCGGGTTTGGGGGCGAGCCGTTCAAGGTCAAGCACCTCTCGCCCTTCGTCCCCGTCGACGAGGTGCTGACGGCGCTGATCCGCGACCGCGTCCTCGAGAACGCGGTCGGGATGCTCTTCACCTCGGTGTGGCTGGCCGTGGCCGTCGGCACGATCGTCATGGCGGCGTCGTTCCGCGCGGCGCTCGTCACCTACGCGGCGCTCGCGTCGGCCGTCGGGATCGCGATCGTCCTGCTCGTGCTGACGCGGCTGCCGGCCCGGGTGGGCGGCCGCCTCGCCCGCTGGCTGGGCGCCGGCACCCAGGAGGCCGTGGCGCTCCCGCCCTCCCGTCTCACCCGGGTGCTGTGCTGCTACCTCGCGGCGCGCGTCACGGGCACCCTCGAGCCGGCGGTGCTGCTGTGGCTCCTCGGCCTCGGCGTCGATCCGGTCACCACCCTCTTCTGCTACAGCCTCCACCACGCGGCCGGGACCGTCAGCTTCGCGATCCCCGCGGGGCTCGGGGTCTTCGAAGGGACCTCGGTGTACCTCTTCTCGGTGCTCGGCTTCCCCGGCGCCTCGGGCGTGGCCTTCGCGCTCGCGCGCCGCGGCCGCATGCTCCTGATGGGGCTCCTCGGCGTGGCGCTGCATCTCGGGCAGCTCCGCGCCCGCGGACGCTCCACCGGCCCCCGCAGCTGAGATCAGGACGCGCGCCGCTGCGGTGCGGCGGCTGCCCGCGACGCGGCCGCGGCGGCCGGGGTGGCGGGGGGCGCGGCCGCGGGGCGCGCCGCCGACAGCGCGGCGTGGACGCGGCGGAGCCGGGGAGTCAGCGCGTAGACGAGCGCCGCCAGCCCGATCCCCGCGAACGAGTCGACGATCCAGTGGTGGCGCAGGTAGATCGTCGAGAGCCACAGGCTGACGACCAGCGGCAGGAAGCAGGCGAACATGGCGGCCCCGCCGACGCCGCGGCGGAAGCGCCAGGCGTAGAACAGCGCGGTCGCCGACAGCGCGCAGTGCAGCGACGGGAACGAGGCGTGGACCTTGATCGGGTTCAGGCTGTCCCACGCGCCCTGCGTCGCCTCGAAGAAGCCGAACCGGCCGGTCAGGCGCGGCGGATCGAAGAGGTGGGCGATGGAGAAGCGCGGCGGCCCGGCCGGGAAGATGATGAAGAGCAGGAACCCCGTGTACATCACGAGGACCACGCCGAGCATCAGCTCGCGGAAATCGTCGCGGCGGCCGCGCAGGTACAGCGTCGTCGCGAGCGTGAGCGGGATGATGAAGTACAGCACGTAGGCGAAGGCGAAGTAGTCGGTGAGCCAGGGGTTCACGAAGCGCTGCGCCCACAGCGTCGGCTCGACGCCGAAGAGGCGCACGTCGAGCGCCCAGAGCTGCATGTCGATGGGCACCGGCCGGATGAGACCGGTCAGGCTCCGCAAGTTCTCGTAGACGAGGACGAGGAGGATGACCGGCAGCCAGTCGCGCACGGTGCCGAGGGCGCGGCCGCGCACCTCGCGGCGCACCGCCGGGTCCCGCGCGAGCAGGCCGCGGGCGCGCGTCACGAAGCTCACCGTCACGATGCCGCACAGGACGACGAAGGGCCAGATGACCGAGCCCTCGATGAAGTGCAGCGTGCCGCGGTAGACGAGCGCGAGCACGCCCAGCACGAGGGAGAAGAGACCCAGCGCGATGAGGTCGAGCCCGCTCGCCGCCACCGCCCGCCGCCACCACGGCGCCCGCAGGGCGACCGCCTCGGCACCTGTCGCACCACTCGTCATCGCTCGGACGTGCCACGATGCCGGATGGCGGTGCGGCCGTCAACCTCCTCGGCGGGCTATTGTCAGGGGAGGGCCGCGGCCCTCCCCTCG
>DASXVK010000249.1:0-9637 GCA_036504295.1 Polyangia bacterium
TCGAGGAGACCGACGCGACCGCGCTCGGCGCCCTCGACAACATCTACGTCCAGAACGGCATGTTCGCGGAGCTCGCGCACGTCCTCGAGCGCCGCATCGGCATCACCGAGTCGACCGGCGACGTGGTCGAGCTGTACCACCGCCTGGGCGCCTGCTACGCCGACGCCCTCGACGACGCCGACCGCGCCGTCGCCTGCTTCCAGACCATCCTCGAGACCGACTCGCGCGAGAAGCGCGCGCTCGAGGCCCTCGAGCGCCTCTACTTCCGGCGCGAGCAGTGGCCGGAGCTCTTCGGCGTCTACGAGAAGATGATCGACATCGCCCAGGGCGACGAGGGCGTCGCCGACTGCTACGCCCACATGGCGAAGATCGCCTCCGACGCCCTCGGCGACCACGAGAAGGCGGCCGAGCTGTGGGGCCGCGTCCTCGACCTGCGCGGCGAGGACCCGATCGCGCTGTGGGAGCTCGCCAACCTGTACGAGGCGGGCGGCCAGTTCCTCGAGCTCACCGACGTGCTCGAGCGCCAGGTGCGCATCACGCTCGAGCCCGCGGGCCAGATCCCGGTGCTCAAGCGCCTCGGCGCGATCTACCTCGAGAAGCTCGCCCGCGACCGCAACAGCCTCGAGTCCTGGACCAAGGTCCTCGACATCGATCCGGGCGACCTCCAGGCGCTCAAGGCCATCGCCCACATCCACCGCGAGGCCCAGGCCTGGGAGGAGCTGGTCGAGACCATCCACCGGCTCCTCGAGATCGGCCTCACCTACCTGCCCGACGAGGAGCTGCGCGAGTGGTACGCCCAGCTCGGCCAGCTGCAGGGCGAGGTCCTCATGCGCCCGCAGGAGGCCATCGACGCCTGGCGCAAGGTGCTCGAGCTGAACGCGCGCGACTTCCGCGCCCTCGGCGCCCTCGAGGGTCTCTTCACCCAGGAGGCGCGCTGGGAGGAGTGCGTCGACGTCCTCGAGCGCAAGGCCCAGGTGCTCGAGGCGCCGGCCGAGCAGATCGACGTGCTGCTGCAGGCCGCGGCCATCTGGCGCGACAAGATCAACGACAGCCGCTCGGCCGCCCAGGTGTACGAGCGCGTCCTCGCGGTCGACGCCGAGAACATGTCGGCCTCGGTCGAGCTCGAGGGCATCTACCGCGAGGCGGGCCAGTGGGAGAAGCTGTACGAGCTGCTCCTCGCCCGCGTCGAGTTCATCACCGACAAGCCGCAGAAGGTCGACACGCTGCAGAGCGTGGCGAAGATCTTCGAGCAGAACCTCGGCCAGCCCGAGCAGGCGTTCGTGGTCCTGCAGGCCGCGTTCCGCGAGGACTACTCGAACGACATCGTCGCCAAGGAGCTCGAGCGGCTCGCCTCGGCGTGCTCGAAGTGGGGCGACCTGCTCACCGAGTACACGCAGATCGTCCAGACCATCCCCGACAAGCAGACCGCCGCCGACCTGTGGGAGAAGATCGGCCGCTGGTACGGCGACGAGCTCGGCCACCTCGACTACGCCATCGCCTCCGAGAAGCAGGCCCTGCAGCTCATCCCGAACCACCTCGGGGCGCTCGCGGCCCTGGCGGACTTCTACCGCAAGACCCAGAAGTGGGCGGAGCTCGCCCAGATCCTCGGCCAGCACGCCGACCTCGCGGAGGAGCCCGAGAAGAAGGTCGAGCTCTTCCTCGCCCTCGCGGAGGTGCAGGAGGCGCAGCTCCAGGACACGGAGCGCGCCATCGCGGCGCACCGCCGCGCCCTCGAGGTCGACGAGCGCTGCCTGGACGCGCTGGGCGCGCTCGAGCGGCTCTTCGAGCGCGGCGCCCGCTGGCTCGAGCTCATCGACATCCTCGGCAAGAAGGCCGCCACCACCGAGGACTTCGAGCAGGGCGTCGAGCTGCGCCGGCGCGTCGGCCAGCTCTACGAGGACCGCCTCGGCGACTTCCCGCGCGCGATCGAGGCCTTCAAGGCGCTGCTCGACTTCGACGGCGCGAACCTCGGCGCGATGCGCGCGCTCGAGGCCCTGTACGAGAAGACCGGGGCCATGGAGCCGTTCATCGAGATCCTCGAGCGCGAGCTCGACGCGGTCCAGATGGACGCCGAGCGCATCGCCATCTACCAGCGCCTGGCGCAGACCTGGGAGGAGCACTTCCGCCAGCCCGAGCGGGCCTGGGAGGCGCTCGAGAAGATCCTCCTCATCGACGACCGCCACGACCAGACCTACCGCAGCCTGGAGCGGCTCTACCGCCAGGAGCGCAAGTTCGACCTGCTGGTCGAGACCTACCGCCGCCACATCAACGCCACCAACGACGACGGCGACCGCATCGACCTCTACGCCCAGATGGGCCAGGTGTACGAGGAGGAGCTGCGCGACGACACGCGCGCCATCGAGTCGTTCACCGACATCCTCAGCTTCGACGCCAACCACGTCGGCGCCCTCAGCGCCCTCGGCCGGCTCTACGAGCGGCTCGAGGAGTGGGAGCGCGCGATCGACTGTTACCGCCAGTGGTGCGAGCTGGTCGATGACGCGGCGACGCGGGTGCAGCTGCACCACCACATCGGCGCCCTGCAGTACGAGAAGCTGCAGGAGTCCGACCCCGCCGAGGAGCGCTTCCAGCAGGCCCTCGTGCTCGACAGCACCTACGTCCCGGCGATGGTCTCGCTCGTCGCCCTCTACCGCGATCGCGGCGACTGGATGAAGGCCGCCGAGATCATGGTGCGGGCCGAGGGCTTCTCGCAGGTGCCGATGGAGAAGGTGCGGCTGCTGCACGAGGCCGGCACCATCTACCAGCAGAAGCTCGACGACGAGGCGCGCGCGGCGGACCTCTTCGCCCGCACCCTGGCGCTCGATCCGGAGCACGTCGAGGCCGGCGAGCCGCTCGCGGAGATCTACTTCCGCGACGGCAAGTGGGCGGAGCTCGAGGCCATCCTCGACATGCTCGTCCGCAAGACCGACAAGAAGGACCCGAAGGAGCGCAACCAGCTCTACTACCGGGTCGCGAAGTGCGCGGACGAGCTCGGTCGCAACGACAAGGCCCTCAAGTACTACAAGATGGCCTACGACCTCGACGCGACCTACCTGCCGACGCTGCTCGGCCGCGCCGCGCTCCTCTACAAGATGGAGGAGTGGGACCAGGCCTTCAAGATCTACCAGACCATCCTGGTCCACCACCGCGACGCGCAGAAGGAAGGCGACATCGTCGACATCTTCTACCGTCTCGGCAACATCAAGCTGAAGCTGGGCGAGCGCAAGAAGGCGCTCAACATGTACGAGAAGGCGCTCGAGGTCGAGGCGCAGCACCGCCCGACGCTCCTCGCCATCATCGACCTGCAGACCCAGTCGAACGAGTGGGAGCAGGTGGTCACGGCCAAGCGCGCCCTCGCCGGCGCGGCGGGACTCGACGCCGAGGACGAGCAGATCAAGCTGTTCGACGAGATCGGCGACATCTACCGCCAGAAGCTGCAGAAGCCCGACAAGGCCATCGCCGCCTACCTCGAGGCGCTCGAGCGGCGGCCCGACGACCACGTCCTGCTGCACAAGGCCCTCGACCTCTACACCGAGACCAAGCAGTGGAAGAAGGCCGTCGAGATCATGATGCGCATCGCCGGCCTCGAGAAGGACCCGGCGCGGCGCTCGAAGTACTACTACACCGCCGCGGTCGTGCAGCGCGACGAGATCAAGGCGCTCGACGACGCGCTCGAGCTGTACAACAAGGCCCTCGACGACAACCCGGACCTGCTCAAGGCCTTCGAGGCCGTCGACCGCCTCTGCACCCAGAAGAAGGACTGGAAGACCCTCGAGCGCAACTACCGCAAGATGATCAAGCGGATGCCGCAGGAGAAGAGCACCCCCGAGAAGGAGGGGCTCAAGATCATGCTGTGGCACAACCTCGGCGAGATCCACCGGACCCGTCTGCACGACTACCAGAGCGCGGCGGCGGCGTTCGAGGTCGCGGCGAGCATGCAGCCCGACAACCTGCAGCGGCACGAGATCCTGGCCGAGCTCTACCTCGCCATCGGCCCCGACGCCGCGGCGAAGGCGGTGGCCGAGCACCAGATCCTCATCAAGAACTCGCCCTTCAAGATCGACTCGTACAAGGCGCTGCGCCGCATCTACATGGACTCGAAGCAGTACGACAAGGCGTGGTGCATGTGCGGGGCGCTCAGCTTCCTCAAGAAGGCTGACCCCGAGGAGCAGCAGTTCTTCGAGCAGTACCGCGCCAAGGGGTTCGTGCGGGCGAAGCAGCGGCTCACCGACGAGATCTGGGTCCGCCAGATCTTCCACAGCGACGAGGAGCGCTTCATCGGCCACATCCTCGCCGCCGTGTGGCAGGCGGTCGCGCTGCTGAAGTCGCAGCCGCACAAGAACTTCGGCCTCAAGCGCAAGGACAAGCGCGACCTCTCGACGGATCAGCTCCTCTTCTCGAAGGTCTTCAACTACGTCAACCAGGTGCTCAACGTCCTGCAGCCCGAGCTGTACCTGCGGCCCGAGCAGCCCATGGGCCTCGCGCTCGCGAACTGCCAGGAGAAGGGCACCCTCATCCCGTCGTTCGTCGTCGGCTCGGACCTGCTGCAGGGCCGGCCGGAGAAGGAGCTGGCGTTCGCCATCGCGCGGCAGCTCACCTTCCTGCGCCCCGAGCACTACCTCAGGCTCGCGGTGCCGACGGTCTCGGAGCTGAAGGTCGTCTTCCTCGCGGCGCTCAAGCTGGTCGCGCCGCAGATGCCGATCAAGGCCGACCCGAACATCGTCGGCCAGTACGTGGAGGCCATGCACCGCACGGTGCCGCCGGCCGTCCTCGAGCAGCTCGCGCTGGTGGTGCAGAAGTTCATGCAGACGGCGCCCGCGGCCGACATCAACCAGTGGACCCAGGCGGTCGAGCTCAGCGCCCACCGCGCCGGGTTCGTGCTGTGCAACGACCTCGAGACTGCCGCCAAGATGGTCTCGACCGAGCCGGTGCCGGTCGGCGGCATGAGCGCCAAGGACAAGATCCGCGAGCTCGTGCTGTACTCGATCTCCGAGGAGTACTTCTCGGTCCGCCAGCACCTCGGGCTCAACATCGGCTAGGAATTGAACAGGGAGGCGGGGAGACGGGGAGACGGATCTGGGTTGGGTTGTGCTGAGCGCGCGGGACCTCTGCTCCCGCGCGCTACCACGACCTAACCCTGACCTACTCCCCGACTCCTCGTCTCCCTGTGAATCCTGATTCCACCCCTGCCCGGTCCCCCTGAAAGTTGCGCACCCGCGGCGCTCGCGTACTCTAAAGAGAGTGCTCCGCCTGCTCTCGCTCCTCCTCGCCTTCGCGCTCCTCGGGACGGCGGCGGCCGCGCCGGCCGCGCCGACGCGGGGCGGCTGCCCGGTGCCGGTGCCGCGGGTGCGCCTGCCCGCCCAGGGGCCGGGCTGGCGCATCCCCACGACCTGGCACACGCGCGGGCTCTCCTACGGCACGAGCGAGATGATCGGCCTGATCAAGCGCACGGCCGCGCGGCTGCTGCGCGGCCACGCCGGCGCCATCCTCGAGGTCGCCGACATCTCGCCGCGCAACGGCGGGGCGAGCCGCTGGCACCGGACCCACCGGCACGGCGAGGACGTCGACCTCCTGCTCTTCGCCGTCGATGCGGCCGGCCAGCCGGCCCCGGCCGGCAAGGCGATGGTCGCCTTCGACTGCACCGGGAAAGGCGCGGCCACCGATGAGGCCGGCACCGCGGTGCCGCCGCTCACCTTCGACGTCGCGCGCAACTGGGCGCTCGTGCGGGCGCTCGCCGAGGAGCGCCACGCGAAGGTCGAGGACATCCTCATCGCCGCCTGCCTGCGCCAGAAGCTGCTCGCGCACGCCCGGGCGACCAAGGCGCCCCGGGGCGTGGTCGCGCGGGCCGAGAAGCTCATGCGCCAGCCGCGCCTCTCGCCTCACAACAACCACATGCACGTCCGCATCGCGGCGACCGCCGAGTCGTGCGTGGCCGCCGCGCCGGCGCGAAAATAGGGTCCGTCCTCCTAGAAGTACCCCAGCAGCAGCACGATCAGGACGAGCAGCGCGAGCAGCCCGAGCAGGCCGCTCGGGTAGTAGCCCCAGCGGCGGCTGTAGGGCCACGCGGGCAGGGTGGCCACGACCAGCAGGACGGCCACGACGAGCACCAGGTACCCCATGGCGCGTCTACTCCCAGTAGGGCCGGTAGCCGTAGTGCGAGAAGATCTGCGTGCCCCAGCGCACGTCCGCCATATCCGGCCAGTCGTCCTTGTTGAAGCCGGGCGCCTTCTCGAGGATGCTGCGCTCGACGTTCAGGACGAAGTGCCTCCGCTCCTCGTCGAGGCTGAGCGCGCTCCACGGGATCGCGAAGAGCTTGTCGCCGATGCCGAGGAAGCCGCCGAACGCCAGCACCGCGTAGGCGACGCGGCCGTTCGTGATGTCGATCATCAGCTCCTCGATCGTGCCGAGGTCCTCACCCGCCGCGTTGCGGACGCGGTCGCCGGCGAGGCGTGAGGCCGCCAGCACGCGTCGCCTCTCGTTCTTCATGTTCGGACTCCTCTCGGATTAGATAGGGGCGGCCGGATCCGTTGTCGAGGCGCCGTCTGGCGTGGACCGATGGAAAACGGCACCCGCCCCGAGGCGCCAGCATCCGACCTCGTGGGCGCCGCCGCCAATGGCGTTGCCCACAGGGAGGCGCCCATGAGCATCGCCGCGGAGCACATCGGCATGTGGGACGGCGGCACGGAAGCGGTGAGCACCGAGAGCGGCTTCGTCGAGCTGATCGGCTTCACCGTCGGGGGCCAGCGGTTCGCCCTGCGGGCCGACGAGGTCGCCGCGCTGATGGTGCGGCCGCGCGAGCTGCCGGCCGCGGAGGGCAGGCCGGAGGTCGCTGGCTACACCACCCTGGGGCGGCGGCTCGTGCCGGTCTTCAGCCTCCGCGCGCTGCTCGGGCTGCCCGATGGCGAGGTGGGGCACTGGACCGTGCTCACCCGCTCCGAGCGGCCGCTGGGCGTGGCGGTGCCGGGGCTCGAGGGCTACCTGTGCTGCCCGGCCGAGTCGCTCCGTAGTGATGTCCCCCCCGAGGCTCCGCTCGGCGCTCAGGCGGTGGTCGGCCGCGGCCCCGGCGCGCGCTACGTCATCAGCCTCGCGGCGGTGCTCCGGCTCGTCACGCACTAGGACCCGCCTCCGACCGCGCCGGCGCCGCGCGCGCCGCAGCTTCGACCTCTACTAACATTCGTATTGACACGCCCGGTCAGCAGGCCTATGTTCGATTTGTGGCAACTGGTCGGACCACCCAACCGCCGGACCACCGGACGTGAGCCAGCGATGGCGTTCTCTCCCGTGAAGAAGCAGAAAGTCTCCGAGCAGGTCGCGGCCTCGATCCGCGACGCGATCGTGTCCGGGCAGGTCCGGCCGAGCGATGCGCTGCCGTCCGAGCGCGAGCTGGCCGAGCGGTTTCAGGTCAACCGGTCGAGCATCCGCGAGGCGCTGCACCGGCTGGAGGCCTGGGGCCTCATCGAGATCCGTCAGGGCAACGCCACCGTGGTGCGCGACTTCCTCGTCACCGCCGGGCCCGAGCTGCTGCCGTTCTTCCTCGCGCCCGCCGGGGCGCCGGACCCGAAGATCCTGCGCGACCTGCTCGGCATCCGCTCGATGATCCTGGCGTGGACGGCGCGCCAGGCGGCCCGCGCGGCCCCGCGGCGCGACCTGACCCGGCTCACGGCGCTCACCGCGGCGCTCGAGGCGCCCGGGCTGAGCGCCGAGGAGCTGCAGGTCCTCGACTTCGACTTCTTCCAGGAGCTCGTCAACCTGACCGACAACCGCGTCCTCGGGCTCCTCGCCAACACGATCCGGCAGGTGTACCTGGCCCGGCCGGCGCTCTTCACGCCGCTCTACGACCCGGAGCGCTTCGACGCCCGCCTTCACCGGCGCGCGCTGACGGCGATCACGGCCGGGGACGCGGCGGCCGCGGCGGCCGCGATGGAGGAGTACGCGCTGGGTGCCCTCGGCGGCGCTGCCAATGCGAACCACGAACCGGGAGGTCGTCCATGAGCACGAAGCAGAACCCCCGCGAGGGAGAGGCCGCGGCGACGCCGGGCCGGGTCCTGGTCACCGGCGCCGGCGGCTGCGTCGGCGCCTTCATCGTCGACGAGCTGGGCGCGCGGGGCTACCCGGTCACCGCCACCGACCGCCCGGGGACGCCGCCGCCGGCGCCGCGGCCGGGCCTCGTGTGGGCGCCCGCCGACCTCACGGATCCGCAGGCGTCCGTGTCGCTCTGCGCCGGGGTCGAGGCGGTGATCCACACGGCGGCGTGGGTCGACATCCACGCCACCTTCGAGGAGCAGGCGCCGATCAACCTCGACGCCGTCCGCTACCTCTACGACGCCGCCGCGGCCGCGGGCGTCGCGTACTTCCTGCACTTCTCGACCGGCTCGCTCTACGCCCCGAAGGACGGGCCGCTGACCGAGGACGACGCGCTGCAGCCGAGCTCGCCCTACGAGCTCGCCAAGCTGCTCGCCGAGGACTACCTGCGCACGCGCCCGGGGCCCGGGCCGCTCGTCAACCTCGTGCGGCCGGCGCTCATCTACGGCCCGCGCGGCAAGGTGCTGCTCGCGCCGCTGGCCACGCTGCCGACGATCCTGCACCTGCTCGACGGCTGGATCCCGCGGCTGCGCGGCGGCCCCCGCACGAACATCGTGCACAGCGCCGACGTGGCGCGCGCGGCCGTGCACCTGCTCGAGCACCGCCAGCCGGCGCTCGCGACCTTCAACGTCGCGACCCGGGAGGTGCTGCCGGCGGGCGATCTCCTCGCGACGACGCTGCGCACGGCCGGCATGACGCACGCGGCGCTGGACCTGCCGTTCCCCGGCCGCCTGGTCCGGGCCGTGCGCCCGCTGCTCACCTTCCCGCGCCCGTTCGAGCTCTTCAACCGCGGCGCGCGCACGCTGTGGCGCCGGCTCACGCGCGGCGCGCAGCTCGCCGGCGGGCTCGAGCCGCGGGTCGACATGGAGGCGAACGTCTACCTCTCGGGCGACACCGTCTTCGACGTGACCCGCCTCGAGGCCACCGGCTTCGAGTTCCGCTTTTCGACCTTCGAGGAGGGCTGGGCCGACACCTTCGACTGGTACCGCAGCCACAACTGGATCCCGGCCCGGCCGGCGCACCCCTCGAGCCCGCTCCTGCAGCAGGCGGCCTGAGGCGAGCCGCAGGCGAGCCTCGTCGTGAACAGAGACCAGGAGGACGACGCCATGGCACTACGCTTTCAGGAGACGATGGCCGGGACGGTCGCGACCGCCGAGGGCCCCCGGGAGTTCCTCTTCACCGCGACCGCCTCGTGCGGCTCGGCGCTCGCGCTGCTCGGCTGGGCGCCGCTGCACCTCGAGGGCACGGCGACGCTCGAGGGCGTGGTCGACGGCGCCACGCTGCTGCCGGGCAGCCAGCTCGAGATCGGTCCGCCGCTGCACCGCTTCCTCCGTTACCAGGTCCACTTCCGCGACCCGCGCGGCAACGTCTACCGCTTCTTCGGCCAGAAGACGGTGTTCGTGCTGCGCCTGCGACGCACCATGACGACGCTCGTCGGCCGCCTCTACCGCAACGGCGCCGACGTCGGCGAGGCCACCCTGCGCTTCGCGCTGCGGGACCTGCCGCAGCTCATCGGCTCGTTCCGCTTCGCCGCGGCGGCCGCTTAGCGGAGCGGAGC
>DASXVK010000250.1:0-10021 GCA_036504295.1 Polyangia bacterium
AATCCCGTGCTACACATCCGTTCACTCGAGATGCCGATCCGCCCCGACAACGCCGCCATCGTGCAGAGCGATCTCAGCATCCTGCTCGAGGTCCACAGCCCCCGGTTCGCGGCCGCGCGCGACGCGATCGCGCCCTTTGCCGAGCTCGAGAAGTCGCCCGAGCACATCCACACCTACCGCGTGACGCCGCTGTCGCTGTGGAACGCGGCGTCCGCGGGCCTGACCGCGGCCACGGTGGTGGCGGCGCTCGAGGAGCACGCCCGCTTCGACGTGCCCCAGAACGTAAGCGCGGACGTGGTCGAGTACATGAGCCGCTGGGGCCGCCTGCGGCTCCTGGCCGGGTCGCCGGGGGGCGGGCCGCTCCGCCTCGAGACCGACGACGAGCACCTCGGCCGGCTGCTCACGTCGGAGAAGCGGGTCGCGCCGCTGCTCGCGGGCCGCGCGGGCGGCGCGTTCCTGGTGCCGCTCGCGCACCGGGGCAGCGTGAAGCAGGCGCTGTTGCGCCTCGGCTACCCCGTCGACGACCGCGCCGGCTTCACGCCGGGCGCAACGCTCGACTTCGCGCTGCGCGCCACCACGCGCGGCGGCCTCCCCTTCGCCCTACGCGACTACCAGGGCGACGCGGCCCACGTCTTCGTCGAGGGGGCGGCCGGCGCCGCCGGCGGCCACGGCGTGGTCGCCCTGCCGTGCGGGGCCGGCAAGACCATCGTCGCGCTCGCCGCCGCGGCCGCGCTGAAGACGCGCACGCTCGTCCTCACGACCGGCCGCCCGGCGGTGCACCAGTGGATGCACGAGGCCCTCGACAAGACCACCCTCGACCCGGCCGACGTGGGCGAGTACTCCGGGGACCTCAAGCAGGTGCGGCCGTTCACCGTCGCGACCTATCACGTCATCGCTCACCGCGGACGCAAGGGGCAGGAGTACCCGCACTTCGCGCTCTTCGACGCGCAGGACTGGGGGCTCATCGTCTACGACGAGGTCCACCTGCTGCCGGCGCCCATCTTCCGCATCACCGCCGAGATCCAGGCCCGCCGCCGCCTGGGCCTCACGGCGACGCTCGTCCGCGAGGACCGCAAGGAGGGCGACGTCTTCTCGCTGATCGGGCCCAAGCGCTACGACGTCCCGTGGAAGCAGATGGAGGCGAAGGGTTGGATCGCGGCCGCGTCGTGTTACGAGATCCGCCTCGACCTGCCGCCGCTGCGCAAGCTCGCCTACGCCACCGCCACCGACGGCGCCGAGGCCTTCCGTGTCGCGGCCGAGAACCCCGATAAGGATGCCGTCGTCAAGGAGCTGTGCCAGGGGCACGCCGGGGACCGCATCCTCGTCATCGGCCACTACCTCGCCCAGCTCGAGCGGCTCGCCCGGCTCCTCGGCGCGCCGCTCCTCACGGGCGCCACGCCGACGGCGGAGCGGGAGCGGCACTTCGACGCGTTCCGGGACGGGCGCGAGCGGGTGCTCGTGATGTCGCGCGTCGGCAACTTCTCCATCGACCTGCCCCAGGCCAACGTCCTCATCCAGACCTCGGGGCTGTTCGGCTCGCGGCAGGAGGAGGCGCAGCGCCTCGGCCGCATCCTGCGCCCCAAGACCGGGGGCGCGACCTTCTACACCCTCGTCTCGCGCGACACCTCCGAGCAGCAGTACGCCCTGCACCGCCAGCTCTTCCTCACCGAGCAGGGCTACCGCTACTACGTCGAGGACTGGCGTCGCGCGGGCGAGGCCGCCACGGGAGCGCAGGATGCGCTGGCAACGACCACCGGAGATCACGACCTCGCAGGCGCCGCCCGGCCCAGGGCGCTCCCGCCGGGACCCGACGACGGACCGGCCGGGCAGCGAACTGGCTAGGCGCCTGGGCTCGGAAATCGCCGCCATACTGTGCCGGACGCTCGGCGAGCCGGCACCGCCGGCGGCCCCGGAGGTGCACGAACGGCTGGCCGGTCTGCTGGCGGATCGTGACCGGGTGGTCGCGGCGCTCGCGGACTTGCCGGGCCCCTGTCTCGTGCTCCTCGAGCTGCTGGTCGAGACGCCGGACCACGGTCTCCCGTATGCCCTGTGCCGGCGGGAGGTCGAGCGCCGCCTCGGCGTCGCGCGCCAGGGCGAGGTGGCGCTGGCCGGGCTCTCCGGGACGGGCCTGCTGCTCAACCCCGGGGCGGGGGCCTCTGACGAGACGCGGTGGGCGCTGCTGCCGGGCCCGCTCGCCGCGGCCCTGCGGCCCTACGTGATGGGCCTCGGCGCGAAGCCGGTGGACGCGGGCACCGTGACCGTCACCCGCCCCGGTGACGCGACGCCGCTCGAGCTCGCGGTCGCGCTGCTCTGCGGGGAGCTCGAGCGTGACCCGCCGAAGATCACCCAGGCTGGGTGGCTCTATCAGACCGCCCTCGACAAGCTCGCGCGCGTCTACTACCCCGCCGATGCACCGCCCGGGCGGCGGCTGAGGGCGGCGCTCACCATCGCCCAGATGGAGGGGCTGCTCGCCCTGGCGCCGGGCCTGATCAGGGTGCGGCGCGCGGCGGTCGGCGGCTACGCCGCGGCCCATCCGGCCGGGTCCGGCGCGGCGCGCCTTGCGGCGGCGCGTGCCGGGCTCGGCCCGGACGAGCGGCGCCTCTTTGACCGGCTGCTCGGCGCGCCGGCCGGGAGCTGGCTACGGCGCGCGGATCTCACGTCGTTCGCCACCGTGCAGCGCCACGCCGTGGCACACGCCTACTGGCACCCCGGGCTCAGCTGGGACGCCCGGCACGACTCCGAGTGGCGGGACGACCACGCCCGCCAGTCGGTCAAGCTCCTCTGCGACTGCCCCGAGGTCGAGCTCGGTCGCCTGCCCGACGGCGCCGAGGTGGCGCGGCTCGCGCCCGGGCTGCGCGCCGCGCCGGCCAGAGGGATCGCGCCCGCCCGCGCCTACGTACAGCCGAGCTTCGAGGTCATCCTCCCGCCCGACGTGCCGTTCGCGATAGCCGTCGACATCGCGCGCATCGCCGAGGTCCGCCGCGTCGAGGACGTGGCGACGCTCGCCCTGAGCGCGACCTCGGTCGCGCAGGCGCGCCGCGCCGGCCTCACCGCGGCGGAGATCCTCGCCATCCCCGAGCGGCTCGCGCCGGGCGCGGTGCCGCAGAACGTGGCCGCCACCCTGGCCGAGTGGGCCCGGATTCCCAGCCCCGCCCGTCTCATCGCTACCGCCGTGCTCGTCTGCACCGACCCGACCGTCGCCGCCCGCGTGCGCGTGGCACCCGCGGTACGCGGGTGGCTCGGCGACGAGCTGGCGCCGGGCGTGTTCGCGGTCCAGTACGACGACTTCGACGACGTACGCCGGGCGCTGCGAACCGCGCGGATCGACGCCGTCGTCGCCGCGCCGCAAGGTCGCGGGGACGACTGCGCCGACACCGATGGCCGGGCCGCGTCGCTCGCCGAAACCCTGCGCGCACAGCTCGCGGCGTTGGCGGAGGCCGCCGAGGCGTCGCCGCCGCCCGCGCTCTTGCGCGCCGTCGAGGAAGTCCGCGCCGGGAGCAAAGTGTGGACGGCCACGCCGAGGCCGGCCGGGACCGGCGCAGCGGGCCCGGTGCGCGCGCCCGCCTCGCCGTCCCGCCACGCGCCGCCGGCGCCGCCGCTCGACGAGCTGGTGGATGACACGGCTGAGGACGAGGGCGCGCCGCCCTATGACTACGAGAGCCTCGTCTGGTACGCCCCGCCCCCGGGCCCCGCGCTGGAGGTGCTCCTGGCGGAGATGGCGCGGCTCGAGCTCGATGCCGGCTTCGAGATCCGCGGTCCCGAGGGGCGGCTGGCACGCCTCACGATCCTGGTCGAGCGCGTGGCCACCCGGCGCGGTCTCGCCTTCCTCGAGGGCTCCTGCTACGACGCAGACGAGGACGTCGCGATCCCGCTTCCCGCCATCGAGCGCATCGGCGTCCCCGCGATCGCCAGCGCCAACCTGACGGCCTTCCTGGCCGCGCTCGCGCCGCAGATCCCATCCCGGGCCACGCCGAAGGTCGGCCGCAACGACCCCTGCCCCTGCGGCTCGGGGCGCAAGTACAAGCGGTGCTGCGGGGGGTGAGGCCAAGCCGCCGGGCCGCTGGACTTCCGCCGCCGGTTCCCCCATCTTGATCCTATGGCCCCTACGCAGAAGGCGGTCATGCCCACCCCGGCGCCGCCGGAGCCGGCCGACCAGCGGCTGCTGCTCCACGGCGTCACCTGGCAGCAGTACCAGGCGGTGCGCGCCGCGCTCGACGAGAAGCCCGGCCTGCGCATGACCTTCCTCGAGGGGGTGCTGGAAATGATGAGCCCGTCGCGGCGGCACGAGCACCTGAAGAAGTTCATCGCGCGGCTCGTCGAGGCCTACGCGGACGAGCGCCGCATCGTGCTCCTCGGGTTCGGCTCCGAGACCTTCCGCCAGGAGGCCGCCGCGGCGGGCCTCGAGCCCGACGAGTGCTACTGCGTGGGCGACGAGAAAGACCTCCCCGACTTCGCGCTCGAGGTGATCACCACCAGCGGCGGCATCGACAAGCTCGCGGTGTACCGCGGGCTCGGGGTGCCCGAGGTGTGGTTCTGGGTGGACCCGCGGTTCCACGTGTACGGCCTCGAGGCGGGCGAGTACCAGGCGCGCGCGCGCAGCCGTTTCCTCCCCGAGCTCGATCTCCAGCGCCTGGCCGAGATCGTCGCGACGACCCCGCGGGCCGAGCAGGCCGCGGCGGTGTGGCGGTTCCGGCAGGCGCTGCAGGCGACGTAGCCGCCCCACCGGCGCCGGCGGCGGGCGATGCTAGAATGCGGCGGCGCATGCCCGCGAGGTCCGCCCGATGTCCTGCTCCCGCCTGCTCGTCGTGCTCGCGCTCGGCCTCGCCGTCCGGCTCGCCGGCGCGGCGCCGGCCGGGGCGCCGCCCGTGAACCCGCTGCTCGAGGAGTGGCGCACGCCCTTCGGCGTGCCGCCCTTCGGCGACATCAAGCCCGAGCACTACCTGCCGGCGCTGCGCGCGGGCATCGCCCGCCACCGGCAGGAGCTCGCGGCCATCGGCCGCCGCCGGGCCGCGCCCACCTTCGCCAACACCATCGAGGCCCTCGACGACTCCGGCGAGCTGCTCGAGCGCGTGTCGCTCGTCTTCTCGGGCGTGCGCGCCGCCGAGACCAGCGACGCGCTGCAGGCGCTCGCGCGCGAGGTGGCGCCGCTGCTCTCGAAGCACACCGACGACATCTACCTCGACCCGGCGCTCTTCAAGCGGGTCAAGGCGGTCCACGACGGGCGGCAGCGGCTCCGGCTCCCGCCCGCGGCGGCGCGGCTGGTCGAGAAGACGTACCGGGACTTCGTGCGCGGCGGCGCGGCCCTGCGCCCGGCCGGGCGCGACCGCCTGCGGCAGATCAACCAGGAGCTCGCGCTCCTCGCGGTGCGGTTCGAGGACAACGTCCTCAAGGAGACGAACGGCTTCCGGCTCGTCGTCGAGCGGCGCGCCGACCTCGCGGGGCTGCCCGAGGGCCTCGTCGCCGCCGCGGCGCAGGCGGCGCAGGCCGCCGGCCGGCCCGGGCGGTGGGTCTTCACGCTCCACGGCCCGAGCGTGATGCCGTTCCTCGAGCACGCGCGCCGCCGCGCCCTGCGCGAGCGGATCTTCGCGGCCTACGTGAGCCGCGCCGACCACGGCGACGAGCGGGACAACAAGGCCGTCATCGCGACCGTCGCCGCGCTGCGCGCCGAGAAGGCCGCGCTCCTCGGCTACCGCACCTTCGCCGACTACGTCCTCGCGGAGAACATGGCGCAGAGCCCGGACGGGGTGCGCCGCCTGCTCGACCAGGTGTGGCCGCGCGCGCTCGCGAACGCGCGCCGCGAGGCGGCGGCGCTGCAGGCGCAGATCGACGCCGAGAAGGGCGGCTTCCGGCTCGCGCCGTGGGACTGGCGCTACTACGCCGAGCGGCTGCGCAAGTCGCGCTTCGACGTCGACGACGAGGCGCTGCGGCCCTACTTCGCGCTCGACCAGGTGCGGGCCGGCGCCTTCGACGTGGCGCAGCGGCTGTACGGCCTCAAGTTCCGCGCGCTCGAGGGCCTGCCCACCTACCACCCGGAGGTGCGCGCGTTCGAGGTCACCGAGGCCGACGGCCGGCACCTCGGCGTCCTGCTCGTCGACTACCACCCGCGGCCCGGCAAGAAGAGCGGCGCCTGGATGGGCTATTACCGCCGGCCCTGGGTGAAGGGCGGCGCGCGGGTGGCGCCCGTCGTCGTCAACGTCGGCAACTTCTCGCGCCCCGCGCCGGGCCAGCCGGCGCTCCTCGGCGCGGACGAGGTGCGGACGCTGTTCCATGAGTTCGGCCACGCGCTGCAGGGGCTCCTGTCCCAGGCGCGCTACCGCAAGGCGGGCGGGCTCATCCCGCGCGACTTCGTGGAGCTGCCGAGCCAGGTGATGGAGAACTGGGCGATGGAGCCGGCGGTGCTCGCGCGCTACGCGCGCCACCATCGCACCGGCGCGCCCATCCCCGCGGCGCTGGTGCGCAAGCTCCAGGCGGCGCGCGCGTTCAACCAGGGCTTCGTCGTCACCGAGCTCGCCGCGGCCGCGCTGCTCGACATGGAGTGGCACACGCTCACGAGCCCGCGCCCCGTCGACACGGCGGCGTTCGAGCGGCAGGCGCTGGCGAAGATCGGCCTCATCCCGGAGATCGTGGTGCGCTACCGCAGCACCTACTTCAGCCACGTGATGGGCGGCTACGCGGCCGGCTACTACGGCTACCTCTGGGGCCAGGTCCTCGACGCCGACGCGTTCGCCGCGTTCAAGGAGGCCGGGGACCTCTTCGACCCGGCCACCGCGCGGCGCTTCCGCGAGCAGATCCTCGAGCCGGGCGGCAGCGAGGACCCGGCGGAGCTCTACCGCCGCTTCCGCGGGCGCGACCCGGACGTCGGGCCGTTCCTCACGCGGCGGGGCCTGAAGTAGGCCGCGGCGTCACTGCCAGCTCAGCTCCCAGGTGTCCTGCGTGTACCCGCTGGTCGTCATGCCGCCGAACATCACGATGACCTGGCGCGCGCTGTCGTAGGCCATGCCGGCGCCGTAGCGGCCCGGCGGCGGCCCGCCCGCGGTGGTCAGCGCCGACCACGACGTGCCGTTCCAGGCGTAGGTCGTGTTGCCGTACCCCGGGTAGCCGCCGAAGGCGATCGCGAGGCCGGCGCCCTCGTGGAACGCCATGGCGGGCGCGATCGCCGCGGGCGGCGGGCTGGCGGTGCCGACCTGGCTCCAGCTCATCGTGATCGGCAGCACCCAGGTGTTCGCCAGGGGCTCGCTCCACACGTTCGTCGAGCCGCCGAAGAGGACCAGCTCGCCGCCGCCGTGGATCGAGTCGAAGACCATGCCGAAGCGCGCGGGCGAGCCGTTGGCTGTCACGGGTGCGTTGAGGATCGACTGGGACGACCACGCGGTGCCGCTCCAGACGTACAGGTCGGTCGCCTCCGCGTCGACGCCGGCCAGGCTGCCGCCGTAGAGCACCACGGCGTTGAGCGGGGTCGTGGTCACCGCGACCGAGTACGAGCGCGCCGAGGGCGTGCCGTTGGCGACATTTTGCCAGTTGGTCCCGTTCCAGGCCCAGGTGTCGGCGATCTTCGTCCACGCCGTGTCCTTCTCCCCGCCGAACATGAGGATGCGCGACGAGGTCGGGTCGTAGGCCATGGCGGCGCAGCAGCGCGGCGGCGGCACCGTCGCGGGGGAGCGCTGCGTCCAGTTCGTGCCGTTCCACTCCCAGGTGTCGGCGGTGGGCGTCCACCCGCCGTAGAGCACGGTCACGCCCCGGTTCGCGTCGTACGCCATGGACGTGAGCGAGCGCGGCGTGGGCCCCGACGAGGAGCGCCAGGTCCACGTCGCCGTACCGCCGCCGCAGGTCTGCGCGCTGGGGATGCAGGCGCTGCCGCACACCTTGTACCCGCTGTTGCAGGCGAAGCCGCAGCTCGTGCCGTTGCAGGTGGCGTAGCCGTTCGCCGGCGCCGCCGGACAGGGGCTGCACGAGCCGCCGCACGAGGCGGGGCTGACGTTGCTCGCGCACGTCCCGCCGCAGTTGTGGTAGCCGCTGCTGCAGGCGAAGCCGCAGCTCGTGCCGTTGCAGGTGGCGTAGCCGTTCGGGGGCGCCGGGCACGGCGTGCACGACGAGCCGCAGGTGGTCGGCTCGAGGTCGCTCGCGCAGTCGCCGCCGCAGGCGTGGTAGCCGGAGTCGCAGATCAGGCCGCAGCTCGTGCCGTTGCACGTCGCGTGGCCGAAGTCGGCCGGCGCGGGGCACGGCGTGCACGAGCTGCCGCAGGCGGTGACGTCGGTGTTCGCGCGGCACTGCGCGCCGCACGCGTGATAGCCGCTGTCGCACCTGGTGCCGCACGACGCGCCGTCGCAGGTCGCGGCGCCGTGGCTGGGGGCGGGGCAGCCGACGCAGCGCGCCCCGCAGGTGGCGACGTCGTGGTCGCTCACGCACGTGCCGTCGCAGTCGTGGGTGCCGGCGCCGCAGGTCGGCGCGGGGCAGCAGGCGTCGCCGCACGGGTGGTAGCCGGAGTCGCAGGCGACGCCGCAGGCGCTGCCGTCGCACGCGGCCTGGCCGTGCGCCGGCGCGGGGCACGGCGTGCACGAGGTGCCGCAGTGCGCCGGGCTCGCGTCGGCGACGCAGGTGGCGTCGCACGGGTGCTCCCCGAGGGCGCAGGGGTTCGGCAGGCAGGTCTTCTGCCGGCACATCTGGCCGCTCGCGCAGGCGTGGCCGCACACGCCGCAGTTGGCGGCGTCGCCGGCGAGGTCGACGCAGGCGCCGTCGCAGATGACGAACCCGGCGTCGCACTCGAGGACGCAGGCGCCGGCGGCGCAGCTCCCGCTGCCGTGGGCCGGCGTGAGCGAGCACTCCTGGCAGGCGAGGCCGCAGCGCGTGGCGTCCGCGTCGGCGTAGCAGGTGCCGTCGCAGTAGTGGAAGCCCGCGTCGCACTCGGCCGCCTCGAGCGTGACGTGAGCGACGACGGTCGCCGCGCGCACGAGGGTCAGCACGACGCTGCCGCGGGCCCGCTGCGCCCCGGCCGTGAGCCCGGCGGCGTAGAAGTCGACGGTGCCGCCGGCGAGGGCGTCGTCGAAGAGCACGACCACGTCGGCGCCGGGCTTGAGCGGCTTCCCGGCGCGCGCGGGGACCGCGGCGGCCGCGATCGTCACCCCGTCGCGCACCACCTGCACGCGCACCTGGTCGAGCGCGAGCGCGGGGTCGAAGTCGAAGATCACGCGGCCGGCGGTGGGGTACGAGCTGCAGGCCGGCAGCAGGAGCGCGGCGAGGGCCGCGAGGGCGAGACGGGTGGTGGGCGAGGTCGGCGTACGCATGAAGGGCCCTAGTCTCCCACTGGTCGGAGATGCCGGTCAATGGGGCCGCGCGGGCAGCCGGTGGGCAGCCGGGTGGACACCTCCGGCGGGTCGCTGCCCTCGGGGACCGCCGGGCCGGGCGCGCTCGCCGCCGGCGCCGGGCTGGAGCGCCACGGCTGGCTCGAGCTCGTCGTGCGGCAGGTCTGCTGCTGGCACGTGTGGCCGCTCGGACAGGCGTAGCCGCAAGCGCCGCAGTTGGCGGCGTCGCCGGCGAGGTCGACGCACGCGCCCGCGCAGGCGACGTAGCCGGGGTCGCACGCGAGGACGCAGCCGTCGCCGGTGCAGCTCCCGCGGCCGTGGGCCGGCGCGAGCTGGCAGGCCCGGCAGGCGAGGCCGCACCGGGTCGCGTCCGTGTCGGCGAAGCAGGTGCCGTCGCAGTAATGGGCGCCGGCGGCGCACGCGGCGGCCGCGAGCGTGACGGGCGCGACGACGGTCGCCTCGCGCACGAGGCTGAGGACGACGCTGCCGCGCGCCCGCTGCGCCCCGGCCTTGAGGCCGGCGGCGTAGAAGTCGACCGTCCCGCCGGCGAGCGCGTCGTCGAAGAGCACCACGACGTCGGCGCCGGGCCGGAGTGCCCCGCCGGCGCGCGCGGGGAAGTCGGCGGCCGCGATCGTCACCCCGTCGCGCACCGCCTGCACGCGCACCGGATCGAGGGCGAGCGCGGGGTCGAAGTCGAAGATCACGCGGCCGGCGGTGGGGTA
>DASXVK010000251.1:0-8098 GCA_036504295.1 Polyangia bacterium
GACCCTGGGAGGGTCCCTTTGACCCCCCGCGCCGAGTGCTGGCAGGCACAGCCCGCCAGCACTCACGCGCTAGACTAGCCCCCGCAGGCATCGAAGAGGGCACTGGCGCGCCTGCGCCAGGCTGCGGGCTCTTGCCCGCACCGCGCGAGGATGCCATGACGACCGCCGCTCTGCCCCGTTGGGACCTCTCCCCGCTGTACGCCGCGCCCGACGACCCCGCCATCACGCGCGACCTCGAGGAGTCGCGGCGCGCGGCCGATGCGTTCGCCGCGGCGCACCGCGGCCGGGTCGGCGGCTACGACGCGGCGACGCTCGCGGCGGCCCTCGCCGGGTTCGAGGACCTGCTCGACCGTCTGTACCGGCCGTCGTTCTACGCGCAGCTCGCCTTCGCCACCGCCACCGAGGACCCGGCCGTCCAGGCGCTGCTCGCGCGCGTGCGGGAGCTCACGACCGACATCGGGAATCGGCTGCAGTTCTTCGACATCGAGATCAAGGTCACGCCGGCGGCCGTCTTCGACGGCTGGCTCGCCGCGCCGGCGCTCGCGACCTACGCGCACCACCTCCGGCGGCTGCGCCGCCTGGCGCCGCACACGCTCTCCGAGCCCGAGGAGCGGCTCGCGGCGGTCAAGGACATCACCGGGCGCGCTGCGTTCGCGCAGCTCTACTCGGAGGTCACCGCCGCGTGGCGCATCCCGTTCGAGGTCGAGGGCGAGACGCGCGAGCGCAGCCTGGCCGAGATGCGGGCGCTGCGCTCCCACGGCGACCGCGAGGTGCGGCGGCGCGCGAGCGCCGCGGTGCTCGAGCGGCACCGCGACCACGCCCAGGTGCTCGTCTACGTCGCGAACACGCTGTGGCAGGACCACCGGCTCGAGGTGGACCTGCGGCGCTTCGACGGCCCGATGGCGCCGACGCTGCTCGACGACGAGCTCTCCCGCGCTGGCGTCGAGGCGCTCATGAGCGCCGTCGAGTCGCGCTACGGGCTCGCCCACGAATACTACCGCCTCAAGGCGCGCGCCCTCGGGATCGGCGACTTCGCCACCCACGACCTGCTCGCCCCCTACGCGGCCGAGTCGCGCCGGATCACCTGGGCGGAGGCCCAGGCGGACGTCGAGAGCGCGTTCGCCGAGGTCAGCCCCGAGATGCGCGCCATCGCGCGCGGCTTCTTCGCGGAGCGGCGCATCGACGCCGAGCCCCGGCCGGGCAAGCGCGACGGCGCCTTCTGCTCGGCGATGGTGCCGGCGCTGCCGCCGTGGGTGCTGACGAACTTCACCGGGCGCCTGGAGGATGTCTCGACGCTGGCGCACGAGCTCGGCCACGGGGTGCACTTCGTGCTCGCCGGCCGCGCGCAGCGCCTGCTCAACTACTGGCCGACCACGCCGCTGGCCGAGACCGCGAGCGTCTTCGGTGAGATGGTGCTCGGCCGTCGCCAGCTCGAGCGGGAGCGCGACCCGGGCGTGCGCCGCCAGCTCCTCGCCCACCGCATCGAGGACGCCCTCGCCACCATCATGCGGCAGGTCGCCTACACCCGCTTCGAGCAGCACGCCCACGCGCGCCGCGCCGAGGGCGTCGTGCCGAAGGGCGAGTACTGCGGGCTGTGGCGCGCCGCGATCGCCCGCCTCTACGGCGACGCGGTGCGCCTCTCGGACCTCGACGGCTGGGGCTGGATCACGATCCCGCACTTCATCGCGTACCGGTTCTACTGCTACTCGTACGCGTTCGGCCAGCTCCTCGTCTTCGCGCTCTACCGCAAGTGGGAGCAGGAGGGGGCGGCGTTCGTGCCGCGCCTCTTCGAGCTGCTCGCGGCCGGCGGCAGCCAGGAGCCCGGGCCGCTCCTCGCGCGCGTCGGCATCGACATCGCCGACCCCGCGTTCTGGGGCCAGGGGCTGGACGTGCTCGCGGAGCTCATCCGCGAGTTCGAGGAGGTGGTGTAGCGGCCGCGCCATTTGCGCCCCCTGCGACCGTCGGGTACCGTGACGGGATGTCGCGCCGCACGTGCGGGGTCGCCGCCGCCGCCGCGGTCGCCGCGGCCGTCGGGCTGGCCGCGCTCGCCGCGGGCCCCGCGGGCGGCGACGAGAAGCTCGAGATCCGCCTGAAGGTCGGCGAGGTCCACGAGCTGCGGCTCGGCTTCATCGCCGTGCGCATCGTCTGCGACGACCTCGCCGTCACGCGGGTCGAGGACGGCGGCGACCACCTGCGCGTCGTCGGCCTCGGCCCCGGCCGGACCCAGTGCGGCTTCTGGTCCGACGGGAAGAGCCCGTACCCGGCGAAGCTCTACGACATCATCGTCACGCCCGCGGTCCGCGACGGGGGCGCCGATGCGGCCCGATCGCGGCGCGACGGCGGGTAGCGCGCCGCCTACCTCCGCCGCCCCACCGTCGCCCAGTACACCGGCGCCCCGGCCGCGACGACCCCCAGCACCGCGAGCGTGCGCCAGCGGCTGGCCGGGTCGGCGATGGCGTTCCCGAGCAGGAAGAGCACCGCCGCGACGAAGAGGCACGGCACCACGGGGTAGCCCGGCACGCGGAACGCCGGGTCGTAGCCCGGCTGGCGGCGCAGGGGGAAGATCGCGGCCACCGCGAGGGCGTAGAAGGGCAGGTTCGCGGTGACGAAGGTGTCGGCGAGCTGCTCGAAGGTCTGCACCAGCACGAAGGCGATGCCGAGGACGGCGGCGAGGCCGATGGCGACCCAGGGGGTGCGGAAGCGCGGGTGCACCGCGGCGACGCCCTGGAAGAAGAGGCGGTCCTCGCCCATGGCGAAGAAGACCCGGGGCGTGGTCAGCAGCGAGGCGTTGAGGGTGCCGAAGGTCGACAGGACGACGGTGAGCGCGACGAAGGTGACGCCGCCGGCGCCGAGGAGCCGCGCGGCGGCGTCGGCGGCGACGAGCTTCGAGTGGCGGATCTCGGCGACCGGGAGCACGGCGAGGTAGGCGACGTTCGCGGCGAGGTAGACGGCGATGATGAGGATGGCGCCGCCGATGAGCGCGCGCGGCAGGGTGCGGCGCGGGTCCCGCACCTCGCCGGCCACGAAGCTGAGGTCGGCCCAGCCGTCGTACGCCCAGAGCGCCGCGACGAGCGCGAGGCCGAAGGGCGCCCAGCCGAAGCTCCCGGCCGGGGCCGCCGGGGTGAAGTGGCCGCCGGTGCGCGGCAGCCCGACGATGAGCGCCACCGCGACGATGAAGAGGAGGCCGAAGTACTTGGCCGCGGTCGTGAGGTTCTGCACCGCGGCGCCGAAGCGGACGCCGAGGATGTTCGTCGTGGCGGTCACCGCGAGGGCCGCGGCCGCGACGATCCGCACGACCGGCCCCTGCGGCGGCGCCCCGGCGAGCCGGCAGGCGTACTCGGCGAACGTCGTGGCGATGGCGCCGAGCGCCGCCGCGCGGATCAGCACGAGCTGCGCCCAGCCGAAGAGGAAGGCGGGCAACCGGCCCCAGCCCGCGGCGATGAAGGCGTAGAGCCCGCCGGTCCGGGGCAGCGCGCCCGCGATCTCGGCGAGCGTCAGCGCGCCGGCGAGCGCGAACGCGCCGGCCACCGCCCACACCCCGAGGAGCGCGGCCGGCCCCGGCAGCTGGTCCGCGATCGCGGCCGGCGAGCGGAAGATGCCCGAGCCGATGGCCGAGCCGACCACGAGCGCCGTGGCGCTGAGCAGGCCGAGGCGGCGCGGCAGGCCGGGCTCCGGAGCGGGCATCGCCCAATGCTACCTGCACTCCCGGGGCGGCCCAAGGTAGAATACGGGCATGGCGCCCGCGACCCCGCCCTCGCTCCGCCGCAAGCTCGTCGTGAGCGCGCTGTGCGTCGCGCTCCTCGGCCTGCTGGCGCTCGTCTTCTGGTACCTCGGCCGGCTCGAGCCGGGGCTCGTCGCGCGCGGCCCGGGCCAGCGCACGAGCTACTTCGCCGAGCAGCTGGCCGTGCTCGCGGCCATGGCCGGCGTGCTGGCGCTGCTGGTCTCCTACCTGTGGCGGCGTCGCGCCGACGGCTCGCGCACTCGGGCCATGCGGGCGCTGCTCGCCGGCGGCCTGCTCGCGCTCGTGCCGGCGCTCGTCGGCGTGTTCCGCTTCGGCCTCGCGTTCGTGAAGTGGTCGCTCGTCGCCGCGGTCGTGCTCGTGATCGTGGTGGTGATCGTGCGCTGGGCCCGGCGCGGCGGGAAGGACGAGCCTAGCGCCTGACGGCGCCGATCGCCGCGCCGCCATCGCCGGCGCACGGGCCAGGCGCGCGGGCTCGTCGATCGGGCGACTGGTGCGGATGCGCCCTGCGCGGCCTCTTTGGCTGATTGTGCTGGCCAGAGTTGGCCATATTCGGTATCTGCTTTCACGGTAAAGTTACACAAATACTGTCCACGGGTCTACGGAGGATCAATGCGCAGGGTGGTTCTGGTTGTGTGTACGTTCGCCGTGGCCGCGTGCGGCGGCTCGAGCACGGGGACCCCCGATGCGGGCGGCCTGGATGCGGCCGCGGGAGACACCGCGGCCGCTGACGATGCCGCCCCGGCGGCCGACGCGGCACCCGCTGACGGCCCGCGGGTCTCCCCGACGCTCGCCGAGGACCTGCCCACGCCGCTCCCCACGGGCGCGCCGAACGTCAAGGTCGCGAACTTCAACGCCGCGCTCATCCCGACCATCAAGGGCGCGGCGCAGCGGCTGCCGCTCGTCGTCGAGGCCGTGAAGGGGCTCGACGCCGACGTGCTCTGCATGGAGGAGGTGTGGCTCTCGTACACCTCCCAGGAGCAGGTCGCGGCGCAGGTCGCCACGACCTTCCCCTACGCCTGGTGGCAGGAGGAGCGCACGGCCGCCGCCGGCAACGGCGTGCTGATCCTCTCGAAGCACCCGCTCTACCGCGGCCGGGACCTGACCTACACGGTGCAGGACTTCCCGGCCACGCTCCGGCGGAAGCTGCTTGGCGTGGACGTGGTCACGCCCGACGCGCACTTTCACGTGATGTGCACGCACATCGCCTCCACCTACGATGCGACCGGGCAGACGCAGCGGCTGGCGCAGATCGCCGAGCTCAACACCTTCGCCACCGCCCAGGGCTACGCCGCCGGCCCGACCTTCCTGCTCGGCGACTTCAACACGGGCCCGGACCCGATCGGCACGTGCGAGGCGGAGACGCCGCCCTGCCTCGCGGCCGACCTCGTCAGCTACAACAAGCTGCTCGAGACCTGGACCGACCCCAACGCGGACTGGAACCAGTGCACCTGGTGCCGCGAGGCGGCCCTGCCGATGCAGGTCGGGACCGACAACTCGGCCGACTCCCGCATCGACCACTGCATGTACCAGGCCATCGCGCCGGCGACCTTCAAGGGCCGCTCGCTCATCTTCGACGCCGAGATCAACCTCACCGTCGGCACGAGCACGATCAAGCACCTCTCCGACCACTACGGCATCCGCTGCGAGTTCGGCCCGTAGCCTTCCCCGCCCCGTTCGCCCCGTTCCCTGCGGCTTGACTCGGCCCCGCTTTCGGGTACGAGTAGGCCCATGGCCTACCAGTACATCTTCACGATGCAGGGCGTCGGCAAGGTGGTCCCGCCCAACCGCGAGATCCTGCGCGACATCTGGCTCAGCTTCTACCCGGGCGCGAAGATCGGCGTCATCGGCCCGAACGGCGCCGGCAAATCGACGCTGTTGCGGATCATGGCCGGGCTCGAGGAGCAGTTCCTGGGCAAGGCCTGGGCGGCCAACGGCGTGCGCGTGGGGATGCTCGCGCAGGAGCCGCGGCTCGACCCCGACAAGGACGTGCGCGGCAACGTCGAGGAGGCGGTGGGCGAGACGCGGGCGCTGCTCAAGCGCTTCGAGGAGATCAGCAACCGGTTCGCCGAGCCCCTCGAGGACGACGAGATGAACGCGCTGCTCGAGGAGCAGGGCAAGCTGCAGGATCAGATCGACACGGCGAACGCCTGGGACCTCGACCGCACCCTCGAGATCGCGATGGACGCGCTGCGCTGCCCGCCGGGCGACGCCGACGTGAGCAAGCTCTCCGGCGGCGAGCGGCGCCGCGTGGGCCTGTGCCGCATCCTCCTCGAGAAGCCGGACCTCCTGCTCCTCGACGAGCCCACCAACCACCTCGACGCCGAGTCGGTGGCGTGGCTCGAGCGGCACCTGTCGGAGTACCCGGGGACGGTGGTCGCGATCACGCACGACCGCTACTTCCTCGACAACGTCGCGAAGTGGATCCTCGAGCTCGACCGCGGCCACGGCATCCCGTGGGAGGGCAACTACACGTCCTGGCTCGACCAGAAGCAGAAGCGCATCGCGCTCGAGGAGAAGACCGAGTCGGCGCGGCAGCGGACGCTGCAGCGCGAGCTCGAGTGGGTGCGCATGGCGCCGCGGGCGCGGCAGGCGAAGAGCAAGGCCCGCGTCCAGGCGTACGAGCAGCTCCTCGCGCAGGAGACCGCCGAGCGCCTCGACAAGCTCGAGATCGCGATCCCGCCGGGACCGCGCCTCGGCAACGTCGTCGTCGAGGCCGACGGGCTGCGCAAGGCTTACGGCGACAACCTCCTCTTCGAGGACCTGACGTTCCGGCTGCCGCCGGGCGGCATCGTCGGCGTCATCGGCCCGAACGGCGCCGGCAAGACCACGCTCTTCCGCATGATCACCGGCCAGGAGCAGCCGGACGCGGGCACGCTGCGCGTCGGCGAGACCGTGGCCATGGCCTACGTCGACCAGAACCGGGACGCGCTCGATCCCGAGAAGACCGTGTTCCAGGAGATCTCCGGCGGCGCCGAGATCCTGGAGCTTGGCAAGCGCAAGGTGAACGCCCGCGCCTACTGCTCCGGCTTCAACTTCAGGGGCGGGGATCAGCAGAAGAAGGTCGGCATGCTCTCGGGCGGCGAGCGCAACCGCGTCCACCTCGCCAAGCTCCTCAAGAGCGGCGGCAATCTGCTCCTGCTCGACGAGCCCACCAACGATCTCGACGTCGACACGCTGCGCGCCCTCGAGGACGCCGTGCTCGAGTTCGCCGGCTGCGTGGTCGTCATCAGCCACGACCGCTGGTTCCTCGACCGCATCGCCACCCACATCCTCGCCTTCGAGGGCGAGAGCCACGCCGAGTGGTTCGAGGGCAACTACCGCGACTACGAGGCCGACCGCAAGAAGCGGCTCGGCGCCGAGGCCGAGCAGCCGCACCGCATCAAGTACAAGAAGCTGCGGCACGAGTAGGCGGTAGCGCGGCGGCAGTCCAGTCGCGTGAGTGCTGGCGGGCTGTGCCTGCCCGCACTCTGCGCGGGGGGTCAAAGGGACCCGCTCAGGGTCCCTTTCTCAATCGTCAAAGCCGGGCGCCAGCATGGTGACGAAGCGCGCCGGGTTGCGGACGCGCTGCGCCTCGAGCCAGGCCCGGGCCGCGCGCGTCAGCGCGGCGCCGGCCTCGCCGCCCTGCACCTCGCCGAGGCGGTAGCGGGCGGCGATGAGGTAGAGCGCCATGTCCGCCGCGTCGAAGCCGCGGATCGCCGCCTCGAGGTGCGCCACCGCCTGGGCCCGGTCCCCGGCGCACGCGGCGACGCCGGCCTCGACGAGGTCGGCGAGGGGCGCCGTCCAGCGCGTCCGCTCGCGGCGCACCCGCCGCGCGTCCCGCGTGGCGGCGCGCAGCAGCGCCGGGGCGGCGCCCGGGTCGCGGGCGGCGGCGAGGGCGGCCCGGGCGCGGAAGAGCAGCGCCTCGACGCGCACGGCCTGCACCCGCATCAGGAGCGAGCGCCGGAGCGCCGGCCACTGCTGCGCGATGTGCGCGCGCGCCGCGGCCACGTCGCCCTCGTACAGCGCGATCATCGCCTCGGTGCTGAACCCGAGCCAGTGCTGCGTGTGGTAGCCCTGGCGCGACCAGCGCGCGAGCGCGGTGCGGGCCTCCTCGCGGGCGCCGGCCGGATCGTCGCGCATGAGCCAGGCGGTGGTCGCGAGGCCGGTGCGGAAGTTCGTCGCCGCGTAGAGGTCGCCGCGCTCCTCGGCGTCGCGCAGGAAGAGCGATACGCAGCGCTCGAGCTCGACGAGGTCGCCGACGTAGAAGAGGGACCAGACGCGCCAGAGGCCGCACGACGCCACCTCCCAGCTCGCGCCGGTGCAGCGCTCGCGCAGCCAGTGCTCGAGGCGGGCGGCGCCCTCGGCGGCGTCGCGCCA
>DASXVK010000252.1:0-2266 GCA_036504295.1 Polyangia bacterium
CTCGCCCGCGTGGTGGACACGACCGACCACGCGGGCGCGGCCGGCACCTTCGCGGTGGTCGACGGGGGCGGCGCGGTGGTCTTCAGCGGCGCCCTCGAGGACGCCGGCGCGGCCTGGGGCAAGCACTTCTGGCGCGCCGACTTCAGCGCGCTCGTGACGGCGGGACAGTACGTCCTCCGCGCCAGCATCGGCGGGACGACGGCCACGTCCGACGCGTTCCCGGTGGCGCCGGACGCGACCTTCCGCGCCACGGCGGAGCTCGCGACGCGCTTCTTCGCGATCCAGCGCTGCGGGGTGGCGGTGCCGGGCTGGCACGACGCCTGCCATGCGGACGACGGGCAGCTCGCCGACGACAGCGCGGCGCCGCCGCCGCCGGCCGACGGCGGGACGCCGGGGGACGCGGCCTCGCCGCCCGCCGACGCGCGGGCCGGGGATGGCCCGGCGACCCGGCCCGACGGCGCGCCCGCGCTGGACGGCGGCCGTCTCGACGCCGCGCCGGCGGGCGAGGGCGGGGCGGTGGTCACCGCGCCGGGGGGCGGCTGTGGGTGCCGGAGCGGGGCGAACGCCGCCGGCGGCGGCCTGGGCGCGGCGCTGGTGGTGCTGGTCGTCGCGCTGGGCTTCAGTCGAGCGCGTCGCCGACCCACAGCTCCATCGCCACCTCGTCGAAATACTGCCCCGGGCCGAGCTTCACGCGCCGGAACCAGCGGCCCACCTCGGTGAAGCCGAGCTTGCGGTAGAGCGCCTGGGCCGCGACGTTCGATGAGCGCACGTGCAGCTCGATCACGTCGACCGCCGGCGCGCCCCGCGCCCACGCGATGAGGCTCGTGAGCAGCGCCCGCCCGACGCCGCGGCCCTGCCAGCCGGGGTGCACGGCGATGGTCAGGTGGACGACGTGGCGCACCGCCGCGCGCGCCATCGGGTCGAGCATGGCGTGGCCGACGACGGCGCCGTCGCTCTCCGCGACGAGGTAGCGGCCGTTGTCGGTGCCCGCGAGCGCGGCGATCTTCTGCGCGAAGTCCGCGTCCAGGAGCTCGTGCGGCTGCGAGATGAGGAAGCCGGGCGTCTGCGCGATGGCGCGCTCGGCCGCGGCGAGCACGGGCGCGTCCGCGACGCGCGCCGGACGGATGGTGACCGCGAGCGGGCTCATGGGCGGGTCATAGCGCAGGGCGGGGCGCGGGGGAACTGCGCGGGGGGGTGTCCTTCGCGGGCGGGGCGGCGGTAGGACCGTCTCCACGATGGCCTGCTGGGGGCCGATCGGCGCATACTCGCCCGCGCTCGCGTAGACCCGGCCGGCGCTCCCGTGCGTTCGAGGGAGCGCTCACGTCGCTCGCACTGGAGGTCCCATGCGCCCCGTCGCCGTTTCGCTCGTGCTCGCCGCCGCGCTCCTCGCGGCCGCCCCGGCCCTCGCCGCGCCCCGGCCGGCCGCCGCGGCCGTGCCGCCCGCCATCGTCGAGGGGACGAACGGCTTCGCCCTCGATCTCTACGGCCAGCTGCGGCAGAAGCCCGGCAACCTGTGCTTCTCGCCGGCGAGCGTCTCGCTCGCGCTCGCCATGACCGCCGCCGGCGCCCAGGGCGACACGGCCAAGGAGATGGCGAAGGTCCTGCGCTTCCGGCTCGCGGCGCCGGCCCTGCACGCGGGCATGGGCGCGCTCGTGCGCGAGCTCGAGAGCGCGGGCGGCGGCGCCCCCGAGCTGCGCATCGCGAACCGCCTCTTCGTGCAGCAGGGCAAGCCGCTGCAGCCGGAGTTCGCCGCCCTGACGAAGGAGCACTACGCGGCCGCCGCCGAGGTCGTGAGCTTCGTGCGCGCCGCGGAGAAGGCGCGCCGCGCCATCAACGGCTGGGTGAGCGACCGCACGAACGGCCGCATCCGCGACCTCATCGGGGCGGGCGTCCTCACCGCCGCGACCCGGCTCGTGCTGGTGAACGCCATCTACTTCAAGGCCGACTGGCAGCACCAGTTCGAGAAGCACGCCACCTACAACGAGCCTTTCCTCGTCACGCCCACCCAGAAGCGGCCGGTCGCGATGATGCACCAGACGACGAGCGCCGGGTACGCCGAGACGCGCGACACGCTGGTGCTCGAGCTGCCCTACCGCGGCACCGCCGAGCGCGACCTCGCGCTGGTCATCGTGCTGCCGAGGGCCGCCGACGGGCTCGCCAAGGTCGAGCAGGGCCTCGACGTCGCCCGGCTGGCGGCCTACGTCAAGGCGCTCCGGCGGGAGCGGGTGGACGTCGCCCTGCCGCGCTTCAAGCTCGACGCCGCCTT
>DASXVK010000253.1:0-3910 GCA_036504295.1 Polyangia bacterium
CCCCCCCCCCCCCCCCCCCCCCCCCCCCCCCCCCCCCCCCCCCCCCCCCCCCCCCCCCCCCCCCCCCCCCCCCCCCCCCCCCCGGAGGCGATTAGTGCTGGGCTGGCTGCGCGGGCACGGCCGGGGCGAGCGACCCGAGGAGCCGACGGCCGAGCGGCTGGCTCGCCGCTACGCGCAGCTGCGGCAGGTGCTCGCGGCCAACAACGACGCCCTCGAGCTCATCACCGAGCTCGAGAACGACCTGCTCCTGCTGCCCGTCGCCGACCCGCTGGTGCGCGACCGCGTCGCGCGGCTCCTCGCGTGCAGCGGCGATCTCGTCGGCGCCCTCGACCAGCTCGCCGAGGGCCGGTACGGCGATCTCGGGACCGTGCTGGGCGCGATCCGCCACGAGGTCGACGGCCTCTTCACCGCGGCCGACCACGACGCGCGCCACGAGTTCTCCTGCGCCCTCGCCGAGATCACGCCCGCCGACACGGCGCAGGTGGGGGGCAAGGCGGCCACGCTGGCCCAGCTCCGCGCGGCCGGCTTCTCGGTGCCCGACGGGTTCGTGCTCACGACCGCGGCGTACCACCAGCTCGCCCGCACGAGCGGCCTCAACGAGCGCCTCGGCCGCGAGCTCCGGGAGCTCGACGTCGATGACCCGGACGAGCTGGGCCGCGTGTCGCGGAGCCTGCGGGAGCTCGTGCTCACCGCCCCGCTGCCGGCGCAGATCGAGGTCGCGATCGACGCCCAGGTGCGGCGCCTCATGTGCCGGGCGCAGAGCACCTTCGCCGTGCGCTCGAGCGCGGCCGGCGAGGACGGCGCGCTCACCTTCGCCGGGCAGTTCGACAGCCGCATCAACGTGCCGCGGGAGCAGCTCGTCCAGGCCTACCGCGAGGTGTGCGCGAGCCGCTTCAACGCGCGCGCCATCGCCTACCGGCTGGGCGCCGGCGTGGCCGAGATCGACTGCCCGATGGCGGTGCTCTTCCTGCGCATGGCCGCGGCGCGCAGCTCCGGCGTGATCTATACCCGCGACCCCACCGAGCCGCGGGCGGACACGCTGCTCGCCACCTCCGCCTGGGGCGCCGGCTTCACCGGCGCGTGCGCCGGCGACCGCTTCCTCGTCAGCCGCGCGCGCCGCCACGTGGTGCTCGGCCGCCACCACGCGTACAAGGGCACCCAGACCGTGCTCGACCCCGACGGCGGCACGCGCGAGGCCGCCGTGCCCGGGGAGCAGGCGGCCGCGCCGAGCATCGGCGACGAGGAGCTCGCGGAGCTGTGCGCGCAGGCGCTCCGCCTCGAGCGCCTCTTCGGCGTCCCCCAGGACATCGAGTGGGCGGTCGACGACGCCGGCGTACTCTGGCTGCTGCAGGCGCGGGCCTTGCGCATGGGCGCCGACCGCCCGCGCGCGCTCCGCCCGCCCAAGGCGCTGCCGCTCCTCACCGGCGGGATCACGATCTACCCGGGCCGGGTGTCCGGCCCGGTCCGCGTCGCCGACAGCGCCCGCGACCTCGCCCGCGTGCCCGAGGGCGCGATCGTCGTGCTGCGCCACACCTGCCCCGAGTGCGTGAAGTTCCTGCCGCGCATCGGCGGCCTCATCGTCGACTTCGGCAACCCGGCGGGCCACTCCGCGGCGCTCATCCGCGAGTTCCGCGTGCCCGCCCTCTTCGAGGCCGGCGAGGCGACCCGCCGGCTCGCGCCGGACGCCGAGGTGAGCCTGGACGCGGCCGCGCGGCGCGTCTACCCGGGCCTGCTCTTCACGGCCGAGTGCGGCGCCCGCGGCCGCCTGCGCGCGACGCGGCCGCCCCACCCGCTCGCCGACCGGATCACCGCCCTCAAGCTGCTCGACCCGAAGGCCTGGGGCTTCCGCTCGTCGAGCTGCCGCTCGGTCCACGACATCATCCGCTTCGCCCACGAGAAGGCGGTGCAGACCGTCTTCTCGCTCGGCGATCACGAGGTCGAGGACGAAGCCTCCGGCATCAAGGTGCTCGAGTCCGACGTGCCGATCGACCTGCACGTCCTCGACCTCGGCGGCGGGCTCGCGCCCGAGGCCGCGGGCGCCCCGCGGGTGCGCCCGGACGACATCCGGTCGATCCCGTTCCGGGCGCTGTGGCGCGGCATGAGCCACCCCGACGTGTCGTGGGCCGGCCGCGACTACGTGAGCCTCTCGGGCTTCGCCTCGGTCGTGGCGCGCGCCATCACGGACCGCGCCACCGAGAGCCGCGAGCTCGGCGCGCGCAGCTACGTCGCCATCGCCGCGAACTACGTGAACTTCAACTCGCGGCTCGCCTACCACTACGCCATGGTCGACGCCTGCGTCGACGACTCGCAGAGCTCGAGCTTCGTCAACTTCCGGTTCAAGGGCGGCGGCGCGGACCCCTACCGCAAGAACCTCCGGGCGCGGTTCCTCGAGCAGTGCCTGCGCCAGTGGGGCTACTCGGTGGACGTGCGCCAGGACCTCGTCAACGCGTGGCTCAAGCGCTACCCACGCGAGGCGATGGAGGCGCGCCTCGACGTGCTCGGCCGCCTGATGGCCTGCTCGCGCCAGCTCGACATGTTCATGGCCAGCGAGGCGACGATGCGCTGGTACGTCGACCAGTTCATGTGCGGCAACTACCGGTTCCGCGTGCCACCGGAGGAGGCCGCCGCCGGGGCGGCGCCCCCGGTCGCGACCCGGAGCCCGACAAGGAGGGGCGACTGATGTTCGGTATGACCGTCTTCCAGGCCCTGGTCGCCTTCGCCAGCCTCGGGCTGATCGTGGGCTTCATGGCCGGCCTCTTCGGCGTGGGCGGCGGCTTCCTGCTGACGCCCGCGCTGAACATCATCTTCGGCATCCCCTACAACGTCGCCGTCGGCTCGGACCTCGCGCAGATGCTCGGCATGTCGACCGCGGCGACCATGCGCCACGGCCGCATCGGGAACATCGACTACAAGCTCGGCTTCCTCATGATCGTGGGCACCGCCACGGGGGTCGAGGTGGGCGCCACGGTCCTCGAGGTCCTCAAGAAGGCGGGCGACGTCACGCTCAACGGCGCCAAGATCCCCGTCATGAACCTGGTGATGAGCGCCATCTACATGGCGCTGCTCATCTGGATCGGCACGATGGTGTACAAGGAGTCGCGCAAGGCGCTCGCGGCCGTGCGCGCCGGCGGCGAGGACGTCATCACGAAGACCTGGATCGTCGAGCGGCTCGCGGCGGTCCGCCTGTGGCCGATGATCTCGTTGCCGCGCTCGGGGATCAAGTCGATCTCCCTGTGGATCATCCTCGGCGTCGGCTTCGCCACCGGCGTGCTCGCCGGCCTGCTCGGCGTGGGCGGCGGCTTCATCCGCATGCCCGCCCTCATCTACATCATCGGCTGCCCCACCGCGGTCGCCGTGGGCACGGACCTCTTCGAGATCATGTTCTCGTCGGCGTACGGCGCCTTCAGCCACGGCTCGAAGGGCAACGTGCACCTGGTCATCGTGCTGGGGCTGCTCGTCGGCTCCACCATCGGCTCGCAGGTCGGCGCGTCGCTGACCCGCCGCCTCGGCGGGCCCCGGCTGCGCATGGCGTTCGCCTACATCGCCTACTTCGCGGTCGTGATGGTGGGCCTCAAGCTGGTGCTGAAGATCGCGCACGGAGGAGGCTAGCATGTCGTTCCTCGAGTGGCTGGCGGCCATCGGCCAGGACGCCGATCCGGCGAAGGCCGGGTTCCAGGCCCAGTGGGTCTACCTGGTCGTGTGCGTGACCGGGCCGGTCCTCTTCGGCGGCACCGTCGCGCTCGTCTTGACCGGCATCGAGCGCGCCCTCGGCATCAAGCTGTCGGCGAAGGGCGGGCACTAGCAGCCTGCGGGCAAGCCCGAGCTTTGGGAGCGGGTTCGAGTGGTCGGACGAGGGCATCGAGACGTGGTCCAGCACCGGCAGGCTGCTAGTCGATCCCAGGGGGGGGGG
>DASXVK010000254.1:0-14780 GCA_036504295.1 Polyangia bacterium
GCGCGGCGCTCGCGGCCACGAGCGCCGCGCCCGCGCGGGTCGCGTGGGATCCGGCCTTCGGCGTCGCGCGGGAGGTCGCCGGCGACTTCCCGGCCGCGGCAGGGCCGCCGGCCGAGGCCGCCCTCGCCTTCCTCGCGCGCCACGCGCCGCTCTTCGGCCTCGACGACGCGCGCGACCTCGTGGTCGCGAGCGTTCACGAGAGCCTCGTGGGGTCGCACGTGCGCCTGCGCCAGCACGCCGGCGGGCTCGAGGTGCACGGGGTGGAGGTCGCCGTCCACCGGGGCCACGACGCCCGCGTCTTCCTCGTGCGGTCGGGCTACGTGCCGGGCCTCGCGGCGCCGGCGCCGCGCCTCGGGCGCCTGGCCGCCGCCGACACGGCCGTCGCCGCCGCGCTCGCGGCCGGCGCGCCGGCCGGCGCGGTCGAGGACGCGACCCCGGTCGTGCTCGACGACGGCCGCGGCGCCTGGCGCGTCCTCGTTCGCCGCGACGCGCCCGCCCGCCTGCAGCAGGTCATCGTCGCCGACGACGGCCGCGTGGTCGCGCAGCGCGACCTGCTCCGGCGCGCCGACGGCCAGGGCTGGGTGTACGACCCGAACCCGATGGCGATGACCGGCGACCTCACCCTCGCCGACAACAACAACGCCGACAGCGACGCGCTCACCGCCGCCCGGGTGCAGGTCACGCTGCCCGAGCTCGACGACTCCGGCCACCTGCAGGGGCCGCACGTCACGGTCTTCGTCGGCGCCAACGGGCAGTCGACGGAGCCGTCCGGCGTGTTCAACTACACCCGCTCGCAGGACGGCTTCGAGGAGACCATGGCGTACTTCCACCTCGATCGGGCCGCGCGGCGCCTGCGCACGCTCGGGTTCGCGACCCTGATGGCGGCGCCCATCGAGACCCACGTCAACGACTCCCGCCAGGACAACTCCTGGTACGACCCGCAGAAGAAGACGCTCACCTTCGGCCGCGGCGGCGTCGACGACGCCGAGGACGCCGACGTCCTCCTGCACGAGTACGGCCACGCCATCCAGGACGACCAGGTGCCGGGCTTCGGCTCGACCGCCCAGGCCGGGGCCATGGGCGAGGGCTTCGGCGACTTCTTCGCCGGGGTCGGCCACGCGGTCGCGGGCACGAACGTCCTGGACCCCGCCTGCGTCATGCCGTGGGACACCAGCCCCGTCGCGACGACCTCGCCGCCCTGCCTGCGCCGCCTCGACGGCACGAAGCACTACCCCGAGCACGCGGACAACGAGGTGCACGACGACGGGGAGATCTACTCGGCGGCGCTGTGGGAGGCGGCCCTCGCGGTGGGCCACCTCGACATGCTCACCGAGGTGGTGCAGAGCCAGTACCTCCTCGCGCCCGACGCCACGTTCAAGCAGAGCGCGCAGGCCATCCTCACGACCGACCAGCAGATCGCGGCCGGCGCCAACACCGAGACGCTGCGCCGCATCTTCACCTGGCGCGGCCTGCTCGACGACCTCGCGCCGCCCGCCCCCGACGCCGGCGCGTGGGCGTCCTACGCGACCGCGGTGGAGTCGGCGCACCCCTACGGCGACCTGCGCGACGAGGTGGTCGACATCAGCCACCCCGGCGCCGCGGCCGTCCGCGTGCACTTCGCCAGCTTCGACACCGAGGCCAACTACGACCACGTCTACCTCTACGACCCCGCGGTGCGCCTCTACGCCGTCTACACCGGGGCCCGCGGGAGCTTCACCTCGGTCGCGGTCCCCGGCGACACCGTGCGGGTGCGCCTCGTCTCCGACCCGAACACGCACGGGGCGGGCTACGTCATCGACGCCTACGAGGTCCCCACGACCGCCCAGGATGCGGGCGCGCCGGACGCGATGCCCGTCGCGGACGACGCCGGCGACGGGCCGGCCGCCCCGGGCGACGCCGCCCCGGGCGACGCGGCGCCCGCCGACCTGGGCGGCCGCGGCGGCTGCGCGTGCCGGGCCGGCGCGGCCGGCACCGCCGCGCCCGCCTGGCTGCTCGTCGCGCTCGCGGCGCTCGGCGCGGCCTGGCGCCGCCGCGCCCGCGGCCGCTGACCCGCGGCTTGGACGCCTGCCCGCGCCTTTGCTACGCTCATCTCATGACGCGCGCCGCCGTGCTCCTCGCCGCCCTCACGTTGCTTCCCCTGCCCGCCCGGGCGCAGGCCCCGGGCGACATCCAGCAGCTCCTCAAGCAGGGCGACGACGCCTACCGCAAGCGCTACAGCGAGAAGGTCCAGTGGGAGGCGATCTTCTTCTACAAGGAGGTCCTCAAGCTCGACCCCAACAACTTCGACGCGCTGTGGCGGCTGGCGCGCAGCTACTACTCCCTGTCGGACACCATCGCGAGCACGAAGCGCAAGAAGGAGCTCGGCACCGAGGGGCTCGGCTACGGCGAGCGCGCCGCGAAGCTGCGGCCGGACCGCGTCGAGGGCTGGTTCTACAGCCTCATCTGCCTCGGCGAGTACTCGATGGGCATCGGCGTCCTCACGGCCCTGCGCCAGGGCGTCGAGGGGAAGTTCCGCGCCTGGGCGGACCGGTCGATGGCGCTCGACCCGAGCTTCGACTACGCCGGCCCGCCGCGCGCGTACGGCGTCTTCTACATGAAGCTGCCGTGGCCCAAGCGCGACTACAAGAAGGCTGAGCAGTACCTCCAGGACGCCAAGCGCCGCTCGCCGCAGAAGCTGCGCAACTACCTCTACCTCGCGCAGCTCTACGAGGCGGACGGTCGCAAGGGCGACGCCGAGGCGATGCTGCGCGAGTGCCTGACGAAGGACCCGTCGAAGGAAGACCGGCCCGACGGCGTGCGCTACCTGCGGGAGTGCAAGACGCTGGCGACGAAGCTCGGCATGCAGTAGCCGTCAACGCCTAGTCGCAATGCGGTTCAGATAGGAATTTGAACCGCCAAGACGCCAAGGCACCGGTGGCAAGAAAGACCGGGTAACGAGGAGCCGGGCAGTAGGCTTTGGGGTTGGTTGCGGGCGCCCCGCCGCCCCGTGCTCGAGCGCCGTTCGCTCACTCTCGGCGCGACCCAACCCAGATCCGTCTCCCTACGCCAACGCGACCCTTTTCGTCAGACGCCGTCCCTGACTGCACCGGGTTCGCTGCCTTTGCGTCTTGGCGGTTCAACCATCCGCGTCCTATCTGAACCGCATTGCGACTAGTCGCGCGCCTCGCCGAGCCCGATGCGCCGGTAGAGGCGCGCGAGGGGCGCGGGCGCCCACCAGTTGAGGTGCCCGAGCAGGCGCATCGTCGCCGGCACCACCAGCATCCGTACGATGGTCGCGTCGAGCGCGATGGCCAGCGCCATGCTGATGCCGAGCGCCTTGATCGGCACGATGCTGGCGAAGGCGAAGGCGGCGAAGACGAGCACCATGATGCCGGCGGCGCTCGTGATGAGGCGGCCGCTGCGCTCGAGCCCGGTCGCCACCGCCTGGCCGTTGTCGCCGGACCGCGCCCACTCCTCCTGCATGCGCGTGAGCAGGAAGACCTCGTAGTCCATGCTCAGGCCGAAGATGAGGCAGAAGAGCACGATCGGCAGCGCGGGCTCGATGGGGGCGGGCACGAAGTGCAGCACGCGGGCGAGGTGGCCGTCCTGGAAGATCCACACCAGCGCGCCGAACGAGGCCGTGAGCGACAGCAGGTTCATCACCACCGCCTTGAGGGGCAGCAGCACCGAGCCGAGCAGCAGGAACAGGATGACGGCGGTCGCGGCCATGACGAAGCCGACGGCGACCGGCACGCGGCCGCGGATGTAGTCGGAGTAGTCGAGGTCGATCGCGGTCAGGCCCGTGACGAGCAGCTCGCCCCCGGCGAGGCCGCCGAAGCCGCGGATGCCGCGCGCGATCGCCATCCGCTCGGTCGGGGTCGCACCGCGGGCCGCGTTCACCGCCAGCAGCACGATGCTCTCGCCCACGCTCTCGTCGATGGCGTCGCGCAGGTCGCGCGGCATCATCAGGCGGGGCATCGTGAGCAACGTGGTGTGCTCCTCGGCGCCCAGCTCGGGCAGGCTGACGACGCTCTGCACGCGCGCCACCCGGGGCAGCGCGGCGATGCGCCGCCCGACGGCGTGGAGCTGCTCGATGCGCGCCCGTGTCAGCGGCGATCCGGCGGTGAAGTGCGCGACGACGAGGAGCGGGGTCGGGTCCTCGCCGAAGTGGCGCACGAGCAGCTCGCGCCCGTGGCGCGACTCGGCGTGGTGCGGCAGGATGTTCACGTCCGACGCCGCGAGCTGCACCCGGCCGAAGGGCCAGCCAGCGAGCACGAGCACGGCCAGGGTCGGCACGAGCACGACCACGGGCCGGCGCATGACGCCGACCGCGATCCGGTGCCACAGCCCGTCGGTGGAGAGCGCCCGGGGCAGCGGCAGCCGCCCGGCGTCGACGCGCGTGCCGAGCACGCCGAGGAGCGCGGGCAGGAACGTCAGGGCGTAGAGCACGGCCAGCGCCACGACGAGGCTGCCGGCGAGGCCGACGGTATCGAGGAAGATTCCGTGGAAGAAGAGCAGCCCGCCGAGGCCGACGACCACGGCGACGCCCGAGAAGAGCACCGCGCGGCCGGCCGTGCCCACCGCGACCGCGACGGCGTCCTCGACGCTGGCGCCGGCCGCGAGCTCCTCCCGGAAGCGGGTGACGATGAAGAGCGAGTAGTCGATCGCTACGCCGAGGCCGACCATGCTGACGATGTTGAGCGCGTACTGCGACACGTTCATCACCCGGTTGAGGGCGAAGACGCCGGCGAGGCCGCCGAGCACCGCGAGGCCCGCGACGCCGACCGGGAGGAGCGACGCGACGAGCGAGCGGAAGACGAGCACGAGGACGAGCAGCGCCAGCGGCAGCGCCACGTACTCGACGCGCTTGAGGTCCTCGAACAGCATCGTGTCGAAGTCGTGGTCGGTGGCGAGCTCGCCGGTGGCCACCAGCGTCAGGGTGTCGGAGCGCAGCTTGGGGCGCAGCTCGCCGAACGCGAGCGACGCCTCGCGCGGGTCGGTGCCGAGCGTCACGTTGACGAGCGCGTGGCGGCCGTCGGCGCCCATGAGCGCGCGGCGCACCGGCTCGGGGGCGTCCCACGGGGTCTGCACCAGCTGCACGCGCCCGTCGGCCCGCGCCGGCGCGAGCGCGGCCTCCGCCGCCGCCCGGAAGCGCGCATCGGTCACGCTCAGGTCCTTGCTGCCGAGCACCAGGGTGAAGGCGTGGCCGCCGGCCTGCGGCAGCTCCTTCTGCACCAGGGTGAGCGCCCGCCCGGCCTCGGTCGACCCGGCCAGGACGTTCGCGAGGCGGCCGCCGGTGACCACGCCCGCGAGGGAGAGCACGAACAGGGCGCCGCTCGCCCACAGCACGGCCCGGCGGCGGCGGTACGCCCAGCGCCCGAGCCGCGGGAACAGCGCCTCGGGTGCGGGCGCGACGGGGGGCGGCGCGAGGTCGGGGGTCAGCACGGCCACATCAACCTACGCGACCGACGCGGGGCCGCGCAAGGACGTTGCGCGGCGGCCGGCGTGAGGGTATGTACCTGCTCAGATGCGCTACGCTGCCCTGCTCGCGTCCGTGCTGCTCTTCGCTGGCGCCCCGGCCCGCGCGGACCAGGCGGCGCCGGCGAGCCCCCGCGAGCTGATCGAGCGCGGCGACCACCTCTACCGGGGGCGCACCGGCCCCCAGCACGTCTGGGAGGCCATCTCCCTGTACGAGCAGGCGCTCGTCGCCGACCCGCGCAGCTACGACGCGCTGTGGCGCCTCGGCCGCGCGTTCTCGGCCCTGAGCGGCGCCACCGACAAGGCGCAGCGGCGCGACTACGGCGCCCGGGGGCTGGTCTACGCCGAGCAGGCGATGCGCCTCGCCCCCGACCGCATCGAGGGCTGCTACTACGCCGCGACCTCGCTCGGCCTCTACGCGAGCGGCCTCGGCGTGATCCGGGCCGTCCGCGAGCACATCCAGAAGCGCTTCCTGAAGCTCATCCACCGCGCCATGACGCTCGACCCGGTCTTCGACAACGCCGCGCCGCTCATGGTCTACGGCCGCTACTTCTACGAGCTGCCGTGGCCGCTGCGCGATCTCGACCAGTCGCTGCGCTACCTCAACGACGCGCGCCGCCGCGGCCCGGCGAAGATCCGGACCGTCCTCTACCTCGCCGACACCCTGCTCGCCAAGGGCGACCGCGACGCGGCCCTGCGCCAGCTCGAGACCTGCGTGAAGATGGACCCGACGCGCGAGGACGCGTGGGACGGCCGGGCGATGATCAAGGAGTGCTCCCAGGCGCTGGCGCGGGAGCGGCGCAAGTAGCGCTGACGGCTGGGACGCCCGCGCGCGCATCCCACCAGGATGCAGCGCCTCTATGTCGGCACCTCGGGCTGGGCCTACCCGGGCTGGCGGGCGGGCTTCTACCCGCCGGACCTGCCCGCGGGCAAGTTCCTCCCCTACTACGCGCGCCGCCTCCCCAGCGTCGAGGTGAACTACACGTTCCGCCATCTGCCGTCGGCCGCGACCGTCGATGGCTGGATCGCCGAGACCCCGCCGGGGTTCCGCTTCGCCATCAAGGCGGGCCAGTGGCTGACCCACGTGAAGCGGCTCAAGGACCCCGCGGCGTCCCTCCCGCGCTTCCTCGACGCGGTGCAGCCGCTCGCCGACGCCGGCCGCCGCGGGCCGGTGCTGTTCCAGCTCCCGCCCGACCTGCGCGCCGACGTCCCCCGGCTGGCCGCGTTCCTCGCCGCCCTGCCCCGCGGCCTCGCGGCGACCTTCGAGTTCCGGCACCCCTCCTGGTTCGTCGACGAGGTGTACGCGACGCTGCACGAGGTCGACGCGGCGCTGTGCGTGGCCGAGGCCGAGAAGCTCGTCACCCCGGACGTGGCCACGGCGAGCTTCGCCTACTACCGCTTCCGGCGCCCGACCTACACCGAGGGCGAGCAGCGCGAGATCACCGCGCGGCTCCGCGCGCAGCTCCAGGCCGGGCGCACGGTGTACGCCTTCTTCAAGCACGAGGAGAGCGCGGCCGGCGCGCTCTGCGCCGAGGCGGTCGGGCGGGAGCTCGCCGACGGCGCGTGAGGCGGGCCCAGACCACCACGCGTGCCTCAGCTTCGACTGGACGTGGCCGAGCCCCGGGCCTACTCTTGCGGAGAGAGGTCACCGAATGCGAGCCGAGTTCACGGCCGTGTACCGCAAGGTTCCGGAGGGCTACGTGGCCTTCATCGAAGAGCTGCCGGGCGCCAACACCCAGAGCGCCACGCTCGAGGAAGCGCGCGCGAGCCTGGCGGAGGCCGCCGCGCTCGTGCTCGAGGCGAATCGCACGCTCGCGGAGGAGGAGCTGCGGGGGCAGGACGTCATCCGCGAGCCGCTCCTCATCACCGCCGCGTGAAGCGCCTCGATCTCATCCGCCACCTCGAGACGCACGGGGCTCACAGCGCGAGCGTGACCTTCTCGACGACAGCGTCGCAGCGCGCGACGGTCGCGTCGCGGAGCGCCTTGGCCTCGGCGGCCGCGGCCTCGGCCCAGGCGCGGTCCGCGAGGTTGCCGAGGTTGATGCGCACGTTGAGGTAGGCGCCGATGCACGCGGTGCGCGCCGCGGCGGCGGCCACGCCGGCGTCGGACAGCGAGGGGCGGAAGCCGCGCTCGGCGATGCCCTCGGTGAGCGCCGCGACCGCGGCGGCGCCGCGCATCACCTCGAGCGGCACCGTGGTCGCCGCCTTGTTGGCGCGCTCGACGGCGTTCGCGCGCGCGGTCTCCTCCTCGGGCGTCTTCTTCGGCAGGCGCATCGCGCTCATCACGCCGTCGTAGGCGGCGGCGTCGCGGTCGACCGCGGCGAGGAGCTCGGCCTTGAGCGCCTGGGCCTGCGCGGCCGCCTGGCGCATCTCGGCGTCGTGGACCTCGTAGCCCTTCTTGCCGACGGTGAGGTTGCCGACCATGGCGGCGAGCGCGCCGCCGAGCGCGCCGCAGAGCGCGGCCACCGAGCCGCCGCCGGGCGTGGGCGAGGCGGTCGAGAGCACGTCGACGAAGCCGCGCACCGACATCGCGCCGAGCTTGGGCTCGTCGAGCACGGCGAGCTCGATGATCTTCTTCTTCGGCTCGAACGGCGCGACCTGCGCGAGGCCGAGCGAGAGGACGGCCGCGTCGATGAGGTCGGCCTCCGGCTGCCCGGCCGAGAGGCCCTGCCTCTCGAGGTAGTGGCGGCCGGCCATCAGCAGCGCCTGCTTCGGGATGAGGCCGACGAGCTCGCTGCCGGTGACGCGCAGGCCGAGCTTCTCCGCCTCCTTCACGCACTCGTCGAAGGCCACGTGCACCGGCGTGACCTTGTAGTTCGTGAGGTTGATCGAGACCTGCGCGAGCCCGTACTGCTCGATGAACCAGCCGGTGGCCTTGCACGCGCGCAGGCGGCCCGGGTCGAACACCTTCTCGCCCTTCGCGTCGAGCACGAAGTTGCCGGCGGCGTCCTTCTTCGGCTTGCCGCTCTCGCGGATCTCCTGGGCGATGCGGACGGCGAGCCGCTTCTCGCGCGTGTTCAGGTTCACGTTGTACGCGATGAGGAACTCGCGCGCGCCGATGACCGTGGCGCCGGCGCCGGGGTTGAGCTCGGCGGGGCCGTAGTCGGGCTTCCACGCGGGGTCGGCGAGCTTCTGGCGCAGACCCTCGTACTCGCCCTTGCGGATCTCGGCCAGGTTGCGGCGCTCGGGGCGCGTCGCCGCCTCCTCGTATAGGTAGACCGGGATGCCGAGCTCGCGGCCGACGCGCTCGCCGAGCTCGCGCGCGAGCTGCACGCACTCCTCCATCGTCACGCCCTCGAGCGGGACGAAGGGGCACACGTCGGTCGCGCCGATGCGCGAGTGGGCGCCGTGGTGGGTGCGCATGTCGAGCACCTCGGCGGCGCGCCGGACCGCCTGGAACGCGGCCTCGGCCACGGCCTCGGGCGCGCCGACGAAGGTGACGACGGTGCGGTTGGTGTCGGCGCCGGGGTCCACGTCGAGCAGGCGCACGCCCGCGACCTGGGTGATGGCCTGGGTGATGGCGTCGATCTTCTGGCGGTCGCGCCCCTCGGAGAAGTTGGGGACGCACTCGACGAGCTTGGCCATGCGGCTACTCTCCCTGCAGCCCGCGCCACTCCTCGAGGGTCCGCACCCGCAGGTACGGGTTCGTCCGCTTCTCCTCGCCCATCGTGGAGGTGCGCGCGCCGCCGTAGTGGTGGCCGGGGTAGACGACGAGCTCGTCGGGCAGCGCCGCGAGCTTCTGCAGGCTCGCGAACATGTCGTCGGGGTTCGACCCCGGGAGGTCGACCCGGCCGCACGCGCCGACGAAGAGCGTGTCCCCGGTGATGAGCCCGTCGCCGACGCGCAGGCACATGGAGCCTGGCGTGTGGCCCGGGGTGTGGATGAACTCGATCACGGTGCCGCCCACGGGCAGCGAGCCGCCGTCCATGACGCCGACGAGATCGTCCGGCGAGAGGCCGGTCACCTGCGCGAGCCGCGGGGCGTCCAGCTCGTGCACCCACACCTTCACCTTGGAGAGCTCGACCAGCACCGCCGCGCCCTCGATGCCGAGCCCGAACAGGTTCCCGCCGACGTGGTCGGGGTGGTTGTGCGTCGCCACGACGCCCGTCACCTTCATGCCGTCCTCGGCGGCGAGGCCGAGGAGCCCCCGCACGTCCCACGCCGGGTCCACCACCACGCACTCCTTCGTGTCACGGTCGCCGACGAGGTAGGCGAAGTTCATCATCTGGGCGGCGGCCGGATTGACGAGCGCGAAGTCGTTCCCCGAGAGCAGTTGCCTGAGGTACAGCATGGTCGCATTCATAACGGAACGCGCCGACGGGGGCAAGCGCGGGCGGCGGGGGGCCCTTGCCCGGCATGGCGCGCGCGAGCTAGGCTCGGGGCATGCGTCAGGGGGCGCTCATGCGCGGGCGCGCGCCGGTCGTGATGGCGATCATCGCCTTCGGCGCGAGCGTCGGGTGCTCGTACGCCGCGTACCCCATCGTGGCCCCGCCCACGGCCGCGGGGGACGTCGTGAGGTGCCCGCGGGAGCGCGCCGATGCGCCGGACAAGGATCTGGCCGGGGCCGTCGTCCTTGGCGCAGGCGCGGTCGTGGCCGCGGCTCTCGGCGGGCACTACCTCCTGAAGGATGACGCCAACCTGTTTGGCCGCGTAAACTACATGGCCGGCGGAATCGCGCTGCTCTGCGGGGCCGCGGTCGGGGCCGTCGCCGCGGTGTGGTTCGGAGCCTCGGCGGCCCACGGCTACCGCGCCGAGCGCGTCTGTCGCGAGCGGCGGCCGGCGCCGGCGTCGGCGCCGGCCGCGCGGGGGCCGCTCTTCTGATGGACGACGCGCCCGGCGAGGCGCCCGCGACTGGCCGCGACTTCACGCCGATGTTACTGTTCCAGCGGGCACGTCAGGAGCGCAGCCGTGGAAGATCGCATCGCCATCGACCCCGCCGTCCAACACGGGAAGCCGGTCATCCGCGGTACCCGCGTCCCCGTGGCGCGAATCCTCGCGGAGCTCGCCGGGGGCATGAGCTTCGAGGACGTGCAGCGCGACTACGAGGTCACGCGCGAGGACATCCACGCCGCGCTCGCCTACGCCGGCAAGCTCGTCGAGCAGGAGGAGTTCCACCCGCTCCCCGGCGGTCTGGGCCGGAGCCCGTGAGGGCCCTCCCGGCATGCGCTTCCTCGTCGACGCCGATCTGCCCCGCCGCGCGGCCGACTTGCTCCGGCGCGCCGGCCACGACGCCGTCGATGTCCGCGACGTCGGCCTCGGGCCGGCGCCGGACGAACACATCGCCGCCTACGCGCGTGAGAACGCGCGCTGCCTGGTGACCGGCGACTTCGGGTTCGCGGACATTCGCAACTACCCGCCAGGCGAGTATCACGGTCTCGTGGTGCTGCAACTGCCCCCGAACGCGACGGGACCGGTGATCCTGGCGTTACTCGCCGACCTCGTCGAGCAGGCCGCCCTGCTCGAGCGACTGCCGGGGCGCCTGGCAATCGTGGAGCCCGGACGCGTGCGCCTGCGGCCTGCCTGACGCGCACGACTGGGCGGCGGCGCGCCGGCCGGCGAGGCGGCGCGTGCGCCGGCGGAGCGGTGCTGGGACTACACGCCCTGGTGGGATAGGGCCGAGCTAGGCAGGCGGGCGGGAGCGGACGTCGGTCAGAGGTGGTTCAGGAACCCGGGCGGGAGCTCGAGGAAGAACATCATGTTCGCGCCCTCGGCCTCGCTGCCGCCCCAGTTCGTGTGCCACGCGACGCGCGTGAAGTCGGCGTTGACCGCGGCGTGCGACTCCTTGGTCCAGTACTGGGTCGACCGCGTGCGGTGGTGCGCGAGGTGGACCACGCGCGCGACCGCGGCGTCCTTCAGCTCGACGGCGACGATCTGCCGCGTCAGGTAGTGCGTGTTCCAGCTGTAGGAGTCCTGGCTGAGGAGCACCCACCCGGGCATGGCCCAGTTGCCGCCGCTGATGTGGAAGTCCCACGCGGCGGTCCCGTTGATGCTGAGCGGCGCGACGCGCGTGGTGACCTGGGTCTCGAGGTCGATGGCCTCGATGTAGTCGGTCGAGTTCGACTTGACGACCTCGACGTCGTGACCGTCGGCGCCGAGCGCCTCGTCGCTGTGGCCGGCATCGGGGTGGACCATGAAGGCGCGGTCGAAGGTGATCGTGTAGGCCATGACGCCGCACGGGCTCGTGATGGTGCCGGTGCCGCCGCACGCGTTGCCCTGGCTGTTGGTGATGAAGTACTTGCCGGTGAGGCTGATCGACGAGTTGTCCGGAAAGCCGTGGCCCGACGGCAGGTGGTGGACCCAAGTGGTCCCGGTCTGCAGATCGGCGGTGAGGTAGTGGTTGGTGTTGCCGCCGCAGCTCGAGCTCGTCGTCACCATGAAGCCCCAGAAGCGGCTCCCCGCGGAGCCGTCGCCTTCGGACCCGCCCAGGCTGAGGCTCGAGACGCCGCCGCAGCCGGCGAGGCCCGGCGCGGTGTTCGCGTCGAGCGCGACGGTGCTCGTGCCCGAGGACACCTGGTAGCGCATCAGCTTCGCGCCGGACAGGTAGAAGAGCACGTCGGGGTCGCGGCCATGCCAGCGCGGCGCGGCGTCGTCGCCCGAGGGCGGGATCGCGCGCGTGGGCGTGCCGAGGTTGGCATAGTCGAGGACGAACCAGGCGCCGCCCGACTTGCGCACGAGCATGCGCGAGGAGTCGGCGTTGAACGCGCTGAAGCGCGCGTAGCCGTTCATCCAGCCCGCCGGCGTCGCCTGCACCATGCAGGAGTGCAGGTCCGGGTCGGCGACGCGCACGCCGACCCCCGGGAGCGCGAGGCTCGACTCGGGGTAGCCGGTCGTGCTGGGCCCGGTGCTGACGACCCAGCTCGTGTTGGCGCCGGCCGCCGCGCACGCGGCCCCCGGCTGCTTGACGGCGATCGGAGCGCACGGGACGTCGCCGAAGCAGTCGGCCGTGGGCGCTGGGCCCGCGTCGCTGGCCGGGACCGGGCCGGCGTCAGCCTGCCCGGGCGCGCCTGCGGCGTCGGAGCCCGCGGCCCCGTCCGTCGGCGGCTGCGCGCCGACATCACGCCCGGGGCCCGCGTCCGTCGATCCGCCGGTGCCGGGGTGACCCGAGCCGCCGCCGCCACAGCCCATCGTGACCCCCACCACCCAGAAGCACACAACCAGGGTGCGAACCTGCATCCGTACGACCTCCTCGTTGCTGACCAGTCAGCCCCGGCGCCGGAGTGGCCGTCGCCGTGACTCGCGCCGCATGGCGCCCTTCGGGGAAGGCTCGCGAACGTAGGCTAGGCCGGCGCGACGGCCGCGGCCGGCGAGGCGCCCGGACCCCCGCGGCCAGGCCGCGCGACGGGTTCCGAGCACCGAGCTAGCTAGTGTCCCGACCAGCAGGAACTCTGGATCAGCATGTCACGGATTCTCGACGGGGCAAGGCCCGTGGCCATGCGGCCCCGTTCCGCGGTATCGTTCCCCCGTGCGGCTCCCTCCCGATTGCGTCTTCGTCCCACTCGTGGCGGGGCAGCTCCTCGTCTCCCGCGAGCACGCCGTGTTCTGTCCCGTGCCGGCCGCCGAGGTGGCGGCCGTGCGCGCGGCGCTCGACGACGGCCGCGGCGTCGCCGCGCTGGCGCCGGCGCTGCGCGGTGAGCTCGAGCGGCACGGCTTCTTCGGCCCGCCCCGGCCGGCGCCGCCGGCGGCCCCGTCGGTGCAGCTGCAGCTCACCAACGCCTGCAACCTCACGTGCGCCTACTGCTGCACGAACTCGGGCCAGCCGCGCCCGGCCGAGCTCGACCTCGCGCACTTCCTCGACGTCGTGCGGGACGTGCGCGCGACCATGGGCCCCGGCACGCGGGTCGCGTTGCTCGGAGGCGAGCCGCTGCTCGTGCCGTGGGCGCTCGATCTCGCCGAGGCCATCGTCGCCGCGGGGCTGTCGCTGTGCGTCTTCACGAACGGCGTGCCGCTCGCCGAGGGCGCCGCCGCCGCCCGCGTGGCGGCGCTGACGCGGCGGGGCGCCGAGGTGCGCGTGAGCCTGGCCGGGCCGACGGCGGAGATCTGCGACGCGCTGTCGGGCGCCGCGCGCTTCGCCGGCGTCCTGCGCGGCGTCGCCGCGCTCGTGGGCGCGGGCGGGGCCTGCACCGTCGACCTCATGCTCATGCCGCAGCACGTGGCGGAGGTGGCGACCCACCTGCCCGCGCTGCGCCGCCAGCTGCCGCCGGGCACGCCCATCGCCATCGGCGTCCTGTACCTGTCGGGGCGCGAGCAGGGCCAGCACCTCTTCGGCTCGCGGGCCGCGCTCGAGGCGGCGCTCGACGACGTCGCGTTCGGCGCGGGCGAGATCATCGCCGCCGCGCCGCGCGCGCCCGTCGCGGAGCGGCGCGAGGGGTGCGGCTGCGCCCTCGGCCACCACCTGCACGTGCGCAGCGACGGGGCGCTCTTCACGTGCTTCAAGATGGAGGAGCGGGTCGGCGATCTGCGCGCGATCGGCTTCGCCGAGGCCCTGGGCGCGGTGCAGGCGCGGCCGCACCCCGCCGCGACCCTCGCGGCGTGCGCCGGCTGCGCCTTCGCCACGCTGTGCGGCGGCGGCTGCCGCTCGGAGAACCTGCAGTACACCGGCGATCCCGACGAGCCGCTGTGCGGCGAGTGGCGCGTGCGCGTCCTCGCCGAGCTGCTCGCCGAGGAGCACGTGGGCGCCGTCGAGTGGCCGGTGGCGCACCTGCTCGCCGAGGCGCACCGCCGGGGGATCCCGGCGCCGGCGCGGCTCGTCCCGCGGGTCCCGTCGCGCAACCTGAAGGAGACCTGAGATGCCGGTGCCGATCGCCTTGTGCCTCGAGGACCTCGCGCCGGCGCGCGGCACGTCGCGGTACCTGAGCTGCGTCGCGCTCCGCGGCGTCGAGCCCGGCCTCACGCTGGACCCGACCGGGGCCGTCCAGTGGCGGAGCGCGAGCCCGGCCGCCTGCGAGCTCTTCGTCTCGCTCGATCAGCAGCTCATCCTGCTGCGGCCGGAGGGCGCGGGCACCGTGACCGTGACCCGCGAGGGACGCTCGCTCGCGGCCCCCGCCGGGAAGCCCGTCGTGCTCCTCGACGGCGACGAGATCACGATCGCCGCGCGCCGGCTGCGCGTCCACGTGCACGGGATCGCGCCGGCCGTGGCGGCGCCGGCCCCGGTCAAGGTGCGCGAACGCCGCGGCGCCCGGCGCGCCGCGGCCGCCGCGCTCGCGCTCGGCGCGGCCCTCGGCTGCGGCCGCGGCATCGAGGTGCGCGAGACGCCGCCCGCCGTGTCGCCGCAGCCGGTGCCGGCCGACGCGGGCGGGCCCGCCAGCCAGCCCGCCGGCAAGCCC
>DASXVK010000255.1:0-9222 GCA_036504295.1 Polyangia bacterium
CCGCGGCCGGGGCGCGATCCACTCCTCGCACAGCCCGCGGGCGACCAGCGCCGCGGCCGCCGGGCCGTGCTCCGGCCGCTCGCGCCGGAGCGCCCGCAGGCTCGCCGGCCCGCGCGCGAGCCGCCGGCACAGCTCGGCCTCCCGCGGCGACAGCTCGAAGCCCTGGCGCGTGAGCGCCGCCCCCGCGGCCGCGAGCGCCTGCTCGCCCCGGGCCGTCAGCCGCACGCGCCGCAGCTCGGCGCCGCGCATGCCCGGCGGCATGCCCAGGCGCACCGCCTCGCCGGGCGGCGCCTGGTAGTAGTCGGCGATGAACCGGAGCAGCCGGATCAGGGCGGCGTCGAGCGTGGGCTGGGTGTCGAGGACCTCGGCGAGCGGCAACGCGTCGACGCCGGCCGGGGGCGGCCCGGCCTCGGCGACGATGACGCCCTCGACACCGCGCGTCCCGAACGGCACGCGGACGCGCGTCCCCACCGCCGCCGCGGCGGCGAGCGCCGCCGGCACCGCGTAGGTGTACGTACCGGGCACCGGCAGCCCGACCGCCACCTCGACGAAGCGCACCACCGCCGGAGTCATCGCGCCGCGCCCGGCCTCACCGCGCGGCGGCGCATCACGCCGGCGCGCCGCTGCAGCGCCCGCTCCTCGGGGTCGCGCGCCACGGCCCCGACCACCCAGTCGAGATCGGCGCGGGCCTCGGCGTACCGGCCGAGCGCGGTGAGCGCCTCGGCGCGGAGCACCCGGCTCGCCAGGCCGGCCGGGTGGCGCGTGATCGCGGCGCCGAGCACGGCCACGGCGTCGTCGTACCGGCGCCCGGCGACGGCGATGGCGCCGAGCGCCCGCAGCGGGTACTCGCGGCCGCTGAGCGACGCGAGCCCCTCGAAGACGACGCGCGCCGGCTCGTCCTGGCCCTGCCGGAAGAGCGCGTAGCCGAGGTCGGCGAGGGCCTCGAGCTCGGCCTCGGTGTAGCCCCGCAGCGCCGCCAGGCTGGTCTCGCCGCGCAGCCACGCGAGCGCCTCGGCCTGCGCCGGCGACACCGCGGGACCTGCGCCGGTGGGCTGCACCGCCGTCACCCCGTCGCGATCGCGGCCATGCCGGCCGCCACCTGCTCGCGCAGGCCGCACACGTCGGCCACCGCGCGCCCCAGGCGCTGCTCGCACTCGACCGCCGCGCGCAGGGCGCCGCCGCCTTGCAGCCCGAGCGCGGCCCGCAGCAACGGGTCGTCGGGCCGGCCGGCCGCCTGCGCGCGCGCCGCGACCCCGCGCAGCGCGTGCGACGCGGCGACGAACCGCGGCGCCCCCGCCCCGCCGCGGGCGCCGGGCGGCGGGCCGAGCAGCAGCGCCGCGCCGCGCGCTCCCGCGACCGGCAGCCGACCGAGCAGCGCCTCGAGCGACCGGCGGCCCACCGCCGCCTGGACCTCGTCGCGCGCGGCGGCCGGCGCGGCGCGCCCCGCCGCCCCGGCGCCGGCGCCGCGAGCGGGCGCCGTCGTCACGGGGCCGATGGATCTGCCGGACACGGGCTGCATGGCGGCTCCTCAGCCCTTCTCGTGGGCGTGGTCCTGACGGTACACGAAGCGCAGCACCTCGGCGACGGCCTGGTAGAGCTCCTCGGGGATCTCGGCGCCCACGTCGACGCGGTTGAGCGCGTGGGCGAGGGGCACGTCGCGCATGATCGGCACGCCGTGCTGCCGGGCGATCTCCTTGATCCGCTCCGCCATCAGCCGCTCACCCTTGGCCACCACCTGCGGCGCACCCATCGCCTCGCGGTCGTAGCGCAGCGCGACGGCGAGGTGGGTCGGGTTCACGATGACGCAATCGGCGGTGCGGACCGCCTCGAGCATGCCGTGCTGCAGGATCTCGCGGTGGAGGCGCTGGCGCTCGGCCTTGTGGTGCGGGTCGCCCTCGCTCTGCTTCTGCTCCTGCGTGACCTCGTAGCGGGTCATGCGGAGCTCCTTGAGGAACGCCCGGCGCTGGTAGAGGAAATCGACCGCGGCGACCACGGCGAAGACCAGCATGGTGCGCCACAGGAGCGCGCCGCCCACCTGCGCCCCCACGGCGAGCGCGGCCGGGGCGCCGCCCCGGGCGGTGAGGACGACGTCGCGGGCGTGGCTCGCGAGGGCGCCGTAGGCGACCGCCGCGACCGCGGCGGCCTTGAGGAGCGACTTGCCGACCTCGACGAGGCTCTTGCGCGAGAAGAGGTTCTTGAGCCCCTTCGCCGGGCTCAGCCGCTCGAGCTTGGGGCTGATGGTCGCGAGCGTGAAGAGGCCGCCCACCTGCACCGCGCCGCCGACGGCGGCGGCGATGAAGGCCGCCCCGAGCAGCGGCCCGGCGGCCCGCGCCAGCACGAGCAGCCCCTCGTGCAGGAGCTGCGCGGGCGCCACCCCGGCCGTCGTGCTCGCCCGGAGCGCCCGCGTCATGAAGCCGGCCACCTGGCCCACCATCGCCGCGGCGCCCAGGGCGAGCGCCGCGTACGCCGCGGCGAACGCGAGCGCGGAGGTGAGGTCGCGGCTGCGCGCCACCTGCCCCTTGCGCCGCGCGTCCCGCAGCCGCTTGGGGGTTGGCTCCTCGGTGGGCTCTCCGCCGGGTCGGTCCTCGGCCATGTGCGTGCCATGCTAGCGACGTCTCGCGGGGCGCGTCAATCGCGCCGGCGCGGCCGTCGACCGGGCCGGGTATCGGCGCGCCCGGGCCGCGGTTGCGCGCGGGTCACAGCCCGAAGCCCACGGTGAAGATGAACGTGTCGCTATACACGCCGTTTACAGGGGGGCTCTGCCCGCCCCCCCTCGACGGGCCAAGCCCGTCGAGCCTCCCCTCCACCGCGCGCTCCCCGCGCGGGTCACAGCCCGAAGCCCACGGTGAAGATGAACGTGTCGCTATACACGTCCAGGATGCGCTCGGGCTCGAGGTCGGAGGCCGCGGTCTTGACGCTCACGACGGGGCGGATCCAGCCGAGGGCGGCGCTCAGGTACAGCCGGCGCGTGAGGTAGATCTCGGCGCCGGCCTGCACCCCGAACGACCACGTGAAGCTGGGCAGGCTGTTGTTGAAGGTCGCGTACATGCGGAAGCCGAAGCCCGCGTTGAAGTCGACGAACGGCACGACCCGGTCGATGAGCCCCGTGAGCTGCACGCCGACGCTGACGACCTCATCGAGGAACCAGTCGCTGCTCGACGAGGTGCCGGAGGCGTCGAGCCCGAGGCGGGTGGTCGCGCCCACGCGCAGCTTGCTCGACAGCACGTAGAAGGTCAGGGCCGGGACGTTGAAGGGCTGGTCCAGCCCGCCCAGACGGTGCGCCGTGAAGCGGGAGTAGGTGAGCTTGAACCGCGGCGTCTCGGGCACGTCGAGCGCCGGCACCCCGGGCGCCGGGGCCGCCCGGGCCATCGGCGGCGGACCGTAGTCGGGCAGCGTATCGCCGCCGGGCTCCGGCGCGGGCGCCGGCTCGTCCCGGGGCACGGCCCCGGGCTGCGCCCGGGCCGGGGTGAGCCCGGCCGCGAGGACGAGCACGCCCGCGAGGGCGGCCGCCGCCCTCACCGCACCGCTCCGCCGTCGCGCGCCGGCAGGCGCGGCTCGAAGCTCTGGAGCATGTAGGTCATCTCGGGCGAGCTCAGGTCGTACACCGACACCACGAGCACCACGAACGCGCCGGACGGCCCGTCGAAGACCGCGCGCCGCGCGCGCACGGTGAAGCCCTGGTCGTCGACGGCCTGGCGGGCATCCTTCGGCAGCCGCGCCTCGAGCTGGCCCCCGTGCGACCCGATCTCGTAGCCCGCGTCGCCAGCGCTCGTGCGCAGCGGGCGCATGTCGAAGTCGAGGACCTCGCCCTCGGTGAGCGCCGTGGCCCGGAGCGCCTGGATCACGTCCACCGCGCGACCGGGGACCGGGTCCACCTGCAGGAGGTAGGCGTTGAGGTCGAGCGAGATGCCGAAGTACACCGCGGGGACCCACAGCAGCGGCTGGTAGGCCCCGTAGGTCGACGGCTGGGGCACCGCGATCCACGGCGGGTTGGGGTAGTGGAGGTGGAAGTCGGCGCCGGTGAGCTCGCTCATCCCGGGGTAGTGCCCGTCGTCGGTGTCGACGGCGCCGCACGCGGCGCACGCGAGCATCGCGGCGAAGACGATGGGGAGCGCGCGGAGCATCGCCGGGTCCGCTCCAGTGTACGCCCGCGCACCCCGACGGGCAACCGAGGGGGGGGGCGTTCTCGACGGGAGAGCGCGTCCGCCGAGCGCGGCGACCGCGCCGAGGGGACCCCGCCGCGCGTCGATCTTCGATCCTCGACTCCTAGAACCGCCCCCCCACGAGCAGCCCGGCCCCGTTCGGGCCGGCGTACGGCATGGCGCTCACCTTGGGGCCGGCCCCGGCTGGCTCGGTCGAGTCGGGCCGCCGCTCGGCGCCGGCGCCGCGGTAGCTCCAGCCGACCAGGACCGCGCCCACGATGGCGACGCCGCCGCCGATGGCGGTGCCGTAGTACAGGATCTTGCGGTACGAGTCGGCGTTCTGGTAGTGGCTGCTCACCGCCGACCAGGGCGTGTCCTTGGCCGCGTTCTCCACCTTCGAGCTCTCGCTCAGCGAGAGCCCGCCGAAGACACCGCCGACGGCCGCGACCACCACGCCGGTGCCGACCGCGACCCAGCCGCTCGTGCGCAGGACCTTGCGGGTGCGCTGCAGCTTCTCCTTCGTGCGCCGCTCCTCCTCGAACGCCGCGAGGCGCCGCGCCTCGGCGGCCTGGACCGCCCGCTTCGTCGACACGCCCTCCTCCTCGGTGAGGAGCTTGACGCGCTGGGTGATCGCGTCGCCGGCCTTGAGGGTGATCTCGACCACGTGCTTGTCGAAGCCGGGCTTGGTCACGATGATGGCGTGGGCGCCGGGCATGAAGCGCAGGGGCTGGTGGATCGGGGTGTTGCCGACGACGTTGCCGTCGACCGTGACCGAGGCGTCGACGATGTTGCACTGGAGCTGCACCGTCGCGATGCTGCCCTGCAGCTTGAAGAGGCGCTCGTTCGCGATGTTCCACTGCTGCGTGCTCTCCTCGCGCTTCACGTCGCGGATGAAGAGCTCGTAGTGGCGGATCGCGTCCAGGAGCCGGCCCAGCTCGTTGTAGACCTGGGCGATGTTGAAGTGGAGCTTCGGGCTGGGGAAGGCCTCGTACGCCGACTGGAACGACTTCAGCGCCTCGAGGTACAGGCCCTGGTCGAGCTGCTTGTTGCCCTGCTGCAGCAGCTCGCGCGCCCTCGCGCGCGCCCCATCGGTGCCGTCGCCCGTCGGCACGGCGGGCGCGCCCGCGGGTGCCGGCGCCGGCGGCGCCTTCTTGCCCCGGCGCTGCGCCTCGGCCGCCATCGTCGATCCCATCCCCACCACGACCGCCACCACCACCGCGATGATCCGAACCTCGCGCATCACGCGTCCTCCGCCCTCGTGCTAGATGTCCTCGATCCGCTTCACCCGCGGCGGTTCCTTCTTCGCGGGTGCCGCCGGCCCGGGCGCAGGCCCGCCGGCCGGAGCTGCACGGCGTGCCCCCCCCTTGGGCGGCTCGCCGATCTTCTGCAGGTTCACGGGGAATACCATGTCCGAGATGGGCCGGACGGTCGCGACGAAGGGCTGGTAGCCCGCCGCGATCACCTTCACCTCGATCATCTTGGTCTTGCTCGCCGGGGCCTCGATCTCGAGCCTGTCGTGCTTCGTGCCGTCGATGAAGAGCTCGTGCTTCGCGTCGGGCGGGTTCAGCATCAGCTGGATGGTGACGGTGCGTGGCGCCACGGGCCCGGCCTGCGACGCCGGCGCCTGCACCACGACGGGCGGCGGGGGCGGCGGCGCGGCCGGCGGCTGGCGCGTGAGCACGATGCCGCCGACGGTGCCGCCGGCGGCGAGCACCACGACGGCCACCACGCCGACCACCAGCCCGGTGCGCGAGCGCGGCGGGGCCGCCGCACGGTCGGCGACGGAGGGGATGCTCGAGAGCGACGGCGCGGGTCCCAGCGCCACCGGGGTCGGCGCGCTCGAGCCCGCCAGCCCCTGGAGGATCGGCAGCACCGCCTGGCGCAGCTCCGCGACGGTCGTGTAGCGCTCCGCCCGGTCCTTCGCGAGGGCCTTGCCGACCACCGCCTCCAGCTCCGGCGGCACCTCGGCGACGGAGCGCAGCGGCGGCGGGATCTTCGTCAGGTGCGCGCTGATGACCTCGTAGAACGAGTCGGCGACGAACGGCGGGGTGCCGCTGAAGAGCTCGTACAGGATGACGCCGAGCGAGTAGATGTCCGACTGCGGGCCGATGTCGCGGCCGCGGCACTGCTCCGGGGACATGTAGAGCGGGGTCCCCATCGGCACGCCCGTGCGCGTGTGGCCGCTCATCATGCCTTCGTCGGTGAACTTGGCGATGCCGAAGTCCAGCAGCTTGACCATGAAGCCGCCGCCGGGCCGGTCGCAGAGGAAGATGTTGTCGGGCTTCAGGTCCCGGTGGACGATGTTGTGCGCGTGGGCCGCCTCGAGCGCGTCGAAGACCTGGGCGCAGATCGAGGCCGCCTGGGGGTACGGCAGGGGCTTCACCTCCTCGAGGTAGCCCGAGAGGCTCTTCCCCTGCAGGTGCTCCATCACGAAGTACTGCGCGCCGTCGGGGAAGGCGCCGAAGGAGAAGACGTCGACGATGTTGGGGTGGCCGATGCGGTTGACGGCGCGCGCCTCGGCGAGGAAGCGCTCCATGACCTCCGGGTCGCGCGACAGCTCCGCCTTGAGGACCTTGATCGCGACCTTCTTGCCGATGAGCGGCTGGATGCCGGAGTAGACCGTGCCCATCCCGCCTTCGCCGATGAGCCCGGTGACCTGGTACTCGCCGACCATGCTGCCGACCAGGCTCGCGCCCGCCAACGTTCCGGTGTCGCTCAGCTCCGGCGCCGCGGCGGCGTAGGATGCGCCTGGCCCGGTCCCGGCCGCGGCGGGCGCGCTCGTGCCGGCGCGCAGCGAGTAGCCGCAGGCACCACAGAATGTCACGCCCGGCTCGTGAGCCGTATTGCAGCGCGGACAGGTCACGTCCATTGGCTGTATCCCCGCGTGGTCCCGGTCGTCTACGTGTATCACAGGCCACCGTTTCGGCTCAACCAGAACCGTGGTGGAGGCAGCCTCAGCGCCCGAGGCTGCGGATGATCCCGCCCAGGTCCCGCACGGCGGACTGGCCGGCGGTCGATAGCTCGCCGGCGACCACGGAGAGCCCGAGCAGTAGGACCGCCGCGCCCACGAGCGCCTTGGCGGGCATCCCCAGGACGTAGGCGTTGAGCTGCGGCGCGACGCGGTTCGTGAGGCCGAGCGCCAGGTCCGTCAAGACCGTCGCGATGAGGACCGGCGCCGCGAGCCCGAGCGCGACCGTGAGCAGCCCCGCCGTCAGGTCGATGAACGCCCCCGCCAGCGCGGCCAGGCCATGCGCCCCGGGGAACGCGACCACGGGCACGACCGCGTACGAGTGCGCCAGCGCCGCCAGCACGAGCCGGTGGCCGCCGCCGGCGAGGAAGAGCACGACCGCGAGCTGCAGGTAGAGATCCCCCGTGGGCGAGGCCCGCGTCCCCGACTGCGGGACCAGCGCCTCGCTCATGCTGGCGCCCCGCGCGAGATCGACGAGGCGGCCGGCGGCCTCGGCGGCGTGGAAGACCAGGGAGACGCAGAGCCCGAGGGCGACACCGACGAGCAGCTCCTTCGCGAAGAGCAGGAGGACGAGCAGGGGGCCGAGCTCCGGCACGCGCGGGGCGACGTGCGGGTACACGAGCAGCGCCAGGGCGCCGGCGAGGCCGATCTTCGCCGGCGCGGGCACGAGCTTGCCGCCGAGGAACGGCGCCAGCAGCACGAGCGGGATCACGCGCGCCCCGGCGAGCGCGCCGACGAGCAAGATGGCGCTGAGGTCGAGGCCGGGTCGCGCCGCGGCGATGAGCTGCGTCCCCATCGGGGGGCTAACGCACCAGCAACGGGAAGCTCTCGAACAGGGTGCGGGTGAAGCGCACGAGCTGCGCGCCCATCCACGGCCCGAGGATCGCGAGCGTCAAGAAGGTCGCGACCAGCTTCGGCACGAACGAGAGCGTCTGCTCCTGCACCTGCGTCGCGGCCTGCAGCACGCTCACGACGAGGCCGACGATCATCGCGACCACGAGCACCGGCGCGCTCACGAGCAGCATCAGGTACAGCCCCTCGCGGGCCACGCGCAGCATCAGGTCGCTCATTGGTACCCCGCGACGAGGCCGCGCGTGAGCAGGCGCCAGCCGTCGACCAGCACGAAGAGCAGCAGCTTGAACGGCAGGGACACGGTGTTCGGCGAGAGCATCTGCATCCCGAGCGCGAGCAGGAGGTTCGCGATCAGCATGTCGAGCACGAGGAACGGGACGAAGAGGAGGAACCCGATCTGGAACGCCTCGGTCAGCTCGCTGACGACGAACGCCGGCGCGATCACCAGGAAGTCGCGGTCCGTGATCGCCGCGCGGTCCTCGGGTGCGCGCATCCGCCGGGCGAGCTCGAGGAAGCTCCGGCGGTCGCGGGCGTGCGAGTGCTTGAGCAGGAAGGCGCGGGCTGGCTCCTTGGCGCGGTCGGCGGCGCCGAGCATCGCGTCGACGCTGGCGGCGGACGTGAGGTCGGCCCCGCGGCCCTGGTCCATGACCGGCTGGAGCTCGCGGTAGATCGACGCGCCGGTCGGCGCCATCACGTAGGCGGTGAGGATGATGGCGAGGCCGGTGAGCACCTGCGTGGGCGGGATCTGCGGCGTGCCGAGGGCGTTGCGCACGATCGAGAGCACGACGACGATCTTGAGGAAGCTCGTGCACATGATGAGCACGAACGGCAGCAGCGCGAGCGCCGCCAGCACGAGCATCAGCCCGATGGGCCGGTCCGCGAAGGAGGCCTTCTCCGCCGCGGCCGCGGTGGCGGGCGCGAGCAGGAGGAGCGCCGGCGCGAGGAGAGCGGCCCGCCTCATGGGCGCCCGTCCCCGGCCGCGCGGTCGTCCCCGCCCGCGCGGTCGCGCGGCGGCGGCGGCGGCGGCGGCGGCGGCTCGGGCTCGCTCCGAATGACCACGGGCGGCTCCGCGGCGGCGCGGCCGCCGGTGAGGATCTCGAGGAAGGAGGCGCGGCGCGGCGGCGCCGCGGTCAGGCGGCGGACGGCGTCGGCGTCGAGCTCGCACAGCAGCGCGGGCACGCCGCCGTCGCCGCTGCCGACGAGCAGGTAGCGCCCCGCGACCTCGACGACGTAGAGCGCGCGCCGCGGCTCCAGGTGGAG
>DASXVK010000256.1:0-30006 GCA_036504295.1 Polyangia bacterium
CCGAGGCCGGTCGAGTCGGGGAAGATGGACGCGTCGCCGCGCCACCGCCGCGCTTTGGCCCGCAGCTCGAGCCCGGTCGGGGCGGGGCTGTCGTCGATGAAGATGGGCGCCTCGCTCAGCCGCGCCATCGCCTGCGTCAGCCGCAGCCACTCCTGCGCCTCGATGAAGCCGCCGCGCAGCCGCTGGCTGTCGATGCGCGCCTCGGCGCACAGCATGCGCTCGACCAGGCTGTGGCGCGACATCTCGAGCGAGAACACCAGCACCGGGATCTTGTGCGCGAGCGCGGCGTTCTGCGCGATGTTGAGCGCGAGCGCGGTCTTGCCCATCGACGGCCGCGCCGCGAGCACGATCAGCTCGCCGGGCTGCAGCCCGGCGGTCATCTTGTCGAACTCGGTGTACTCGGTCGGCACGCCGGTGATGTTGCGCTTCTGCTGGTAGCGCTTCTCGATCTCCTTGACCGTGTCGGGCAGGAGCCGCTTGATGCTGACGAAGCTCTGCCGCTCGGTGCGCGCGGCGACCTGGTAGACCTTGCCCTCGGCCCAGTCGAGGAACTGGGCGGTCTCGCCGCCGTCGCTGAAGGCGCGGCCGGCCACCTCGGTGCAGGCCGAGATCATGCGGCGCAGCGAGGACTTCTCGTGGACGAGGCGGGCGTAGTAGCCGATGTTCTCGGCCGTGGGCACACGCGCGGCGAGGTCGGCGAGCAGCCCCTCGACCCCGGCGATCCCGCGCCCGCGGTCGTTCTGCTTGAGCGCGTCGGCGACGGTGATGATGTCGATGGGCTGGGTCTCCCCGTCGAGCGCCAGCATGACCTCGAAGATCGCGCGGTGGGCGGGGTGGTAGAAGTCGTCGGGCTCGACCCCGCGCTCGGTCACCGCGGACAGGGCGCCGTTGCGCAGCAGGATGCCGCCGAGCACCGAGGCCTCGGCGTCGAGGTTATGCGGAGGGACGCGTCCCTCGGAGCCGTCAGACATGCCGGGTACGGTACCGGATCCGACGGTGCGGGCTCAAGCGGGAACGCGCGGGGGGCGCGGCAATGAGGCGCGCCCGGCGTCACGCCTTCGGCCCCGCGACCGGTGGGTACCGTCGCAGCAGCGCCTCGACGCGCTGCGTGAGCGCCTCCTGCTCGTCGTCGTCGGCGCGCGCCGCGATGTCGCGGCCCATGCGCTGGCGGACCTCCGGGCCGAGCCGGTCGCGCACCGCCGTGAGGAGGAACCCGTCCTCCGCCGCCAGGTGCCGGCGCATCCCCTCGACGTAGTCGCAGGCGGTCGCGGCGACGCGCAGCCGCTCGGCCGGGGTCCAGGCCCGGGCGGCGCCGGCGGCGCGGCGCAGGAGCACGAGCCGGGCGCTGCAGTCGGCGTGCTGGTCGAGGAGCTGTGCCAGCTCGCCGCGGGTCGTGGAGTACCCGCGCGCGATGAGCTCGCGCGCGAGCACGCCCTCCTCGTCGCGCTGGTACACCTCGGCGAGGCGCTCGAGGAGCGCGACGATGCGGTCTAGCTCGCGGCGCCGATCGTGGCCGGGCAGCACGAGCCAGGCGACGAAGGTCTCCAGCGCGTCGAGGGCGAGCCCGATGAGCTGGTGACCGGCGAGCATGCGGTTGACGGCGTCCATGGCCCGGGCTCCTCCCGGCACAGCATGCCGCGACCGCGGGGGGCCGAACATGATCTGCGTCATACGCGCCGCGGGCCGGGACGGGGCGGCGCGCGACCTGGCGCGCCCCGCGGCCCTGCAGGCCGGCCTGCTCGAGCGCCGCCGCGTCGTGGGAGAGCGTGCGCAGGCGCCAGCCATGACGGGCAGCGAGCGCGCTGAGCGCCGCGCCGACTGGCGGCGAGCGCCTGCGCCACGGTCAAGAGCCGCGCGACTTGCATGGCCGGACATCCGGCCGCCGGCGCGGCGCTCCCACTTCCGCTGGCGGAAGTGCCCCGGCTCAGGCGCAGCACTTCCGCTGGCGGAAGTGCGGGCGCACGGCGCGCGCACCCTGGGGTTCAGCCACCTCGGACCATGCGCCCCCGCCGCCCGCTGCAGTCTTGACTCGACGCGACCCGCCCCGGGAGAATCGGGGTCGCGATGGGCAGGCGTCGACGCAACCACGGTCACTACTGCTGGTGCTGCGGCCGGCTCCGGCCGAACGAGCGCTTCTCGCATCGCGGGCGCATGCGCCACGTCTGCGGGGACTGTGCGCAGCTCGGCCCGGCCGAGCTCGCCTACCGGCAGGCCGTGCGCAACATCGACCGGCTGCGCAACTGGGATGGCGTGATCCCGCGCAAGCGACGCGCGCGCTTCGAGCAGTTCCTCGCGCACCCGAACGAGCGCGTGCGGTCCTACGCGGCCGAGGCGGCCGGGGACGCGCGGAGGCGCGAGCAGTACCGGCAGGAGCGAGAGGAGGAGGCCGCGACGGAGCTGGAGTGGGAGGCACGCTGCTTTGGAGAGCTCGCCGCGGACACCCCGCCGGCCCTCGACGTGCCGCCCGCGACGGATGATGATGCGCCGTGGTGGCCGGACGGCGACGCCCCGCCAGTGGCCGAGCTCGACGACTGCGAGCCGCCGTCCGAGCGCGTCTCATCACCAGCCGACGACGGCGCCCCGCCTCCGACGGACGACGACGCTCCCCGCTGGGGCAACCAGGACCCCGGCGACGGGGACGAGGCGTAGCCAGTGGACGAGGCCTGGGGCTTGCCTCGCGACTCATGCTTGGCGTATTTCTGAGTCATGGCGCGATGCCCGCTCTGAGACAGTCGCAAGGGCAAGCGGCCCTGCCGCCTCGCCCGGTCCGCGCTCGTGTGCTCGCTCTGCTGCGGCCGCACTCGTGAGGCGGCGGCCTGCGCCGGCTGCTCGTGGTACCAGCCGCCGGTCCGGTCCTACGACCCGCTCCCCCGGTTCTCGACCCAGGAGGTGGCGGACTCGGAGCACCTGCAGCGGATCTCGTTCCCCGTCGAGGCCGGGCTGTGCTCCCTGGATCGCGCGCGCGACTTCGCGCTCAGCGGCGTGGGCCTGCGCCTGCTCGAGGACGGGAGCGAGGTGGCGGTCGGCGACCTGTGACCTCCCGGTAGACCCGCCCCCGCGCGCACGCGTACCATGGTGGCCATGCGCCTCGCGCTCGCCCTCGCGCTGCTGCTGCTCGCCTCCGCCTGCGCGGCGCGGCCGCCGGGCCTGCCGCGGCCCGGGACGCCCGGGGCGCCGCCGGTGACCGCGCTGCACGCCCGCTTCCACGCCAGCCTCAGCGGCGGGTGCTCGCGGACCTCGTTCATGGGCGGGCGCGAGGGCGAGGTGGTGCTGCACCTCACGGCCGCCGGGGCGCGGCTCGAGCAGCGCGCGCGCTCGCGCGTGACGCTCTGGTCCGGCGGGTTCACCGCCACCCCCACGCGCAAGGAGGTGCAGGACTGGACCGTGACGGCGCGGTGGGAGGGGAGCTGGCGCGTCGCGCGGGGCGCCGTCACCGTCGACTTCGCACCGGCCCGCACCCGCTGCCAGGGCACGCACCCGTGGCTGTGCGACGCCGCGCCCAAGCTGCGACGACTCGAGTGCCGCTGGACGAAGGCCAAGGTCGCGCACGGCGGCGCCGAGCGGCCCGAGGAGCTCCTGCGCTGCGTGGCGGATCAGAAGCCGCCGGTGAGCCTGGGCGCCGAGGACGGCCGTCCGGTGGTGTGGCTCTCGCCGCGGCCCGGCCTCGAGCTGCAGACGGCGGAGCTCGGCCTCTACCCGATGCCGCTGCCGCCGACGCTGCGGCGCGCCGCCCCGCCCGCCTCCGCCCCGGCGCGCTGAGCGCCTACGGCCGGATGCTGAGGTGGAACGCCACGCCGCCGCCCGGGTCGGGTGACTCGGCGAGCTGCACGTTCGCGACGCCGGGGCCGCTCCAGTTCACCATCAGCATCTTCGCGTCGACGTCCTTCGGCGCCTGGCCGTCGTACTTCGCGCTGCAGACGTTGAAGAGCCGATCCCAGAACCCGACGCTGCTGAGCAGCTTGTCCCAGGTGATCTCGAGGCTCGAGAGCCGCTGTTGGTAATACTGGAACTTGAGCAGCGTCGCGCCGGGGATGCCGGTCGGCTTGGCGCGGCCGAAGCCGTACTGGTCCAGGGTCCCGCCGCCCGGGAACTTCGCCTCGACCTCGACCGGCGACATGCCCGTGCGCAAGCCGAGCCGCAGGCCCTGCGCCAGCGGCGGCAGCAGCCCGGAGCCCGCGCCGCCGAGCGCGGCCGCGAGCGCCGCTTCGGTCGGCGTGCCCGGCTTCATGGGCCCGGCCTTGAGCAGCGACTCGGGCGGCAGCGTCCCCGGAGCCCGCGCCGGGGCCGCCGCCTTCGCCGGCGCCGCGGGGCGCGCGGCCGGCGCCGGGCGCGCGGCCGGCGCCGGGCGCACGGCCTTCGCCGGCGCCGCGGCCGCGGGCTCCTGATCGCCGCCCTGGTCGCCGGAGCCGCCCGGGAGCAGACCGCAGCAGCCGGCGAGCGGGACGAGGCACAGCAGGACGAGCGGGCGCATCGGACACCTCCTCGGTGCCGGGCACTCTACCACCTCGCGATGGGGCTGTGAGCCAGGGGAACTGCGGGGCCGGAATCGACGGGGGCGGGGGACGCGGGCGACTACGCCGCGCCCTCCTCCTTCTTCACCACCCAGACCTTCAGCTTGGCGCTGACGTCGCGGGCGAGCTTGATGTCGACCTCGGTCATGCCGAGGGCGCGGATGGGCTCGGCGAGGCGAACCTTGCGGTGGTCGACCGTGACGCCCTGGGCCGTGATGGCCTCGGCGATGTCACGGGCGCCGACCGAGCCGTAGAGCTTGTCGCCGGCGCCGACGGCGCGCGCGATGTTGATCGAGAGCTGCTCGAGGCGCGACTTGACCGCCATCGCGTCCTTGTTCAGCTTCACGTTGCGCGCGTCGATGACGCGCTTCTCGTGCTCGATGCGCGACAGGTTCTTCGGCGTCGCCAGCACCGCCATCCCGCGCGGGATGAGGAAGTTGCGGCCGTAGCCGGGCTTGACGTTCACGACCTCGCCCGAGCGACCGAGGTTGTCGATGTCTTCCGTCAGGATGATCTGCATGGCGCCGCTCCTACTCGCCCGTCACGGAGAAGGGCATCAGCGCGATCATGCGGGCGCGCTTGACTGCCAGCGACACCTTGCGCTGGTGCTTGGCGCAGTTGCCCGAGATGCGCCGCGGGATGATCTTGCCGCGGTCGGTGATGAAGTACTTGAGGGTCTGAGCGTCCTTGTAGTCGATGGGGACGTTCTTGTCGGCGCAGAAGCGGCACACCTTGCGCCGCGCGAAGCCGCGCTTGCGCGCGCCCTTGTCCTTGCCGCCCTTGCCACCCCGGCGATCGAACCGATCCTTGCCGCCGCCGCCTTCGTAGTCCTTGTCTTCCAGGTCCATGGTCTCGCTCCTGTCCAGGCGTGCCGGCTACTTCGCCGGCGGCTCGGTCGGCTCGGCGGCCGGGGCCTCGGGCGCCGCGGCCTCGTGCTCGACGACCGCCGCGGCCTCGGGCGCCACGTAATCGTCCTCGTACATGTCGTCGTCGTCGCCGAAGCCACGCGCGGCGGCGGCGCCGGTGACGATCTCCTCCTCGTCGGGCCCGGTGGTCGCGGCCTTCTGGAAGGTCTCGTCGGTGACGTCGGACGGCCGGGCGTTCGGATCGACGTCCTGATCGACGACGATGGTGTAGTAGCGGATGACGGCGTCGAGCATGCGCAGGTTGCGCTCGATCTCCGCGACCACGCCCGAGGTGCCGAGGTAGCGCCAGTACAGGTAGATGCCCTTGAGCTGCTTGCGGATCTCGTAGGCGAGCTTGCGCTTGCCCCAGTTGTCCACCTTGAGCAGCTTACCCTGCGTCTGGTCGATGATGCCCTTGACGCGGTTGTTCACGCTCAGGATGCCGTCCTGGGGCGTGTCGGGGCGCAGGATGAAGATCGTTTCGTACTCCCGCTGGGTACCGGGAGCGTCGCGCATGGAGAGGGCCATGCAGCCTCCTTTCGGACGTGAGTCCCGGGATCGAGTCCCGGGCAAGGAGTTATGGAGCGGGTGAACCCGCGCCGATTTGGGTGCCTTCTCAGGCCTCCAGCTTCTGGTTGTAGCGGTTCATAGCGGAAATCACGCCGTCTCGCAAGATGGATTCGGCGGCGTCGGCGGCGCTGCCGACCACGAGGTCGAGCGCGGTCCGCTCGGCCTTGCTGAAGTCCTGCAGGACGTAGTCGGCGGGATCCATGCGCGGCGGGGGCCGGCCGATGCCCACCCGCACCCGCACGAACTCGGGCGTGCCCAGGTCGGCGATGATCGACCGCAGGCCGTTGTGGCCGCCGTGGCCGCCGCCGACCTTCACCTTCATCCGGTCGAAGTCGAGGTCGAGGTCGTCATGCACGACGACCAGCGACCCCGGCTCGACCTGGAAGAACTGCACCGCCCGGGCCACGGGCCCGCCCGAGACGTTCATGAAGGACTGGGGCTTGAAGAGGACGATCTTGTCGCCAAAGGCGCCGGCCTGGGTCAGCTCGGCGCCGAACTTCTGGCGCCAGCCCCCGGCGCGCCAGCGGTCCGCGAGCAGGTCCGCCACCATGAAGCCGACGTTGTGGCGGTTGCCCGCGTAGCGCGGGCCCGGGTTGCCGAGTCCGACGACGAGCCACATGAGGATTGCACCTCACCGCGGAGCCGCGGGGATCGTGGGGGAGCGCGACGAGCGCTGGCAGGCAGGGCCCGCCAGCGCGCACGCGAGCTACTTGGCCGGCTTGCCCGCGGGCTTCGCGCCCGCCGCCGGCTTTGCACCAGCGGCGCCCGCCGCCGGCTTCGCACCAGCCGCGCCCGCCGCGGGCTTCGCGCCCGCCGCCGCTGCCGGGGCTGCTGCGCCCTCGGCCGCCGCCGCCGGGGCCGCGCCCTCGGCCGCTGCCGCCTCGGCCGCCTCGGCCAGCTCCTCTTCGGCCGTCTTCTCGGCCTTCGGGGCCACGACGACGGCGATGGACTGCTTGGCGTCGAGCAGGACGCGCACGCCCTCGGCGAGCCCGAGGTCGGAGACGTGCAGCGCCTGGCCGATGTTGAGCGGCGTCACGTCGGCCTGGAGCTGGACCGGGATGCGGTCCGGCAGGCACTCGACGCTGACGTGGCGGAAGACCTGGTGCAGGATGCCGCCCTCCTTCACCCCCAGGGCCTTGCCGGTGAGGATGATCGGGATGGTGACCGTGATCGGCTTCGTGACGTCGACGCGGATGAAGTCGGCGTGCATGACCACGCGCTTGATCGGGTCGGTCTGGAAGTCCTTGAGCATGACGGTGACGTCCTGGGACTTCCCGTCGCTCTTGACCGTCAGCGTGATGAGCGTGTTCTGGCGCTTCTCGGGATCCAGCGACTTCGAGAGCTGCCGCGGGTCGAGCGCGAGCGTGATCGGCTCGGCGCCGCCGCCGTAGCACACGGCCGGGATCCGGCCCTGCTGCCGCAGCTTGTGCGCCCAACCCTTGCCCGACGTGGTCCTGATCTCGGCTTCCAGCTTTCCAACTACCGTATCCGCGTCCATGGGTGTTGCCTCCGTGAAGGCTCGACGCCGGGGGTGCAGCCCCGCTCGCCGCGGGGTGGGCCCGTGCCGCTCGCGTTGCCGCGTGGAAACCGACGGGCTTCGCCCGGCGGGTTCCATCGCGGGAGGGCTGGGAACCCTCTCAGGGTTCCCTATCAGATGAAGAGCGAGCTGATCGAGTCTCCGTGGTGAATCCTCTTGATAGCTTCTCCGAGAAGCTTCGCAACCGACAGCTGCTTGATCTGGCGGCAGGCGCGGCCACTCTCGGAGAGCGGGATCGTGTCGGTGACGATGACCTCGGTGAGGGGCGAGCCCGCGATGCGCTCGATGGCCGGGCCCGAGAGCACGCCGTGCGTCGCGCAGGCGCTGACGGACCGGGCGCCGGCGTCCATGACCGCCCGGGCGGCGTTCGTGAGCGTGCCCGCGGTGTCGATCATGTCGTCGATGATGATGGCGTCCTTGTTCTTCACGTCGCCGATGATGTGCATCACCTCGGAGACGTTCGGCCCGGTGCGGCGCTTGTCGATCATGGCGAGCGTCGTGCCCAGCCGCTTCGAGTAGGCGCGGGTGCGCTCGACGCCGCCGGCGTCGGGCGAGACCATGACGGAGGTCTGCGGCTGGAACTTGGTCCGCAGGTACTCCATCAGCACCGGCATCGCGAAGAGGTGATCGAAGGGGATGTTGAAGAACCCCTGGATCTGCCCCGCGTGCAGGTCCATCGCCAGCACCCGGTTGGCGCCGGCGGCGGTGATGAGGTCGGCCACGAGCCGCGACGAGATGGGGGTGCGCGGCTTGGTCTTGCGGTCCTGGCGGGCGTACCCGTAGTACGGCATGAACGCCACGATGGAGCCCGCCGACGAGCGCTTGAGCGCGTCGATCATGATGAGCAGCTCCATCAGGTTCTTGTTCACCGGCGAGCAGGTCGGCTGCACCACGAAGCAGTTCACGCCGCGGACGTTCTCGCCGATCTCGACGTAGGTCTCGCCGTCGGAGAACGTGTTGATCTCGCACGCGCCGAGCGGAATCTCGACGTACTTGCAGATGTCCAGCGCCAGCTGCCGGTGGGCATTCCCGCTGAAGATCGTGAGCGCCTTGAGCACGTCCCTGCCTCGCGTGCGTGCTGGATCCCTGGTACGGGGCTAGCGCGCTAGCGCGACGTAATACGGGATCACCGCCCGCAAGTCAAGAGGACTGCTACAGCGTGGCCGCCAGCATCATGAACTTGTTCGAGGACTTGTCGATGATGGTGAGGGTCCGCTTGGCGTTCTCCGGCAGGATCGACTGCAGGGTGCTGTAGCGGCCCGCCTCGATGACGAAGAAGGCGCGCTTGCCGGCGTGCTTGCGGCAGTAGGCCTGCAGGTGCTCGACGTTCTTCTCGTCCAGGAAGACGGTGCGCTCGTCCTCGGGCAGGAAGCTGCCCGGCTTGGACTCGTACAGGCGGTTCTTGGAGTAGAAGGTCTCGCCGCGCCAGTACATCTGCCAGGCGATCAGGGGCTCGTCCGGCGCGGTGCGGTGCTTGTAGTACGAGCCGATCACGTCCTTGAGCGTCCAGTTGGGCGTGATGGTCGGCATGAAGTGGTCGAGCAGGTAGAAGGTGAAGAGCGCGGCGACGATGCCCATGGCGAGGGCCGCCTGGCGCCGCAGGCGCCGCCAGGCGAAGGCGAGGCAGACGAGCGCGGCCAGGACCAGGAACACGGCGTGGCCCGCCTGGAACGAGAGCGGGTGGCCGTCGACCTGCGGCCAGACGCGGCCGCGCGGGCTGTTGATGTAGTCGTAGGTGAAGAGCCACAGCCAGAGCTGGGCCGCCTGCGGCCGGTTGATGAGGTCCCAGGCCACGACGATGAGGGCGGGGATGCCGGTCAGCGCGAGGGCGGCGCCGAGGTGCGGCAGCCGGTCGGCCTCGAGCGCGGCGGCCTTGGCGCGGGCCGAGTCGACCAGCCGGTCGAGCAGCACGCCGAAGAGGATGGCGAGCCCGGGGATGGCCGGCAGGATGTAATGGTGGAACTTCGTCATCATGAAGGCGACGACGCCCCAGGCGCCGATCGCCCACACCAGGCCGAAGGCGAGCAGGTGGCCCGTGCCGTCGCGCTCGCGGCCGCGCCGCACCCCGAACCACAGCGCGAGCGGGGTCATGCCGATCCACGGGAAGAGCCCGTACCCGAGCTCGCGGAGGAAGTACTCGAACGCGCCCTTGTCGCCGTGGCGGCCGGTGAACATGCGCTTGAGCTGGTTGTCGCCGAAGAGCTCGTTCCAGAACGGCAGGCCGTGCCGCACCAGCATCGCGTGGTACCAGGGGAAGCAGATCGCGACGAAGCCGACGGCCCCGCCGGCGAGGGCGGTGGGGATACCGGGCAGCCGCAGGCGCTGCCACTCCCAGCGCACGAGGATGAAGGCGCCCACGATGCCGAGGGGGATGACGATGCCGCCCGCGCCCTTGGCGAGGCACGAGAGGGCGCAGAGGAAGAACGCCAGGTGGAGCCAGAGCTGCCGGCGGTAGCGCGCGCGCGTCTGGAAGAACAGGAACGCGACGGTCGCGAGGGCGTACACGGGCACGATCATCGACCCGCGCACCTTGCCGCCGCCGAGCGGGATGGGGTAGCGCCACAGGCCCACGGTGTCGTGGATGAGCTGCGGCCCCGCGACGGCGAGGGTCAGCCCGAACAGGACGTAGAAGAGCGGGGCGTGCGGCCAGAAGCGCCGCCGCGGCAGCACGTCGCCGCCGCCCGGGTCGAGGAGCGCGAGGGCGGCGAAGGCGAGCGCGGCCGTCATCGGGCCGACGAAGGGCATGTCGGTCATGCCCTGGCGCGCGATGAGGAAGAACATCGGCGAGGTCGCGAGCATGAGCGCCGCGAGCAGGCCGGCGCGCCGGTTGCGCAGCCGCGAGACCAGATAGTAGATGGCCCACGCCGCGAGGGCGCCGAAGAGGATCGACGGCAGGCGGCAGGCCCACTCCGCGCGCGCGCCGCGCACCATCTCGTCCTCGGCCCGGGGATCGCCGAGGCCGAGCACCTTCATGGCGAGGGCCTCGCCCCAGAACGTGAGCACCGGCTTCGACCAGAACTCGCCGCCGCGGTTCTCCTTGGGCGAGCCGGGCCACCACAGGCTGATGTAGTCGCCGCGCTCGTTCATCTGGCGGGCGACCTCGCCGTAGTGCGTCTCCCACGGGTCGTACAGCCCGTAGCTGCCGGCGAAGGGCAGGTAGAGGAAGAGCGCGAGGAGGACCACACCGAGCGAGACCTGCCACTCGGGGCGCGTCGCGAGCAGACCCGTCGGCACCGGCGCGGGGGCGGGAGATCCCGGCGTGGCCTCAGCAGATTCGGCGGTCACGGCCGGGGAATCTACCGCGTGCGGGGCAGCGGGGCAACTCCGGTGGCGACCGTCTGCGAGCGCGGGACGCCGGGGAGGTCCACCGCGACCACGCGGCCGCCGGCGGGCGCCGCCAGCGGGCGGTGGCGCGCGAGGTAGCGGCGCACCGCCTCGTGGGCGTCGACCTCGAGCACGCGCACGCCGCGTGCGTGCGCGATGGGGCCGAGCGCGTCGGCCGGATCGCCGTCGCCCTCGGCGGCGACCACGGTGTAGTGCCGCGTGTCCTCGACCGGCGCGCCGCCCACCGCCAGCGACCGCAGGCGGCGGCCGTCGCCCGCGCCGGCGCGGAACCGCACGCTCATGCCGGCCACGCGCGGTGCCCAGTCGCCGACGAGGTTCGCGGGGTCGCGCGAGAAGACGCGGGTCAAGGCGCGCTCCCAGAACGCGCGCAGCTGCCGGCCCGTGACCCGGCCCGCGACGAGGCGCGTCGGCAGCGGGTAGGCGCTCCACAGGTCCCGCTCGCGGATGGGACCGGGCCTGATCGGCGCGCCGAAGCGAAAGCCGTCCGAGAGGGCGACGTCGGTGCCGGCCGCCTCGCGCAGCGCGTCCGTGAGCACGTCGTCGAGGCTGGTCTCGACCAGGGCGTGGCGGGCGAGCGGCGCGCTGGTCGCGCCGACGACCCGGTCGAGCCGCGCCCGGTAGGGGGTCAGCGTCGCGGCCACGATCCGCTGCACCGCCGGGTCCTCGGCCGGGACGCGGTCGGCGCGCAGCTCGAGGAGCTGCCAGCGCCGATCGACGACGCGGCCGCCCTGGACGGTGAGGTCGAGCCGGCCGAGGAACGAGCCGAGGCTGCCCGCCTCGACCACCCAGGCCCGGCCGCGCTCGATGGGCGCGGCGGTGCGCTCGTGGGTGCCGCCCGAGAGCACTACGTCCACGCCGGGCACGACCTCCGCGAGCGCCACGGCCCGCGGCAAGCCCACGTGGGCGAGCAGCACGATGACCTCGACCCCCTGCCGGCGCAGCCCCCGCACGAGCGGCGACAGCACGTCGGGGCTCGCGTAGCGCAGGCCCAGGGTCCGCCGCGGCGGCTGGTGCAGCGGCACGTCGGGATCGGTGAAGCCGACGATCGCAACGCGCACGCCGGCGACGGTGGCGACGAGGCAGGGGGCGAAGAGCGGCCGGCCGGTGGCGCCGTCGAGCACGTTGGCGGCGATGAGCGGGTAGCTCAGCTCGCCGGCGCGGCGCGCGAGCGCGGCGGCGCCGTAGGCCACCTCCCAGTCGCCCGGGGTGGCGAGGTCGAGCCCGAGCGCGCCCAGCGCCGGGACCATGCTCGCGCCCTCGGTCCAGGCCGCCGGCGCCGCGCCGACCAGGGTGTCGCCGCCGTCCATGAACAGCACCCGGCCGGGCCGCTCGGCGCGCAGGCGGCGCACGACCGCGGCCACCCGCGCGACCCCGCCGGCCTCGGCCACCTGCTCGCGGCCCTCCGCCCAGAAGAGCTCGGGGTGCGGCTCGAGCTGCGCGTGCAGGTCGGTGATGTAGGCGAGGGTGATCGTGACGGGCTCGTCGCGCGCGAGCGCGGGCGGGCCCAGCGGGCCGCAGGCCGTGGCCGCGAGGGCCGTCGCCGCGACGAGCATCGGGGCGAGCCGCGCGGTGACTGCCCGGCGAAGGGGCCTCATCGTACACCTTACCCGGGAGCCGGCCGCGCTGCGCGCGGCCATACCGGTGCCGGGCCGCGCTGCGCGCGGCCCTAGATGGCCTGCATCCACCGCACGAGGTCGACCCGCTCCCGGTCGCCGCCGGCGAGCCGATCGCTGGTCGGGTACAGGAGCCGCTCCTCCTTGAGGTTGTGGAGGAGCAGCATCTCGCGCAGGCTCTCGACCTGCAGGAGGGCGCCCGGCCGGTCACCGGCGCGCAGGGCGGCCTCGACGTCCTCGCAGGCGCGGTGCGCGAGCTCGTGCTCGGTGTAGACGACGGCCATCGGGTTGCCCGCGACGCCGGTGACGGACTCGAACGCGGGCAGGAGGATCTGCTCCTCCATCTCGATGTGGCGGCCCAGCCCGCAGCGGAAGTCGGCGAAGCGCGGCAGCGTCTCGGCGCAGGAGCGCTTCTCGAGCGACCGCCGGACCTCGAGCAGGATGGCGTCGAGGCGCTGGTGGTCCCAGCTCAGGTACTCGGCCACGCCGCTCGGGCCCTGGCTCGGCCGGCGCCGGACCTCGACGCGGTAGTCCGCGGGCCCGTCGCGCAGCACGCTCCAGTCGAAGCTGAGGGTGCGCTGCTCCTGGAGCTGGAACAGGATCGACTTGGGATCGGTGTCGCTGCGGACCACCATCGCCTGGCCCGGGGCGAGGGCGTCGAAGGTCCGCAAGGCGACCGCGCACCGTTGCCGGGGCGGGTACATGCGGACGTCGAGCTCGAGGGGCTGCGGCTGCTTGTTCATCCAACCTCCGCGGAGATGCTGCAGCAGGGCGACCATGGCCATAGGGCTGTCCCCCCTCGGGCCAAGACGGGGCCCGGTGCTTTGATGCCCCAGGTGGGTGCGGGGATTCAGGCCAGCGCGGCCGGCCGACGAAAGTCTCAGGCCTGCGCTGCAGGCGCGGTCGATGGCTGGGCGGCGGCCCGGGCCGCGATCACGATGCGGGCGCAAGCCTCGGCGTCGGAGCGGGCGTCGTGGTGCCGCAGGGCGATGCCGAGAGTGCGGCAGACGTCGGGGAGCTTGGTGGGGAAGATGCGCCAGGTGCGGCGGGCGAGCTGCACGGTGCAGGTGTAGGGCAGCGCGGGCGGCGGCAGGCCGGCCCCGGCGCAGCAGGCCTCGAGCACGCCGCGGTCGAACGAGGCGTTGTGGGCGGCGATGAACGCGGCGCCCGTGAGCAGCGGGGCGAGCTCGGCCCACACGCCGGCGAAGGGCGGCGCCGCGTGCACGTCGTCCCAGGTGAGGCCGTGGACCCAGGTGAAGACGAAGTCCCGCCGCGGCGGCCGGATGAGCCGCGCCTCGCTGCGCACGATGACGCCGTCCTCGACGCGCACCACGGCGAGCGCGCAGGCGCTGTCGCGCCCCTGGTCGGCGGTCTCGAAGTCGAGCGCGACGAAGCAGCGCGCCGCCGTCACGGGGACGCCGCCGCCCGCCGTCACGGGAAGTAGACGACGAGGACGCTGTAGGGGGTGGACTGGCCCACCATGTCGGCGGCGTTCGCGGCGCCGGTGTGGAAGAACCACTGCCCGGTCGGGAGCGCGTCGGGCGCGGTGGTGTAGTCGAGGACGATCTCGCCGTCGTTCTCGGTGAGCTCGGCGAGCGGCGTGCCCGAATCGGGGCAGAAGCCGCTGCCGATGGAGAAGATCATGTTCCAGCCGGCGGTCGGGTCCGGCCAGCGCATGATGGCGAGCACGTGGGTCATGCCGGCCGGCATGTCCCAGTGGTACTTCTTGTCGATCTGCTCGGTGTTGCCGGCCCAGCCGGCCGGCACGCGGAAGGTCGGCTCGACCCAGCCGTTCGTCGCCGGGGCGTCGGTGTACTCGGGGAGGACGCCGGTGTTGACGACGATGAGCGGGGTGACCTCGGTCTCGCCGCGGTTGCCGGCCTCGTCGAACGCGGCGACGCGCACGTCGTGCAGGCCGTCGGCGATCGCGGTCGAGTCCCAGGCGATGGCGAAGGGCGCCTCGGTCGCCTCGGCCACGGCGGCGCCGTCGACCTCGAGCGCCACGCGCACGACGCCGACGTCGTCGGCGGCGGTGACGGCGATGGTGCGCGTCGCCTGGACGACCTCGTGGCGCACGAAGTCGGCGGCGACCGTCGGCGGGGTCTCGTCGAGGGGCCCGGCGTCCTGCTGCGGGGTGATCGAGTGCTCGGTGCCGCAGCCCACGAGGGCGAGCAGCGCGACAAGGGCGTAGCTGCGCATGGTGGTTCCTCCCTGATCCGGTGCGGCGGTCGTACACCAGCGCGGAGAGGCGCGTCAAGGCACCCCTGGCCCCGCGCGCTACAATCGCGGCGTGGACCTCATCCAGATCGCCCGCGACCTCGCCCGCGACGTCGACCGGCTGCGCTTCGCGCCGCCGGTCACCCACGTCTACAACGCCCTGCGCTACGCGTGGGAGCCGCACGAGCAGTACCTCACGCGCTACGGCGCGCCGCCGCGCGAGGTGGTGCTCGTCGGCATGAACCCGGGCCCCTTCGGCATGGTGCAGACGGGCGTGCCGTTCGGCGACGCGGCGATGGTGCGCGGCTTCCTCGGCCTCGCGGGCGCGGTCGGCCGCCCGGCGCGCGAGCATCCGAAGCGGCCGGTCACGGGCTTCGCCTGCCCCCGCAGCGAGGTGAGCGGCACCCGCCTCTGGGGCTGGGCGCGCGACACGTTCGGCACCGCCGAGCGCTTCTTCGCGCGCTTCTTCGTGACGAACTACTGCCCGCTCTGCTTCATGGAGGCGAGCGGCGCCAACCGCACGCCGGACAAGCTGCCCGCGGCCGAGCGCGAGCCGCTGTTCGCGGCCTGCGACCGCGCGCTGCGGCGGACGATCGAGCTGCTCGGGCCGCGGTTCGTGGTGGGGGTCGGCGGGTTCGCGGAGCAGCGGGCGCAGGCGGCGCTGGGGGGGCTCGACGTGACGATCGGGCGCATCCTGCACCCGAGCCCCGCGAGCCCGCGCGCGAACCGCGACTGGGCCGGCGAGGTGGGGTCGGCGCTGCGGGCGCTGGGGGTGGGGATGGGGGGGTGAGGCGGGCCGTCGCCAGCTCTCACCGGGGGATTCTTATGCAGGAGGATCCTTCCGGGTCCGTGGAGAGTGTCGCCGCTCAGGCATCAGGTGCGCTTGAGATACTCCTTCAGGACATAGCCGGGGCGCAGCCCCCACCGGGGTTGATTCTATCGCAACTCCGGTCCGGCCGCCCCGATAACGCGGGCATGCTGCCCCGCCAGATCCTCCCAGGCGCGACACTGTGTCGCCGTCGCAGCCGCGCGCTGCGGAGTTCTCGTCCACGCGGTGTGCGCGCTCTCGAACCACGTGCATATCATCGCGACGGACCCGGATGCGCGAATGCCAGAGTTCCTGGCCTACCTCAACAAATACGTCGCCAAGGCGGTGAACGCCTCGCTCGGCCGCTGGGAGAACTTGTGGGCCAGCGAGCCCCCGAGCCTGGTGCGCCTGCTGGGTCCCGACGATGTGCTCGAGAAGATGTGCTATCTCGTCTGCAACCCGGTCGCCGCCGGGCTGGTCAAGCGCGCCAAGCGCTGGCCGGGCTTGCTCCGATTCCTGCCGCGCCATTCGACGACGGTCCCGCGCCCGCAGGTCTTCTTTCGCGAGAACGGCCCCATGCCCCCCGTCGCGGCGCTCCAGTTGAGTCTGCCGCCAGCGCTCGCCGGGCTGGGCGTCGCTGAAGTCGAGGGGCGGCTGGACGCGCTGGTGCGGCCCACCGAGGACCGCATCGCGCGCGAGCTCGCCGCCGCAAACCGGTGGTTCCTTGGCGAGCGGGGTGTGCTCGCCCAGCGGCCAACTGACGCGCCACGAACGCGCGAGCCGCGACGCGTGCTCAGCCCGCAGATCGCGGGTCGAAGCAAGTGGCATCGGATCGAAGCGCTGCCGCGGCTGAAGGCGTTCGCGGCCGCCTACCGCGCAGCCTGGGCGCGCTGGCGGGAGGGCGCGCGCCGCATCGTGTTCCCGTTCGGCACGTACGCCCTGCGGCGCCATGCCTGGGTGATCTGCGAGACCGCGCCGACGTAGCTTCGAAGCGCCCCCACCCTGCTGAACCGTCATGCCACGGCCGCGACGTGCGGTCGGCCGGGCGACGAGTTCACGCCTCTCACGACCCGCTTCATCTTGCGGCGACGCGCAGCCACGCGCCCGGCGCGCGTGAGGCCATCCGGACTCCGACGGAGGACTCACTTCGGCATCATGAACGCCACGGCTGCGCCACCTTCATGGCGCCCATCTACCGCCGCCTCAGGGCATCAACCCCGGTGAGGGCATCCCGTACCGCCGCCGGGCACGCGCCCATCTACCGCCGCCTCAGGGCATCAACCCCGGTGAGGGCATCCGAACGGTGAGGGCATCCGCCGGTGAGGGCATCCCAGGCCTACGACCGGCTCGCCGCGCGCTACCAACTCCCCGCGCCAACCCCGGTGAGGGCATCCGAGCCAGCCCCAACGTCAACTGGAGCTTCGCAGCGGCCGCGGCGCAAACGATGTGGCACCGGACTTCCTGAAAGGGGAAGTCGTGAAGCACATCGACTGCCGATGGCCGGGAAGACTACCGCTTTCGGGAAGTTGCGCGGCCCATCGATGCGCGAGCGCCGCCCCCCGCCCTACACCGCCTGCATCCGCAGCACCAGCGCGTCGCGCTCCCCCCCGCGGGCCGCGCGCTCGATGAGCGGGTACAGCAGGCGCTCCTCGCGCATGTCGTGCAGGAGCAGCATCTCCTCGAGCTCGCGCAGGGCGTCGAGGAAGAACGCGAGCTCGGCGCCGAGCGCGCGGCTGATGGCGCCGGTGAGGCGGCGGACGTCGCCGTGCTCCGCGAGCACGCGGCCGAGCTCGCGCGGGGCCGGGCCGAGCCGGTGCAGGCGCGGCAGGAGCAGCCGCTCCTCCATCTCCATGTGGCGCGTGATGCCGCAGGCGAACTCGGCGAAGCGCGTGCGGGCCTCGGGCAGCTGGCCGCGGCCGGCGCTCGTGAGGGTCGCTTGCACGAGCGCGTCGAGGCGGTGGTGCTCCCAGTTGAGGTACTCCATCACGTCCCGCGGGCCGTGGCCGGCGCGGCGGCGGATGGCGATGCGGTGCACCGCGGGGCCGGCCTGCAGGACCGCCCAGTCGAAGGTGCGCGGCCGCGCCCGCTCGAGGCGGAAGAGCAGCAGCTTGGGGTCGTGGCTGTCCGAAAGGCGCAGCACCTCGCCGGCCGCCAGCTGGTCGAAGACCTCGAAGATGGTCTGGAGCCGGCGCCGCGGCGCGTACTGCCTCACGTCGAGCTCACGTTCGCGACGACTCACGACCCCGAACCTCGCGGCCCGCTACTAGGGCCTACGAGGTTCGATGCCGGTCAGCCCGCGAGCCGCTCGACCTCCGCGACCACGCGGAGCAGCTCGGCGGTGAGCGCGGTCGGCCCGGCGGCGTGGAGCCGCTCGGTCATGGCCCGCAGGTACCAGAGCGAGCCGTCGCGACCGCCCCGGAACCGCTCCCACAGCGGCGCGCCGATGGTGCGGAAATCCTTGATCATGGAGCGCGCGTTCTGGAGCTTGTCGGCGGCCATCACCAGCCGGATCGAGGCATCGGCGGCGCCGAGCGCCTGCAGGTGGCGCTCCTTGCGCTCGCGCCACGGCGGCTTGGGGTGCTCGTCGGTGTCGGTGCAGCCGTCGACGATCGCGGTCACGCGGTCGCCGAAGCGGCGCCGGATCTCGGCGCGGGTCGCGTCCCCGCCCTGGTCCTCGATGGCGTCGTGCAGCAGGCCCGCGATGGCCTCGTCCTCGTCGGCGCCGTACTCGAGCGCGATGCTGGCGACGCCCAGCAGGTGCGCGACGTAGGGGATGCCGGAGCCCTTGCGCACCTGCGCCTGGTGCAGCTCCGCGGCGAACTCGAGCGCGTCGATGAAGCGGCGGGACAGTGGCATCGCTCCCTCGCCCCGTGAGACCCCCGCAGCCTAGCAGGGCCCAGGCCCCGGGATCAACGGGTCCGCCGTCCCCGTGGTCGCCCGTTCTCGGGCGCCCGTTGCGTCCGCGCTTGACTCGCGCGGCGCCCCGGCACTCAATTGGGGGGGAGGTGAACATGTCCACGGGGATCCGGGCGCTCCGCCACATCACGATGATCGGCCTCGTCGCGGCCGCGGCCGTCGCGGCCGCGCCCCGGCCCGCGGCGGCGCAGGACGCCGACGCCAAGCGGCTGCGGGCGCCGGTGCTGCCCGACGACCCGGTGCTCGGCTCCGCGGAGGCGCTGGTCACGATCGTCGAGTTCTCGGAGTTCCAGTGCCCCTTCTGCGCGCGGGTCCGGCCCACGCTCGAGAGCCTGGTGCGCGAGTACCGCGGCGACGTGCGGCTGGTCTTCAAGCACAACCCGCTGCCCTTCCACAAGGACGCGGGCCCGGCGGCGGCGGCGGCGCTGGCCGCGCACGCCGAGGGCAAGTTCTGGGCGATGCACGACAAGCTGTTCGAGAACCAGCGCGCGCTCGACACCGAGGCGCTCTACGGCTACGCCGAGCAGCTCGGCCTCGACCTGCGCCGCTTCCGCCGCGCCCTCGAGGGGGGCACCTACAAGCCGGTGATCGAGCGGGACCAGCGGCTCGCCAAGGCCGTGGGCCTGACCGGCACGCCGAGCTTCCTCATCAACGGCCGGAAGCTCGTCGGCGCCCAGCCGATCGAGAAGTTCCGCGAGCTCATCGACGCCGAGCTGGCGACGGCGCGGCGCCTGGTCGCGCGCGGCACGCCGCGGCGCGACGTGTACCGCGTCCTCATGCTCGACGCCGTCGCCGAGGCGCCCGCGGCGCCCGCCCGCCCCGCGGCGCCCGCCGCGCCCGCGGCCCCCGCGGCCGCCGACCCGGCCCGCTACTACCAGGTGCCCGTCGGCACCTCCCCGGTGCGCGGGCCCGCGACGGCGAAGATCACCATCGTCGAGTTCACCGACTTCCAGTGCCCGTTCTGCGCCCGCGTGCAGGCGACCCTGGCCGAGCTCGAGCGCAAGTACGTCTCGGACCTGCGCATCGTGCTCAAGCACAACCCGTTGCCGTTCCACCAGCACGCCCAGCTCGCCGCCGAGGCCGCGCTCGCCGCGCACCGGCAGCGCAAGTTCTGGCCCATGCACGACCGGCTCTTCACCAACCAGGACAAGCTCGACCGCGCCGGGCTCCTCGCGCACGCCGAGGCCCTCGGCCTCGACCGCATCGGCTTCCTCGCCGACCTCGACCACCACCGCTTCGCCGCCGCCGTCGACGAGGACCAGAAGCTCGCGGCCCAGGTCGGCGCGCGCGGCACGCCCACCTTCTTCATCAACGGCCGGGTGCTCGCGGGCGCCCAGCCGCTCGAGAAGTTCGTCGAGGTGTGCGAGGAGGAGCTGGCGCGGGCCAACGCGCTGCTGCGCCGGGGCGTGTCGCCGGAGCGCCTCTACGACGAGCTGACCCGCGGCGAGGGCGCGCCCGCCGCGCCCGGCGTGGCACCGCCGCCGCGCCAGGCCGATCCGCCGCCCGCCGCGGGCGTCGTGGAGGAGATGCGCCTCAAGGTGCCGGTCACGGGCAAGGACCCGAGCATGGGGCCGCCGAACGCGCGCGTCCTCGTCGTCCTCTTCGCCGAGTTCCAGTGCCCCCACAGCCAGAAGGCGGCCTCGACGGTGCACGACCTCGTGAGCCTCTACCCGCGCGACGTGCGGGTGGTCTTCAAGCAGCTCCCGCTGCCCACGCTGCACGCCCACTCGCCGCTCGCCGCCGAGGCGGCCCTCGCGGCCCACGCCCAGGGCAAGTTCTGGCCGATGCACGACGCGCTCTTCGGCAACCAGCCGGCCCTCGACCGCGCCGCCCTGCTGCGCTACGCCGACCAGGTCGGACTCAGCGTCCCCAAGTTCAAGGCCGCGCTCGACGCGCACCGGTTCAAGGCCGCGGTCGACGCGGACGCAAAGCTCGCCCAGACCCTCGGCATCGACGGCGTGCCCACGTTCGTCATCAACGGCCGCAAGGTGGTCGGCGCCCAGCCCATCGACGAGCTGCGCAAGATCGTCGACGCCGAGATCGCGCGGGCGAAGAAGAAGCGCTGACGCGCGCTGCATCCCATCTGCATGGTCGAACGTCGATCCCCGCGCCGACACTACAAGGACACCGCGCTGCAATCCTGGCTCGCCGCCGTGTGCGAACGCACCCGCGCGGCGGAGCTCGTGCTGGCCGACGCGGCCGGTCTGCTGGTGGCCGGCGGGCAGCACCGCGGGGCGGCCGAGGAGCTCGCCGCCGAGGCCGCGCGCCACCCCCGGGCACCGGCGGGCGCGCCGTTGCGGATCACCCCGGCGGCGACCGCCGTCGTCCGCGCGCTGACCTGGGACGATGAGGACTTGCTCCTGATCGCCACCGGGGAGGGCGCCTGCGCCATGGCCGCGCTCGAGGAGGCCCCCGCGGGCATCCGTCGCATCCTCGCCTGACGCTGAGCCGAACGCCGCCTGCTCGTGGCCGCGGGTGGCCGCGGGCGCGTATACTCACGCCCAGCTCGTCCCCGTAGTACGCGAGCGTAGTACGCGAGCCCCGCGCGACGTTCGCCGGGACAGGACCCCATGGCGCGAGGACGGATCGACATACCGCCGGATCTCGGCGGCGTGAGCGCGCGGCGGGCGATCGACGCGGCGACCCTGCGCGACGCCGAGGTGACGCCCGCGGACGGCGACGCGATCTGGCGCAGCGTCGAGCGGCTGTACCGCACGGGCGTCCACCCGGCCATCGGGCTGTGCATCCGGCGCCGCGGCCACGTCGTCGTCGAGGGGGCGATCGGGCACCAGCGGGGCCACGGGCCCGCGGAGCCGGCCGCGGGCGCCGCGGTGCTCGCCACCCCGGCGACCCCGTTCGGGCTCTTCTCGGCGTCGAAGGCCATCACCGCGATGGTCATCCACCTCCTCGTCGAGCGCGGCGCGCTGCGGCTCGACGACCCCGTGGCCGAGTACGTGCCCGGCTTCGCGCGGCACGGCAAGCAGGGGATCACCCTCGCCCACCTGCTCTGCCACCGGGCGGGCCTGCCGCGGGTGCCGGGGTCGTTCGACGAGCCGGAGGTCCTGCTCGATCCCGCGGCCTGCGTCGCGCGGCTGTGCGACGCCCGGCCCACGCAAGCCCCCGGGCGCCGGCTCGAGTACCACGCGCTGGCCGGCGGCTACCTGCTCGGCGCCGTCGTGCGCCGCGCCACCGGGCGCACGCTGCAGGAGGTGATCCGCGGCGAGATCCTCGACCCGCTGGGGTTCGAGCTCATGGGCTACGGGGTGCCGCCCGCCCGCGAGCGCGACGTGGCCGTCAACTACGTCACCGGGTCCGCGATGCCGTTCCCCCTGACCTGGATCACGCGGCGCGCGCTCGGCCTCACCTGGGCGCAGGCGACGGACCTCTCCAACGATCCGCGCTTCTACCGCCGGATCATCCCCTCCGCGAACGTCTTCGGCACCGCGAACGAGGCGAGCCGCTTCTTCGAGCTCCTCCTGCGCGGCGGCGAGCTCGACGGGAAGCGCGTCATGGAGGCGCGCACCCTCCGCGCCGCGCGCGTCGAGACGGCCTACCTGGAGCCCGACCGGGTGCTCGTGTGGCCCGTGCGCTACGGCCAGGGGCTCATGCTGGGCGCGCCGCTCATCAGCCCGTTCGGACCGGGGCTCGGGAGCGCCTTCGGCCACATCGGGTTCATGAACATCTTCTGCTACGCCGACCCGGAGCGCGACCTCGCGGTGGCGCTGATGACCAGCGGTAAGCTCCTGTTCGACACGCACCTGCCGGCGCTGGTGAACGTGCTCTGGCAGATCGCGCGCCACTGCCGGCCGGTGCGCGCGAAGGAGAGAAGAAGGACTAACAGGGAGGCGGGGAGGCGGGGAGAAGATCTGGGTTAGGTCGTGCCGGACCCGGACGAGCGCTGCCCGGTCGCGCTCGGCACGACCCAACCCCAAGGACCTCCCCGCCTCCCCGCCTCCCTGTTCAATTCACTCCGCCGGCCGTTCGGCGAGGTCGGCGGGGATGAGCGGCGAGGGCGGGCCGACGGAGACCAGCCAGAGCTGGTGGATGGCGCGCGTCGCGGCGATGTGCAGCAGGTGGCGCGCCTCGATGCTGTCGGGGTAGCTCGCCGCGGTCACGTCGAGGAGCACGACGTAGTCGAACTCGAGCCCCTTCACCTGCGCGACGTCGGTCACGTCGATGCCGGGGGTGAAGGGGAAGTCCTCGCGGCGCACGCGCCGCAGCGCCGGCACCTCGGCGCGGCCGAGCGCGGCGTGGTACACGTCGGCCTGCGACGGGAAGCGCGCGATGAGGGCGACCGAGGCGGTGGGCTCGCGGCCCATGAGCGAGCGCAGCGCCGCGGCGAGGAAGCCGACGGCCTCGCCCATGTTGTCGTACTGGTGCAGCGCGACGGGCGCGCCGGGGCGGGCGGCGGCGGCCGCGGGCGGCGCGAGCGGCCCGAGCACCTCGCGGGCGAGCTGCATCACCGGCTGCGTCGAGCGGTACGACACCTCCAGCGGCTGCGTCGCGATGTGGCCCAGGCCGAGGTCGGTGAGCAGCTCCTGCCAGCCGCGGAAGGCGTTGTCGAAGACGAGCCGCTGCGCGACGTCGCCGGCGAGCGTGACGCTCACCGAGCGCTCGCCGTCGGGCGCCTCGCGCGGCGCGGCCGCGTCGAGCAGGACCTTGATCTCGATGGCCGAGAGGTCCTGGGCCTCGTCGACGGCGATGTGGTCGTAGCGGATGGGCCGCTCGAGGCCCTCGCGCACGAGGCCGCCGTTGAGGAGCTGGGCCAGGCGCAGCAGGATGGCGTCGTCCTCGGCGTCGAGGCGGCCGGCGGCGCGGCCGTGCGCGGTGTCGTCGAGCAGGCCGCCGTCGACCGGGGCGCGGGCCTCGGGGTCGATGTCCCGGAGCTCCTCCTCGGCCGTCTCCTCCTGCTGGGCCACCGCCCAGCGGACGAGCTCGCCGACGTCCTCGTCCGAGACCGCGTCGGCGCCCGCGCGCGGCAGCGCCTCGCGCAGGCGGGTCGCGTCGGTGAGCAGCTCCGCCCAGGCGGTCGCGACGTCGCGCAGGTCGCGCAGGACGCGGGCGATGGCGAGCTCCAGGCGCTGGCGCTCGGCCGAGTCGAGCGCGGCGCCGCGGGCCCAGCGGCCGAGCGCGAGCAGCCGCGGCACCGGCGCCTCGGCGCGCAGGTCCTCCCACGCCCACGACACCGCGGCGCGCCCCTCGGCGCCGAGCGCGGCCCGGGCGACCTCGGCCCCGGCGGCGCGGGCGCGGTCGGCGGCGAACGCGGCGAGGAGCGGCAGCAGGCCCGGGTGCTTCTTCAGGCGCAGCACGACCGGCGGCGTCTCGTCGGTGTAGCGATCCGGCAGCGCGGGCACCACCCGCCGGCGCGTCTGGCGGGCCCAGCGCGGGAAGCTGAGCACGGGCACGCCGCGCACGCCGAGCGCCGGCAGGACGCCCGCGACGTAGCGCTCGAGCGCCGTCGACGGCACGACCACCAGGCAGCGCGACGGGCGGAACCGCTGTTGGTCGTGGAAGACGAGGTAGGCCACCCGGTGCAGCGCGACCGTGGTCTTGCCCGAGCCGGCGCCGCCCTGGATGACGACCAGCCCGGTCCCGGGGGCCGTGATGAGATCGAACTGGGCGGTGTCGATGAGGGCGGCGATCTCGGGCAGGTGCTTGTCGGCCCGCGGGATCGGGCCCGCGTCGATGCCGAGCCGGCGGGTGCGCCGCGCGCGCGGCACCTCGACGCGCGGCGGCCGCGCCGCCTTGCCCTGGCCGCCCTCGAGCGTCGGCTCGACCAGGCCCTCGGCCGTGAACCAGCGCCCGTCGGGGCTCTGCACGAACACGCCCTGCGGGCAGCCGATGCGCGTGAGCTTGCCGGCCTGGATGGTCACGTTGCGGCGAGCCTCGACGATCCCCTCGACCCGCCGCTCGGCGAGGGTCTCCTCGTAGTCGTCGGCCTCGTCGTAGCGGTAGTAGATCTGGCTCACCGGCGCGTCGCGCCAGTCGACGATCTGCACTCCGGCCGCACGGTCGATGAAGCCGCGCCGGCCGATGAGGACGTCGCGCACGCGGCTCTCGGGGCCGCCCGGCGGCTCGCGCAGCCGCAGGTGGGCGAAGTAGGGCGAGGCCGGGTCGACGGGCAGGTGCAGCCCGCCGAGGCGGTGGCCGGCGAGCGCCGCCACGCGCGCCATCTGCTCGACGAGCGGCGGGATGTCCTCGGGCTTGGCCTCGGCGAGCGCGTCGCGCAGCTCGATCAGCGCGGCGTCGTAGTCGGCCGCGGGCCCCTGCGGTGGCTGCTGCGCGGTGCCCTTGCGGCCCACCGCCATCTCGACCCGCGCGAGCAGGAGCTGCTCGTCGCGGACGATGCCGGCCCCCGCGCTCGCGGGGTCAAGCGGGCGGCGCGGCACCGCGAGCCTCCCGGCGGCGGGTCATGGCGCGTGAGCGCTGGCGGGCTCCGCCTGCCAGCGCTCTGCGCGGGGGGTCAACGGGACCCTCCCAGGGTCCCGTTCTGAGCGACGCGTGGGTCCGAGCAGCCATGGAGCCTGTCATGATGGCGCAAATCGCGGCGCCCTCAAGGGTTCGATGTCGAGCCCCGGCGCGTAGCCTGATACGCGCCGGCGTAGCGCTCGCACGCCGCCGCGAGCTGCGCGACGGCGACCTGCTCGTCGGGCCCGTGGGCATCGGCGATGTCCCCCGGGCCGCACACCACCGCGTCGATCCCGGCGGCCGCGAAGAGCGCCGCCTCGGTCCAGTAGCCGAGGTCGACCGGGTCGGTCGCCGCCTCGCCGAGCAGCGGCCCGAAGACCGCGGGCGTGCGCGTGGCGAAGGGCGGGTTGTCGAGCGTCCAGCGCAGCTCGATCCCCGGGGCGGCCCGCCGGCACACCTCCTCGATCGCGCGCCGCACCGCGGCCTGCTCGGCGCCGGGCCACGGCCGCGCCGAGAAGACCAGCCGGGCCTCGCGCGGGATCACGTTGAACGCGACGCCCCCGGCGAGCTGGGCCACGTTGACGCACATGCCCGTGAGCCCCGCCGGGCCGGCGCCCCGCTGGCTGACGCCCCAGTCGGCGAGCGCGGCGGCCGCGCGCGCGACGGCGGCCGCGGGCGCGGGCAGTGCGTCGGCGCGCGACGAGTGGCCACCCGGACCCGCGGCGCGCAGCTCGCCGGCGAGGATGCCGCGGTGCCGCGTCGCGACCCGCAGCGACGTGGGCTCGCCGATGATGGCGTGCGTGAGCCCCTGCGCGGCGGGCGCGGCGAGGAAGGACCGCATCGACGCGCTCCCGACCTCCTCGTCGCCGGTGAAGAGCAGCAGCGTGTCGCGCGGCCGGGCGACGTCGAGGGCCGCGATCATGGCCGCGATCGCGCCCTTGGTGTCGGCGGCCCCGCGGCCGTAGAGGCGGCCGCCCTCGGTGACCGCGGCGAACGGATCCCGCGTCCAGCCCGGCCCCGGCGGCACGGTGTCGAGGTGGGCGTTGAGGCAGAGCCGGGGCGCGCCGAAGCGAGCCCACACGGCCGCGCCCCAGCTCCCGCGGCGCTCGATCGTCGCGACCTCGATCGCATCGGGCGCGCGCAGCGCCAGCTCCTCCGCGACGAGCTGGGCGAGCGCGCCCTCGTCGCCCCCCGGATTCGAGGTGTCGACGGCCACGAGCCGCTCCAGGATCTCCCAGGGGTCGCTCCTCATCCGGCTAGTCTTGCGGCACGAGCCCCCCGATTGCAACGCACCGCGCCGCCCCCTGGCCCCCTCTAATGCACGCCTCTGCCGCACAGCCGTGCCGCGCACTTGGCCATGGCGCTCGACGCGCGGTGTCCGTGCGCGGGGTGTCAAGGCACGAGTGGGCGCGACCCGTACGGGAGGGGGCCCCCGGCGGCGGAGCCGACGGAGGGAGGGCGCCAGCCCTCCATCTGGCGGCCGAGCGGCCCCGCGCACGGATACCGCGCGGCGAGCGCACCCACCTCAGCCGGCGAGCGCACCCACCACCTGAGCCGGTGATCGCACCCGGCCTGCCCGTCGGTCGATCGCTGGCCCGGACACCAGGGATTCGCTATATCATCCAACTCTCACACGCGAAGGAGGCGGACATGTGCGGGATCGTCGGGTACGTCGGGGACCGGGAGTGCACGCCCATCCTCATCGAGGGGCTGCGCCGCCTCGAGTACCGCGGCTATGACTCGGCCGGCGTCGCCGTCCTCGAAGACGGCGGCACCCGGCTCGTACGCACCCGCGGCAAGCTCGCCGCGCTCGAGCAGCTCCTCGGCAAGGCGCCGCCCAAGGGCACGGTCGGCGTGGGCCACACGCGCTGGGCCACCCACGGCCGCCCCTCCGAGGAGAACGCGCACCCGCACCGCTTCGGCACCGTCTCGGTGGTGCACAACGGCATCATCGAGAACCACATGGTGCTGCGCCAGCGGCTCATGAGCCAGGGCCACACCTTCTCGTCCGAGACCGACACCGAGATCATCGCCCACCTCATCGACGACGAGCTCAAGCGCGGCAGCGCGCCGTCGCTCTTCGAGGCGACCCGCGCGGCGCTCGGCGAGGTCGAGGGCGCCTACGCGATCTGCGTCGTGTGCGAGCAGCACCCGGACCGGATCGTCGTCGCCAAGAACGCCTCGCCGCTGGTGCTCGGCCTGGGCGAGGGCGAGAACTTCGTCGCCTCCGACATCCCGGCGCTGCTGCCCCACACGCGCACCGTCCTCTTCCTCGAGGAGGGCGAGCTCGCGGAGATCACCCGCGCCGGCGTGAAGGTGATCGACCTCACCGGCCGCGCCGTCGAGCGCGCCCCGCGCACGATCGCGTGGAGCGCCGTGATGGCCGAGAAGGCCGGCTACAAGCACTTCATGCTCAAGGAGATCCACGAGCAGCCGCGGGCGGTCACCGACACCCTGCGCGGCCGCCTCGTGCTCGAGGAGGCCGACGCCACCATCGAGGACCTCAGGATCGACGTGAAGGCGCTGCGCAAGCTCTTCATCGTCGCCTGCGGCACCTCGTGGCACGCGGCGCTGTGCGGCAAGTTCCTCATCGAGGGCATCGCCCGCATCCCGGTCGAGGTGGACCTCGGCTCCGAGTTCCGCTACCGCGACCCCATCGTCGGCCCGGGCGACCTGCTCGTCGCCATCTCCCAGAGCGGCGAGACCGCCGACACGCTGGCGGCGCTCAAGGAGGCGCGCGCGAAGGGCGCCCAGTGCATCGCGATCGCGAACGTCGTCGACTCCTCCATCGCGCGCGCGGCCACCCACTCGCTCTACACCCACGCCGGCCCCGAGATCGGCGTCGCCTCGACCAAGGCCTTCACCACCCAGCTCGCGGCGCTCGTGCTGCTCGCCATCCACCTCGGCCGCCGCTCCGGCGCGCTCGACGGCGACGCCGCCGGCAAGCTGATCCAGGAGCTCCTCAGCCTGCCGCAGAAGATGAAGGACGTCATCGACGGCGCCGCGCAGCTCCACGTGCTCGCGCGCCGCTACGGCCACGCCCGCGACTTCCTCTTCCTCGGCCGCGGCATCAACTACCCCATCGCCCTCGAGGGCGCGCTCAAGCTCAAGGAGATCTCGTACCTGCACGCCGAGGGCTACCCGGCGGGCGAGATGAAGCACGGCCCCATCGCGCTCATCGACGAGAGCATGCCGGTCGTCGTCATCGCGCCGCAGGGCCCGGGCTACGAGAAGGTGCTGTCGAACCTGCAGGAGGTGAAGGCGCGCGAGGGCAAGGTGATCGCCATCGTCACGCGCGGCGACACCGAGGTCGGCGCCCTCGCCGACGAGGTGGTGCTGATCCCGCCGGCCTCGCCGTGGCTGCAGCCGCTGCTCACGGTGCTGCCGCTGCAGCTGCTCGCCTACCACATCGCCGACTTCAAGGGCACCGACATCGACCAGCCCCGCAACCTCGCCAAGAGCGTGACGGTCGAGTAGTGGCGGCCCCGCGCCTCACCCGCCGCCTCACCCACGTCGACCGGCGCGGCCGGGCCCGCATGGTCGACGTGGGCCCGAAGCCGGAGACCGCGCGCGAGGCGGTGGCGGCGGGCCGCGTCGAGATGCAGCCGGCGACGCTGGCGGCGATCACCGCCGGCACGGTGCCCAAGGGCGACGTGCTGGCGGCCGCGCGCCTCGCCGGCATCCAGGCGGCCAAGCGCACCGCCGACCTCATCCCGCTGTGCCACCCGCTGCGCCTGACCGCGGTCGAGGTGGAGCTCGTGCCCCAGGGCGCCGGCCTCGACCTGCGCGCCCGCGTGCGCGCGTTCGATCGCACCGGCGTCGAGATGGAGGCGCTCACCGCCGTCGCGGTCGCCGCCCTCACGATCTACGACATGTGCAAGGCGATCGACCGCGGCATGACGATCACCCGCGTGCAGCTCGAGGAGAAGCGCGGCGGCAAGAGCGGGGAGTGGGTGCGCGCCGCTACTCGATCGTCGACCCGCTGACCCGCGGGTCCCCGTCCGCGAGCACGAAGATCCCCGGGTAGCCCGGGGTCTCGAAGCCGCCGCTCGGGTTGTGCGAGAGCACCGAGTCCTGGATCACGAGCGTGCCGGTGCGGTCGTTGCTCACGAAGAAGATCGCGCCGCCGCCCTCGTTCGCGGTGTTGTCGGCGATGCGCACGCCGCAGAGGGTCAGCGTGAAGGTGTTGCCGTCGTTGTAGATGGCGCCGCCGCTGCCGCCGCCCGGCGCGGGGGGCGCGGCCGGGTTCGCGCCGTGGCCGATGGCGGCGTTGTGGCTGAAGAGGCTGTTGAGGACCGTGTAGGAGACGCCGATGCTGCTGAGGCCGCCGCCGTTCGAGCAGACGTTGCCGAGCTCGGGCGCGCCGCCGAAGGTGCTGTTGACGACGTAGACGGGCAGGCCCTGGGACTGGCTCAGCACGCGCACCGCCCCGCCGCCGACGTCGGGGCCGACGTCGTCGCAGACGTTGTGGAAGAACCGGGAGTTGACGATCTTGAAGCGGCCGCCGCGCACGAAGATCGCGCCGCCGCCGTCGGGGTCGAGCCCCTTCGCGTTGCCGTCGACGAAGGTGAGGTTCTGGACGGTGAGCTGGGGGTGGTCCTGATCCTGGCAGTGCGACGTGGTCCAGTGCTGCGCCTCGTCGCAGGTGTTCTGGTAGAGGATGCGCCGCGCGCCGCCGCCGCTGAGCGTGACCTTGCCGCCGCCGTCGATGACGATGCGCGGGCCGGTGTCGTTGAAGACCTTGGCGGTCGCGGGCAGCGTGATGACGATCGGCGCGTCGCCGCAGGCGAAGGTGATGACGCCGCCGTGGGCGACCGCGTCGACGACGGCCGCGCCGGTGCAGCCGGCGGGGGTGCCGTCGCCGATGACGGTGGTCGGGCTCGCGGTGTCCTCGGCCTGCGCCGCGGCGGGCACCGCGCAGGTGCCGTCGGGGTTGCCAGGCGGCGGCCCGTCGGCGGGGTCGGTGCCGGGCCGGTCCGGCGCGCCGCCGCACGCCACGACGAAGAGGAGCGCGAGGAGCAGTGCCGCCCGGCGCATCGGGTCACCTCCGCGCCCGGGACTGTACCACGCCGCATCGGGACGGCGCGACGGGGGCCGCCCGCCGCGGGCGCGGTTCCGAAAAGTCGGGGCCGACGCGTGCATGAAATGCAACAGGGAGACGGGGAGACGGGGAGGA
>DASXVK010000257.1:0-20314 GCA_036504295.1 Polyangia bacterium
CGCCCGGGCCCTGCATGCGCTCGAGCGCCGCGGGGTCCAGGTCGTGGACGCGGCGCCCTGCCACCTGCAGGCCGCGCTCGTGAGCCGCTACCTTACGCTCAAGGCGCGGCTCGTGATATAGGACGGCAAGCCGTGGCGCTCCCCCGACTCGAACTGACGCCCCGCTGGTCTCGCGCGGTGGCCCTCGCCGCCGCGGCGCTCCTCGCCGGCGTGGCGGCCTGGAGCGCGCTGCGGGCGTGGAGCTACCCGAGCGGCCTCAACCTGCCCGAGCCGGAGCTCGCCGGGCTGCCCGCCTCGGACGTGGCCCGGGCCGGCGGCGGCGGGCCGCGCCTCGCCCGCCGTGTGGTGCTCTTCATCGTCGACGGGCTCACGCTCACCGCCGCGCGCGATCTGCCGGTCCTCGAGGAGCTGCGCACGCGCGGCGCGGCGCTCCGCCTCGACGCCGGCTTCCCCACGCTGTCCCGGCCGGCGTACCACGTGATCCTGACGGGCGTCGATCAGGCGAACGGCGGCGTGCGGGTGAACCGCGACCTCGGCCCCAGCCGCTTCGACACCGTCGCCGCCCGGGCCCGCGCCGCGGGCCTGCGCACCGCGGCGGTCGGCAACCACGTGAACTGGATCGGCCAGCTCTTCGGCCAGGACTTCCACCTCGCGGTCTTCGGCGCCGGCTTCGAGCGCGCGCTCGCCCAGGCGCTCGGCCCCGACTACGCCTTGACGGTCGTCCACCTCTGCGAGCCCGACAAGGCCGCCCACGCCCACGGCGCCGCCTCGCCCGAGTACCGCGCCGCCGCCCGCGGCGCCGACGCGCGCATCGGCCGCGCCCTGGCCGGCCTCGACCTGACCCGCGACGCCATCCTCGTCGTCTCCGACCACGGCCACGTCGCCGTCGGCGGCCACGGGGGGGTCGAGCCGGAGGTGCGCGTGGTGCCGCTCGTCATGGCCGGCGCCGGCGTGCGCCGCGGCGTGCACGGCGACGCCCAGCTCGTCGACGTCGCGCCGACCATCGCCGCGCTCCTCGGCCTCGCGCCGCCGGGGCAGCTCCGCGGCCGCCCGCTGCTCGACGCGCTCGAGGTCACCGACCAGGAGCGGGCGAGCATCTGGCAGGCGATGTTCTGGGCCCGCGCCCGCACCGAGCGCTACCTCGGCGGCCTCTGGCGGGCGCGCCGCGCGCTGGACGTCAAGCGCGACGAGGCGCTCAAGCTCCTCCACGCCGGGCAGCTCGACGCCGCGTACCGCAGCGGCGAGAGCATCGTGCGCGAGGAGGGCGACCGCGCCCAGAAGCGCCTCGCCGCGCGCGTGGCGGCGGCGCGTCAGGCCCGGGCGTGGGTGGCGGGGGCGCTGCTCGCGGCGCTGCTCGCGGCGCTGCTCCTGCTGCGCCGCCTCGGCGTCATCGAGGCGGGGCCCGCGGCGCTGCTCGGCCTCGTCGCGCCGGCGGTCTTCGCCGGCGGCTACGTGCTGCTCGGCGGCACCCTGAGCTTCTCCGCGATCCGCGACACCGGTCCGTTCGTGCGGCAGCTCGCCCTGCTCGGCACCGGCGCGGCCGCGCTCCAGGTCCTGGCGCACGCCGTTGCGCTCGGCCCCCGCGGCCCGCGCCGTGCGCGCCGCGCCGCCGGGCTCGCGCTGTGGGCGGCGCTGGTCGCGGCGCTGCCCGCGCTCGCGTGCTTCGTGGTCGTCGGCGGCGCCGGCGCGGTCGCGGACCTGCCGCCGCCCGCGTGGGCGTTCGCGCCGCTGCTGGCGTTCCCGCTGCTCGCGGCGGTGGCGCTCGCGGGGGCGCTGTTCACGCTGATGGAGGGGCGGGCGCGGTGACCCCAACCTTGGAGCCAGCCCCTCCGCTGCCACAGTCGCGATCGACGGTTCGCGGCCTCATCAAGACCATCCGGCCGCACCAGTGGCTCAAGAACGTCTTCGTCGTCGCGCCGATGTTCTTCCACAAGGACCTCTTTCAAAGGTCCGCGAGCGGCGATCCGACGCTCAACTTGAAGGTCACGGGCGAGGCGCTCGCCGCCACGTTCGTCTTCTGCCTCCTCGCCGGCGCCATCTACACGATCAACGATATCTTCGACGTCGAGGCCGACCGCATCCATCCGGTCAAGCGCGACCGCCCGATCGCGAGCGGACAGGTGTCTGCGTCTCTCGCGGCGCCGTTCGCGATCGCCCTCGCGCTCGGTGCGCTCGTCGTGGCCGCCTTGCTCGACTGGTATTTCTTCGGTGTCGCCCTGGCCTATTTCGTCACGTTCCTCGCGTACAGCTTCAAGCTCAAGCACCTCGCGTTCCTCGACGTGGGCCTCATCGCCGCAGGATTCGTGCTGCGCGTCATCGGGGGCGGCTTCGCGACCCGCGTCCACGTGAGCGGGTACATGATCGCGTGCACGGCCCTGCTCGCGCTATTCCTCGGCTTCGGCAAGCGGCGCCACGAGCTCGAGAGCGAGCACGCCGCCAAGCAGCGGGCGGCGCTCGAGGTGTACTCGAAGCGCTCGCTCACGATCGCGCTCGTCGTCACCGGCCTGGCGACGGCGGCCACGTACCTGGCCTACACCCTCGATCGAGACACGGCCGCGTTCTTCCAGACCAGGTATCTGTGGCTGACCGTGCCGTTCACGCTCTTCGGCATCGGCCGCTTCCTCATGCTGGTCTCGGGCCGCGCGGGCCGGGGGCTGAAGGCGGAGAGCCCGACGCAGGAGATGCAGCGCGACGTGCCGTTCGTCCTGAACCTCGTCCTGTGGACGCTCGTCGCCCTCGCCATCGTGTACCGGCTCCGGCCCGGGTAGCTCCCGCACCGGCGCGCGCGGCCGCGCGTCAGAACGGCGCCTTGCGCCGGCCCTCGCCCGCCGGCTGCCGCTGCAGCTCCATCACCAGCCGCCCGATCTGCTCCTCGATCTCCTCCGCCAGGGCGCGCGGCAGGTCCGGCACCTCGGCGAGGAGCTGCGCCAGCCGCCGCGCGATGACGAGGAGCTGGCCGCGGGCGCGTTCTTTCACGCCGTCCTTCTTCGCGCCGTCCTCGACCGGGAAGACCGCTTCCTTGAACTTGCGCGCCACCGTCGCCGCCGGGAGGCCCTCGTCGAGCACCGCGTGGCGGATCTCCTCGCGCGTCTCCTTCGGGCAGCTCGTGGTCTCGAAGGCCCGGGCGAGGAAGTCGACGGCCTGGTAGGCCGGGATGGGCGCGCTCACGCCGTCGCGCTCGAGGACCTCGGGGGCGTGCTGCTGCAGGAAGCCGAACGACCCGCACATCTTCAGGGCCGTCTCGGGCTTGACGTGCAGCTCCTGCCGCACGTACTCCTCGAACGACTCGTGCCCCCAGCGGCGGAAGGTCTCGTCGCTCTTCACCCGCGCGAGCGCCTCGCCCAGCTCCACCCACGAGGACTTGAAGGCGCGCGCGTAGGAGAGCAGCTCGACCCGCTCGGGATCGTCCGCGTGCTCGTCCATCGCCCGCGCGAGCGTTTCGTCGACCTTGGACCTGGCCACGGCGGGAGGTATAGCACGAGCCCGCGCGAGATGGCGCGCTGCACCTCCCGCTGCGGCCCGGCGTCGGCGGTGCCCGCGGGGCAGGCGCGTTTACATCCGCGCGCCGTCAGGGCATAATCCCCCAAGCCCCGAGAACTCCCGGAGGAGTGAAGTCACGATGGCTGTTTGCCCGGCGTGTAACGCCCGCTACGAGGCCGCGGTCACGTTCTGTCCGAAGGACGGGGCCCAGGTCGTGGCAGATGCGGAGGAGAAGGCGGAGGACAAGGGGCTCGTCGGCCAGGTCATCGCCGACCGCTATCGCCTGACGAAGAAGCTGGGCGAAGGCGGCATGGGTGAGGTCTACGAGGCGCAGCACATTTACATCGAGAAGCGCGTCGCGCTCAAGCTGCTGCGCCCCGAGATCATGTCCAACCAGGAGGCGGTGACCCGCTTCTACCAGGAGGCGCGCTCCGCCTCCCAGATCGGCCACGAGAACATCGTCAGCATCGACGATTTCGGCAAGCTGCCCGACGGCCGCGTCTACCTCTCCATGGAGTTTCTGCAGGGCGAGAGCCTCAACGACGCGCTGCAGACGCCGATGCCGCTGGCCCGCGCGCTCGACATCATCGTCCAGGTCTGCAAGGGCCTCGCGGCGGCGCACGCGAAGAGCATCGTCCATCGGGACATGAAGCCCGAGAACGTGTTCCTCACGAAGCACGACGGCCGCGAGATCGCGAAGATCCTCGATTTCGGCATCGCGAAGGTCTCGGGCACCGAGGGCAACCAGCACCTCACGCGCACCGGCACGATCTTCGGCACCCCGCACTACATGTCGCCGGAGCAGGCGCTCGGCAAGGCGCTCGACCACCGCACCGACATCTACTCGGTCGGCGTCATCATGTACGAGATGTTCACCGGCTCGGTGCCGTTCAAGGCCGAGTCGTTCATGGGCATCCTCACGCAGCACCTGACGACGATGCCCAAGGCGCCGCACGAGCAGGCGCCCGAGCGCCTCATCCCGCCGCCCATCGAGGCCATCATCCTGCGGGCGATGGCGAAGAACGCCGACGAGCGCTACCAGAAGATCGAGGCGCTCATCGACGACCTCGCGCGGGTGCAGCAGGACCTCCAGAACGGCGTGCCGCTCGCCGGGCCGACCGTGGCGCAGCCGGCCTTCGCGCCGGGGCCGCCGCCGGGGATGCCGGGCATGCCGGGCGGCTCGGCGGCGATGACGACCCCGCGCCCCGCCACCGTGGGCGTGCCGGGGCAGCCGTGGGCGGGCGCGCCGAGCGGGCCGATGCCGGGCGCGCCCGGGATGCCGCCGACTGCGCCGATGGCCGTGCCCGCGACCCTGCCGCCGCCGGGGATGCCCGCGCCGCTGCCGATGGCCACGCCGTACGGCTCGACCGGCACGATGCCGCGCCAGTCGCCGCCGAAGAAGGGCAGCGCCGGGCTCGTCATCGGCATCGTCATCGGCGTCGTCGTCCTCGCCGGCGGCGGGGGCGCGGCGTTCGTCTTCCAGGACGAGCTCTTCGGCGACGGCAAGCCGGTGGCGAAGCCGGTGGTCAAGGGGCCGCAGACCAAGGTCGGCCTCGGCAAGGCGCCCCCGCCGGTCAAGGCGCCGCCGCCCACGGCCGCGTGGACCAAGGTCCAGGTCACGTCGACGCCGATGGACGCCGCGATCGTGAACGACGGCCGCGAGGTCGGCAAGACTCCGGCCTGGGTGAAGGTCCCGCCGGACCGCCGCATCAGCTACGTCATCCGGGCCGCCGGGTACCAGGACAAGAGCCTGGACCTCGCGCCCGGGGAGACCGTGAAGAAGCACGTCATACTGGACAAGGCGGGGGGGGCCCCGGCCCCGGCGCCGAAGCCGAAGGCCAAGCCCAAGGCAGCGCCGAAGGCGCAGGACCCGTACGAGCGGCTGCGCTAGCCGCCACTTCGCGATGGAGCAGGGAGGCGCAACATGCTGTCACACGCGCGAGTAGCTCTCCTGACCGCGGCCTGCTTCGTGCTGACCGTCGCCGTGCCTCTGGACGCGGCGGCGCAGGGCGAGGACAAGAAGGATCAGGCCAAGCAGTTCTTCGAGGCCGGGAAGCGCTTCTACGAGATGCAGAGCTGGCGGGCCGCGATCGACCAGTTCAAGCAGGCGCAGGCCCTGCTCCCGTCGCCGATCCTCGATTACAACATCGCCCTTTGCTACGAGAAGCTCGGCAAGCCCAAGACGGCGGTGAAGTTCTACCAGCGCTACCTCGCGGGCGCGCCGAAGGCGGACAACCGGGCCGAGGTGGAGGGGCGGATCAACAGCCTCGAGTCCCAGGTCGCCGCGCCCGCCGCGCCGCCGGCGCCCGGGGCGCCGCCGCCGGCGCCCGCGCCCGAGCCGCAGGACGAGAGCGTGCCGGCCGCGCCGCCCCCGCCGCCGCCGGGCGGCTACTACGGGTACGGCCAGGCCGCGCCCCCCCCGCCGCCGGCCGCGCCGCTGCCGCCGCCGGAGCAGCCGCAACGCTCCATCGCCACGCAGTGGTGGTTCTGGGCGCTCATGGGCGTCGCCGCGCTGGTCTCGATCGGCATCATCGTCGGGCTGACCGAGAAGAGTCACACGTACACCACCTACACCATGCGCGGCCTCAGCCTGCAGCCCGCGACCCGCGCGCCGGGGCACCCGCAGGCCCGCGGGCTGCTGATGGACCGACCCCTGCTCGGCGGGCCGCAGCCGGCGGGGGGCCTCTTCCTCCGGTTCTAGACCTCGGCCCCGCGCCCAGGCCATGGTTGCAATTCCAGCCCCCGTCGGGTAGAACTCGCGCGTGGTAGCTACCCATTCCGTGAGCGGCGTCCGGCCGCCCACACGACCATTCTGGAGGTTGATGAGGATGCGATCGCACGCCCTCCTCTCGCTCGTCGCGCTGGCCCTGACGTCGGCGTGCGTCGAGCAGGCGCCTGACACGCCGTCCGAGGCGGACCTGACCGCGGCGAAGCAGCACATCCTGAAGGCGCCGCCCGCCCAGCTCAAGCACCCGGTGAACGCCGAGCTCGAGGGCAAGCTGGTCTACCTGGGCTGTGACACCGACGCCGAGACCCTGAAGCCGGGGCAGGCCTTCACGATCACCCACTACTGGAAGGTGATCCAGCCCGTCAGCGACGACTGGAAGATGTTCGTCCACCTGAACGGGCAGGGCGGCAAGCAGCCCTTCGTCAACCTCGACCACGGCCCCGTCGGGGGCAAGTACCCGGTCGCGTTCTGGAAGGCCGGCGAGATCGTGCGCGACGTCCACCGGGTGACGATCCCCGCGAACTGGGCGTCGCCCAAGGCCGAGATCTACACCGGCGTGTGGAAGGGCAACCTCCGTCTGAAGGTGACCAAGGGCGCGCAGGACGGCCAGAACCGCGTCCTCGCGCTGTCGCTGCCCGTCGCGGCGGCGGCCGCGGCGGTGGCGCCGAAGGAGAGCCTCAAGCGGTACGTCGCGCGCAAGGTGGCCGCGGGCGCCGTCAAGCTCGACGGCAAGCTCGACGAGCAGGCGTGGAAGGACGCGCCCTCGACCGGCCTCTTCGTCAACACGATCAACGGCAGTCCGGCGCCCCAGCAGACCGAGGCCAAGCTCCTCTGGGACGAGAAGAACCTCTACGTCGGCTTCGAGGTGAAGGACACCGACATCTGGGGCACCTTCAAGAACCGTGACGACGAGCTGTGGAAGGAAGAGGCGGTCGAGCTCTTCATCGACTGGTCGGGCACCGGCAAGAACTACGTCGAGATCCAGGTCAACCCCCGCGGCACCATCTTCGACTCGTTCCTCACCGAGTACCGCAAGCACTGGCAGCAGACCAAGCAGTACGACTACGACTCCGGCGTCGTCGCCAAGGTCACCGTCGACGGGACGCTCGACAACCGCAAGGACACCGACAAGGGCTGGGTCGTCGAGCTGGCGATCCCGCTCGCGAAGCTGAAGGGCCCGGCCGCGGCCGGCCCGAGCCTGCCGCCCAAGCCGGGCGACACCTGGCGCATCAACCTCTTCCGCGTCGACCGTCCGGGCCCCGCGAAGGACAACATGCAGGCGAGCGCCTGGTCGGCGCCCATGGTGGGCGACTTCCACGCCGTGAAGCGCTTCGGCGAGCTCGTCTTCGGCGACGAGAAGGGCGCCGCGCCCCAGAAAGTGGCCGCCGCCCCCGCGAGCGGCCCCGCGGCCGCGACGTCGCTGCCGGCGGGCGTCAAGCTCAAGGTCCGGGTGCCGGGCGAGAAGGGCATGATCGCGCGCCCCCGGCCAATGCCGCTGAAGGCCGTCGCTCCCGCCAAGTAGCCTCGCCATGGGCGCGCTCGGCACGCTGATGCAGCGCCCGCCGTACCCCGACTTCTATCGCCACCTCCTGCGCACGGTGCACTACCCGGCGAGTTGGCCCGAGGGTCTGCCCTGGCAGATCGGCAGCGCCCTCGCGCTCCTGGCCGGCTTCTGGGGGCTCGGGCTGCTCGCCGGCTGGCTCATCCGCCGCGCCGCGGAGCGCGCGGATCGGCGCGTCGCCGCGGCGGGCCGGCCCGAGGGGACCGGGGCCGGGCCGGTGCTCGGCCTGCTGCGCCGGCCCGTGCGCCTCATCCTCACGCTCGTCGGCGCCCACTACGCCCTGCACGCCATCGGGCTGCGCGGCCGGGCCGAGGGCTTCCTCGACGGGGTGGTCTTCATCGCCGCGGTCCTGGTCGCGACGCGGACCGTGGTCCTGCTCGTGGGCCGCGGGCTGAGCTGGTACGCCGGCCGGCTGCCCGACGCCGCGCGGCTGCGCGCCGAGCGCGACTACGTGCCCCTCGGCCGCAAGCTCGCCTGGCTCTTCATCGTCCTCTGCGCGCTGGTCGTCAGCCTCAACCACTTCGGCCAGAGCATCGGCGCGGTGGTCGCGGCGCTCGGCGTCGGCAGCCTCGCCATCGGCCTCGCGGCGAAGGATATCCTCGGCAACATGCTCGCGGGCTTCGTGCTGCTCGTCGACCGGCCCTTCGGCATCGGTGATCGCGTCAAGCTCGCGACGGGCGAGGAGGGGGACGTGATGGAGATCGGGATCCGCTCGACGCGCATCCGGCTCGTCGACCTCCACCTGCTGGTGGTGCCCAACTCCGAGCTCGTCAACACGCGCGTCACGAACATGATGCTGCCGACGCCGGTGGCGCGGGCGATCTTCGACGTGCACCTCGGCGCCGGCGCGGACCCGGCCAAGGCGAAGGACCTGCTGCTCGCGATCGTGCGCGAGCTGCCCGACTGGGTGCCCGAGCCGGCCCCGACCGCGCACCTCACCGACATCATCGACGGGCGGCTCAAGATCACCACCACCTTCTTCGTGCGCGAGTACGCGCAGGTCGCGCTCATGCAGGAACAGGCGCGGACCCTGGCCCACGCACGGCTCACCGCGGCGGGCCTGGACATCGCCGCGCCGCGGCTCGATCTGCGCCAGGCCGGCGGGCGGGGGAACGCGTGACCCGCGCGGGGCTCGTCGCGGCCGCGGGCGCGCTCGCCGCGTGCGGGCCGCTGCCGGCGCCGCGCGGGCCGGGGCCGCAGCCGGCCGCCGGCGGCGTGGACCTCGCGCCGGCCCTGCCCGGGGCGGAGCGCTACAACGACCCCGCCGCGGTGGCCGCCGCCGCGGCGGCCGGCGATCCCAACGACCGCGTGGCCGCGCTCGTGGCCGAGGCCGCCGCCGCGGGCGGCCGCGACGCCCCCCGGCGCGACGCCCGCCTGGACGCCGCCTGCGCCGAGCTCGCCCGCGTCCTCCCCGACGAGGGCGCCACGCCGTTCGATCTCGTCGAGTTCACCCTGCAGCACGCCGGCATCATCGAGCCGCCGCCGCACCTCGTGGTCGCGGTCTTCAGCGGCGACGCCATGGCGGGCTTCGAGGCGGACCTGCGCGAGCGGCTGCCCGGCGTGCTCAAGGCCGGCCGCTACCGGCGCCTCGGCGTGGGCAGCATCGCGCGCGAGGGCGGGCGCCGCGTCGTCCTCGCCTTCCAGGAGACGTTCCTCACCACCGACCCGTTCCCGCGGCGGCTGCCGAGCGGCGCCAGCGCCCGCCTGCGCGGCGAGGTGGCCGCGTCCTTCGCCCGGCCGCGCATCTTCATCACCCGGCCCGACGGCCAGGTGGACAAGCTGCCGCCGGGCCCCGCCGGCCGCCGGTTCGACGCGATGATCACCTGCGCCGCCGACGGCAAGTACCAGGTCGAGGTGACCGCCGAGGACCCCTTCGGCGCCACGGTGCTCGCCAACTTCCCCGTCTACTGCGGCGTCGCGATCCCGCGCCGGGCCCTCATCGCCCGCGGCGACGACGGGGCGGTCGTCGACGCCGCCGCCGCGGAGCAGCGCCTCCTCGAGCTCGTCAACGCGGACCGGCAGCGCGCGGGGCAGCCGCCGCTCGCCTGGGACCCGGCCCTCGCGGCCGTCGCCCGCGCCCACTGCCGCGACATGCAGGACCACGACTTCGTCGGCCACGTCTCGCCGACCACCGGCAGCCCCGTCGACCGCACCGGCCGCGCCGGCATCCGCGCCACCGTCGTGCTCGAGAACGTGGCCCGCGCCTACTCGCTGGGCGAGGCGCAGCGCGGCCTCATGCAGAGCCCCGGCCACCGCCGCAACGTGCTCGCCGCGGGCGTCACGCTCGCCGGCATCGGCGTCACGATCGGGCGCGAGGTGGCGGGCCGCCGCGAGCTCTTCGTGACGCAGCTCTTCATCGCGCGGTAGCGCTACTCGCCGAGCTCGGCGCCCAGGGCGGCCGCGCGGCGGCGGAGGCGCGCCCGCTCGAGCTGCTTCCACGGGAAGAGCAGCTTCCAGGCGTAGACCGCGGCGCCGCGCCAGGTGGGGCGGTAGTGCTCGCCGTCGATCCACATCAGGCCGGCCGCGACCTGCGCGCTCATCTCGCGCGTCACGCCGTCCAGCAGGAGCTCGACCGGGCCGCTGGCGGTCAGCTCGGTGACGCCGTCGGGGGCCAGGCGGGCCATGAGGGCGCGGTGCAGCCGGAACAGCCGCGGCACGTCGCGCAGCGCCGGGAAGCGCTCGCACGTGCGGCCCGGGATCGGTGCGAACACGTTTATCTGGTCGGAGTTGCTCGTCGTCAGCGCGAGGTCGCCGGCGAAGCGGGTGGCGATCTCGATGACGCTGGCCTGCTTCGCGACCACCGCGCCCTCGGTGAAGACCGCCATGCCGAGCGCCAGGACGCGCGTCTCGGGCTGGAGGAGGAGCACGACCACGGTGCGGACATGCGCGGCCCACTTCGCGATCTGGAACGAGCCCGCGACCTTGAAGCCGAGCGGGGTGAAGGCGGCGGCCACCGTCGCGAGGTGCAGGCGGGCCCACTCGGGGGCCGGGTCCACGCCGGGGCGGTAGGGCTCGATCTGCGGGCGCAGCGGGTAGCGGGTCTTGAGTCGCAGCACCACCGGGCCGAGCCAGTACGGCGCGGTCAGGGCGGCGGCGGCGCCGAGCCAGAAGTTGGCCCAGAAGAGCAGGGCGATGATCGCGACCAGCAGCAGCAGGAATACCGGGCTCATCCCGATCGACCTTACCACAGGCCGGAACCCCTCGAAATTCGGGGTGTCCAAGTCGGTCGCATGCGCGTCGCCGTCGCCGGGTCCCTGCTCCTCATTGCGGCCCTCGCGGCCGCGGCCCCGGATCCCGTCGCCCTCGCCGAGCGCGCGCTCGACGCCGCCGCGCCGCGGGCCGGGTGGCGCTTCGACGAGGGCGCCGGCCGCCGGCTCGCGGCGGCGCGGCTCGACGAGGCGCGCCTCATGACGCTCGTCGAGGGCATCGCGGCGCGCTGCCCCGCCGGGGGCGCGCCGTGCGAGGCCCTGGGCGTGCTCGGCAAGGGCGACCCGGCGGCGAGCCGGGTGATGCAGCGGCTGCTCGAGGTGCTCGGGGAGCTCGGCTCGCGGCGCGCGGGCCCGCTGCTGTGGCGGCTCGCGGGCCGGGGCGTGTACGGCGCGGAGGGCGCGCTGCACCGGGTGCTCGAGCGCGAGGCGGCGCGCGCCGCGGCGGCCGGCCGGTGTGCGCCGCCGACGGCCGCCGCGGTGGCGGCGGCGGAGCGCGCGCTGGGCGATTTCCTCGAGGTGCGCGCGGTCGGCGGGCGGCTCGTGGCCGCGCGGCCGGCGCCGGCAGCGCTCGCGGACCTCGCCTACCTGCTCGCGGCGATCGAGGTGCGGCCCGAGGTCGGCGTGGCGCCCGCGGCGGAGGCCGGCGGCGCCTGGCACCAGCCCGGCCCGTTGCACCCGGGGCGCGTCCTGCTGGCGGACGCGCTCGAGCGCGCGAAGCGCCGCGGCGACCCCGAGGGGGTGGCCGCGGCGGCGCGCGCCTACCTCGAGAGTCTCGGCTACCCCGGGCCGATCCGCGCCGGCGAGGAGCACGACTTCGCGTGGGGGGGCCCGCGCTTCGCGTATGTCATGCGCGATCTCGCGCTAGCCGCCGAGTACCTCGGCCGCTTCGACGAGGCGGCGGGGCTCTACCGCCGCGCGAACCCGGGCGGCGGGGCGTGCGGCAGCAGCGTCTCGTATCGCTGGCAGGAGCAGGTGCAGGGCGCGATCCGCGCCGAGGAGGGCAGGGGCCGGTGCCGCGCGGCCGTGCTCGAGCGCCTGCTCGCCGTCGCCGGCTGGGATTCGGACCGGCGGTACGGCCCGGCCCGCCTCACGGCGGCCGGCTTCGACGTCGCGCGCCTCTACCGCGGCGCCCTCGTCACGGCGAACCGCGACGCCGACCCGGCGGCGCTTCAGGCGGCGCTCGCGGCGGCGCCCCCCGGGCTGCGCCAGGCGGCGCTCGCGCGGCTCGCGGCGCGCGGCCCCGAGGCGCTCGAGCGGCGCGTCTTCGCCCTCGAGGGCGCGGCGGACACGGGCCGGGCCGCGGCGCTGCCCGTGCTGCTCGCGGCCGCGCGCGCGGGCGTCCCCGCGGTGGCCGCGCGGGCGCTCGCGGCCGTCGGCGAGCTCGCCCAGAGGCCCGAGGCCGACCCCTGCCGGGGCGGGATCGGGTTCGGCGGGAGCTCGAACGTGTGGCGGCGCGCGATCCGGCCGCTGGGCCGCGACTGTGCGACGCGCGTCGGGCGGGCGCAGGCCGACGCGCTCGCCCGCGATGTCGTGCCGTGGCTCGCGGACCGCGACCCGCGCGTACGCGACGCGGCCGCGGCCGCGCTCGGCCAGATCGGCTCGCCGGTCGCGCTCGGGCCGCTGCGGCAGCTCCTGGCGAACCCCGGCCGCGCCGAGCTGCGGCGCGCGGTCCGGGAGGCGGTCGCGGCCATCACGAACGCGACCTGGTAGCGCCGCCCGGCGTCGCCGGCTTGCCCGGTCGCCCGCCCCCCGTCTCCCGTCTGTTCCCGCGAGCCCGCCGGGGGTACACTCGGCCGGTCAGCATGCGCCCGAGCCCCGACCCGCAGCCCGCCCACGCGACGCTCCTCGAGCCGGGGACGATGGTCGACAACTTCAAGGTCATGCGGCTGCTCGGCCGCGGCGGGATGGGCGAGGTGTACGTCGCGCGCGACGTGAACCTCGGTCGCAAGGTGGCGCTCAAGGTCGTCAGCCCCACGAGCCTCGGCGACCAGGGCGCCCGCGAGCGGTTCCTCTTCGAGGCCCGCGCGACGGCGCGCTTCAACCACCCCCACATCGTCACCGTCTACGCCGTCGGGGAGCACGCCGGCCATCCCTACGTCGCGCTCGAGTACCTCGAGGGGCGCACCCTGCGCGACCGCCTCGCCGACGAGCGCCCCAGCCTCCGCGAGGCGCTGCGCCTCGGCCTCGCCATCGCCGAGGCGCTGCGCGAGGCGCACCAGAACCGGATCCTGCACCGGGACCTCAAGCCCGAGAACGTCATCATCCCGCGCGACGGCCGCCTGCGGGTGCTCGACTTCGGCCTGGCGAAGTCCCTCGAGAGCGACGGTGTGGCGCTGCTCGCCACCGCGCCGACCGGCGGCGACGCCAAGCCCGTGACGGCCACCCAGGAGACGGGCCGCGTCTCGCTCTTCGAGAGCCGGGGCCAGGGCATCCGGGGGACGCCCGCCTACATGGCGCCGGAGCAGTGGAAGGAGCAGCCGGCCACCGAGGCGACCGACGTGTGGGCGCTCGGCGTCATGCTGTACGAGATGATCGCGGGCGCGCGCCCGTACGGCGACGCCCCGGCGCTGCTGACGTGCGCCAAGGTGTGCGACGGCGAGCCGGTGCCGCCGCTGCGCGTCGCGGTCACGGCGCCCGGGGATGTCGCGTCGCTCGTGGACCGCTGCCTCGAGAAGGACCCGCGCCGCCGGCCGAGCGCCGTCGAGGCCGCCGCCACCCTCGAGCAGATGGTCGCCGTCGGCCGCGGCCGCGTGGCCGAGGAGCAGTGCCCGTTCCGCGGGTTGCTGCCCTTCGGCGAGCGCCACGCCGACCTCTTCTTCGGCCGCGACGGCGAGGTGGCCGCGTTCGTCGAGCGGCTCCGCGACGAGCCGGTGCTGCCGGTGGTGGGCCCCTCGGGCGCGGGCAAGAGCTCGTTCGTGCAGGCCGGGCTCGTCCCGCGGCTGCGCGACCAGGGGCCGTGGACCGTGCTCGAGGTGCGGCCCGGCGCCGACCCCTTCCTGGCGCTGAGCGCGCGCCTGCTCACGGGCGAGGCGACGATGCGCGGGCAGACCACACCCGGCGGCAGCCGCAGCGTCGCCCGGACGCTCCCGCGGGGCGCGCCCACCGCCGACGGTGCGGCGCCGCTCGCCAGCCAGGCGGGGGCGGAGCCGCCGGCCCCGCGCCTGCGCGACGAGGCGGCGGGGCTCGCGGCCGAGCTCGCCGCCGCGCCGGCCCGGCTCAAGCTCGAGCTGATGCGGCTGGCCGAGGTGCACGAGAGCCGCGTGCTGCTCTTCGTCGATCAGCTCGAGGAGGTGTACGCCCTCTGCCCCGAGGAGGCCACGCGGCGCCGCTTCATGCAGGCGCTGTGCACCGCCGCCGACGATCCGCAGGACCCGGTGCGCGTGGTCTTCACGCTGCGCGACGACTTCCTCGGCCGCGTCGCCGAGGGCGCCGAGGCGCGCGAGGCGCTGAGCCGGCTCACCGTCATCCGCAGCCCCGGCGAGGAGGCGCTGCAGGAGATCCTGACGAAGCCGCTGCAGGCGGTCGGCTTCACCTACGACGAGCCGCAGCTCGCCCCCGACATGGTGCGGGCGGTGCGCGGCGAGCCCGCGGCGCTGCCGCTGCTGCAGTTCGCCGGGCAGATGCTGTGGGAGCGGCGCGACCGCGCGCGCCACGTGCTCACCCGCGCCGCGTACGACGAGATGGGCGGCGTCGGCGGCGCGCTGGCCCGCCACGCCGACGGCGTCCTCGGCGCGCTCAGCGCCGAGCAGGTGCTCATCGCGCGCGACCTGCTGATGCGGCTCGTCACGCCCGAGCGCACGCGCCGCGTCCTGCCGCGGGCCAAGATCCTCGCCGGCATGGGCGCCGGCGCCGAGGAGGTCCTCGACCGCCTCGTCGGCGCGCGCCTGGTCGCGCAGCGCAGGGCGCGCGGCGACGTCCCGGCCGAGGCCGACCTCGAGCTGGCCCACGAGTCGCTGATCCACGCCTGGGACCGGCTGGCCCGCTGGATCGACGAGAGCCGCGACGAGCTGGTCTTCCTCGCCGAGGTGGGTCAGGCGGCGGAGCTGTGGCAGCGCCGCGGCCGGCGGGAGGAGGAGACCTGGCAGGACGAGGCGCTGCGCGAGGCGCGCCGCACGCTCAGCCGCTGCCTCGACAAGGTCCCGCAGCTCGTCGTCGACTTCCTGCGCGCCGGGACCGATCGGGCGGAGCGCCGCCGGCGCCGCCGCCGCGCGCTCACCGCCACCGCCATCGCCGTGCTCGGCGCGGTGGCCGTGGCCGCGGTCGGCGTGGCCTGGGCCCTGGCGGCCAAGGAGCGCGAGGCGCAGCAGCAGCGCGAGACCGCCGAGCGCCGCCGCGCCGCGTCGATGCGCGAGGGCGCGCGCCTCGCGCTCAGCCAGGGCAACACCCTCGAGGCGCGGGCGCGGCTGCGCAGCGCGCTCGAGACGCACGACTCCGCCGGCGCGCGGGCGCTGTGGGCGCGGCTCGCCCGCGACCCGCGGGTCTTCGGGCGCGACCTCGGCACGGCGCTGTGGGACGTCAGCTTCAGCCCCGACGGGCGGACCGTCGCCCTGGCCGGCGACGACCGCGTGATCTACCTGGTCGACGTGCGGACCCGCGCGGTGCGCGCGCTGCGCGGCCACGGGGCGGCGGTCGAGACCGTCGTCTTCGCGCCCGACGGCGCCACCCTCGCCTCGGGGGCGCGCGACGGCCGCGTCAAGCTGTGGGACGTGGCCCGCGGCGAGCTCCGGCGCGACCTCGGCCTGCACGCCGGCAAGGCCTCGGCGCTCGCCTTCACCCGCGACGGCACGTCGCTCGCGTCGGCGGGGACCTACGACCGGGTCATCCGCCTGTGGGACGTGGCGACGGGGGTCGAGCGGAGCCACCTGATGGCGCGCGGCGGCGGCGTCGGCCGCCTCGCCTTCGGCCCCGACGCGAACCTCCTCGCCGCGGCGGGCGAGGACGACACCATCGTGCTCTGGGACGTGGCCGCCGCCACGGAGCGCGCGGTGCTGCGCGGCCACGAGGCGCCCATCATCGGCGTCGCGATCAGCCCCGACGGCCGCGGCGTCGCGTCGGGCAGCCTCAACGACACGGTCCGGGTCTGGGACGTCGCCACGGCCACGCAGCGCCTGCGCCTCACGGGCCACCCGCAGTACTACTCGGGCGTCGTCTACAGCCCCGACGGCGCGCACATCGCCTCGGGCGGCCGCGACGGCGTCATCCGGCTGTGGGACGCGGCGACGGGCGCGCCGCGCGGCTCCCTCACCGGCCACGGCCACCGCGTCGCCGCGGTCGCCTTCGGTCCCGGCGGGCGGCTCCTCGCCTCGGCCGGCGGCTCCGACGCCACGGTGCGGCTGTGGGACATGAGCGTCAACGCCGCGCCCGCGGCCCCCGGCGCGCACGTCGGCGCCGTCGCCGGCGCCAGCTTCAGCCCCGACGGCGCGCTGCTCGCCACCGGCGGGCAGTTCGACAACACCGTGCGGATCTGGGACGTCGCGGCCGGCACGGTCCGGCGCGTCCTCACGGGCCACGACCAGTGCGTCAACGCCGTCGCCTTCGACCCGACGGGCCGCCTCGTCGCCTCGGCGAGCGCCGACAAGACCGCGCGGGTGTGGGACCTCGCCTCGGGCGCCTCGCCGCGCGTCCTCGGCGGCCACACCGCCGAGGTGTGGGACGTCGCCTTCAGCCCCGACGGCGCGCGCCTGGCCACCGCGAGCGAGGACGGGACCATCCGGCTGTGGGACGCGCGCACGGGCGCCGAGGAGCGCACCCTCGCGGGCCACCGCGGCGTCGTCTTCGGCGTCGCCTTCAGCCCCGACGGGACGCGCCTCGCGTCCGCGAGCGACGACCGCACGGTGCGGCTCTGGGACGCGCGCAGCGGCGCACCGCTGCACGTCTTCACCGACGCGAGCGGCGAGGTCCAGGTCGTCGCCTTCAGCCGCGACGGGCGGCTGCTGGCGTCGAGTCACACCGACGGGTGGCGCCTCTGGGACCTCGCCACGCGGACGCGGGTGCACCTGGGCAAGGTGGCCGAGGGCGTCGCGGGCCTGGCCCTCCACCCCGACGGGCGCCACGTCGCGATCACCGGCGGCCACGGCTTCGCCGCCATCCGCGATCTCGGCGGCGGCCCGGAGGTCGCCCTCGCCGGTCACGGCGCGCACGCCGACGTCGGCAGCGTCCGCTTCAGCGCCGACGGCCGGCGCGTCGCGACCACGAGCGACGACGGCACGGTGCGGCTCTGGGACGCGGCCACCGGGCGCCCCCTGTGGCGGGCGCCGCTGGCCACGCCGGGCGGGGAGCTGCTCACGCACCGCGGCTGGATGCCGCTGGGCGCCGGCCGCGCCGCCCCGGCAGCGGGCGTGGCCGTCACCGCGGGCTGGCGGCAGGCGGCGGAGGCGCGGGCGCGGCTCGCCCACGCGACCGAGGCCACGCTCTGCCTCGCGACCCTCGACGGCCGCCTCGAGCGCTGGGACCTGGCCGGGGACCGCCAGGTGATGAGCGAGGCCGTCCCGGGGATCACGGCGGTCGTGGCCGTGCCGCGCGGCTGCGTCGCGCTCGCGCAGGGGCAGGCGCGCCTCCACGAGGGGCCGGGGGCCGGGCGCGACCTGCGGGCGCACGCGACGGCGATCGGCGAGGGGGCGGGCGAGATCCTGGTCGCGACCCGCAAGAAGGTGTCGGTCTTCGACCCGGCCGGGGCCGAGCGCGCCGCGTTCGACGTCCCGGCCGGCGTGACGGCAGTGCTGCGCGCCGGTCCCTACCTCGTGGTCGGCCTCGAGGACGGCCGGGTCGAGCTGGTGGCGACGGGCGCGGTGCGCCGGGAGGCGCCCACCTCGCTCGAGGACGCGCCCCTGAGCCCGGTGGTGCGGCTCGCCGCCGGCCCGGGCGGCACGCTCGCGGCGGGCCACGCGAACGGCGCGGTCATCCTCTGGAGCCTCGAGAGCGGCGTCCGCCTCGACGAGCTGCGCCTGCACGGCCCGGCCGCGCACCTCCTCGTACGCGACGGCTGGCTCCACGCCGCGTCGGAGCTCGGCGACGCGCAGTCGCTGGATCTCACCGTCTTCTCGCTGAGCTACTGCGACTTCCTGCGCCAGGTCTGGGCGCGGATCCCGATCCTGTGGGAGTCGGGCCGCCCGGTCCTGCGCGACCCGCCCGCCGGCCACGCGTGCGCGGCGCGGCGGTAGCCTACCGCAGCCGCCAGCCTTCGATGCTGTCGGGGTGGGGCGTTCGACCGGCGCGCGCGGCGGCGGCGCGGCGTGGCGGCGCCGCCGGGCTCCCGCTCGCGACGGTCGCCGGCGCGGGGGCCAGGGCCACGTGCAGCGCGTGGGTCGCGGCGCCGGACGCGAGCTCGAGCACCTGCTCGTAGGGGAGGTGCCCCACGCGCTCGAGCCGGACACGGGCGGGGGCGCGGGCGACCGTGATCGAGAGCGGCGTCGGCGCGGCTTGGCGCACGTCGTTGATCGACAGGCTAGCGCCCGCGGGGGTGCTCGTGACGGTGAGCTGCACCCGGGGCGGCGCATCGGCGGCCGGGGCCGCCCGCCGCGCCTGTGGCAGTCCGACGCCGAGGATGATCACCGCGAGCGCCGCGCCCGACCACAGCGTGAACCGCGGCCCCGGGCGGGCGCGGCGCGCGGGGCGCGGCGCCGGGGCGTGCGGCCCGGCCGGCGGGTCCACGAGGACCGACAGCGAGAGCTCCTCCAGGCGGCCCGGGTCGGTGGCGCCGCCCGCGAGGTGCTCCCCGAGGAGCTTGCCCTCGCGTTGCGCCTGTCGCCACCTCGCGATCTCGCGGGCGAAGAGGGCCTCCATGTACCGCGCCACCGTGATCGAGGAGGTGTCGACCTTGCGGTCGCGGGCGAACGCCTCGAGCTCGAGCTGCAGCTCCTGCGCCGTCTGGTAGCGATCCTCCGGGCGGCGCGCGAGCGCCTTCATGACGATGGCCTCGAGCTCCGGCGGATAGCCGGTCCGGAACGACGACGGCCGTGGGGGCGGTCCCTCGACGATCGCCTGCAGGACCTCGAAGTCGGAGCCGCGAAACAGCTTGCTCACCGTCGTGAGCTCCCAGAGGACGATGCCGATCGAGAAGATGTCGCTGCGCCGGTCGAGCGGCTCGCCCCGGCACTGCTCGGGCGACATGTAGCTCAGCTTGCCCCGCCGGAGACCGTGCCGTGTCTCGACCGTGCTCGTCGCCGCCTTCGCGATCCCGAAGTCCACCACCTTCGTGCAGCCGTCGTAGCTGACGAGGACGTTGGAGGGCGAGACGTCCCGGTGGATGATGCCGAGCGGCGCGCCGGAGGTATCGACCTGCTCGTGGGCGTGGTGCAGCCCGGCGCACATCCCGCCCGCGATCGCGTGCGCGACACCGCCCGGGACGGGGCGCTCCCGGTTCGCGGCGGAGGCGAGCAGGGTGCGCAGGTCCTGACCGTGGACGTGCTCCATCGCGATGAAGGGCTCGCCGCCGTCGGCGCCGATGTCGTAGACCTGCGCGATGTTGGGGTGGTGCAGCGTCGCCGCCAGGCGCGCCTCGGCGAGCAGGAGCTCCACGGCCTCCGCCTGGTTGGGGAGCCCCGGCAGGATCCGCTTCAACACCACGATCTTCTCGAACCCCTGGATTCCGGTGACCCGTGCCAGGAACAGCTCGGCCATGCCGCCGGCCGCGAGTGGGCGAATCAGCTCGTACCTGCCGAGCCGCTGTTGCGCCAGCTCCCCGGTGGCGCCCCCCCTGCTCGCGACCTGCACCCTGCGTCTCCCCATCGGTTGAGATGGAGCCGGTGCGCGCGATCGGTTCACCTACGGCGGCAGCCTCGGCCGACGCGTAGGCCAAGGTGCGATGTGTCGGGTCAGCGGCGCCGGGCTGGCCGGCGCCGGCGACGGGGCCGCGGCTCCGCGCCAAGACGCCGACGTGCCTCGGTGGCGCTCACGCCCCGGTCGCCCCGGCGGGCCTCGATCATCTCCCAGAAGCGCGGGTTGCCGCGCGTGAGCAGATCCTCGAGCTCCTCGCCCTCGACCCCGATGATGAGCGCGGCCGGCCGGCCGTGTCGCGTGATGAGCACGCGCTCGCGCTGCGCCTGATCGACCCACGCGCTTAGCCCGCTGCGCACCTCCGCGAGCGGCACGACCTTCATAGGACCTCCTTCGTCATCCGGGCGCCCTTGCGGCGTGCGGCGCGCACGATGACCTCGCGACGGTCCTCGTCGACGTCGTAGAAGACACGGAACGCGCCGACCCGGAGCTGCCACACCGGCCGCGCCTGGCTCCAGGGCGGGGTGAGGCCACGCAGGAGCTTCTTCCGCCGCGTCGCGGAGGCTGGGGTTCGCGTGAGCTGCTCATCGATGGCGTCCATGATCCGCCGCCTCTCGTAGA
>DASXVK010000258.1:0-7354 GCA_036504295.1 Polyangia bacterium
CGAGCGGGCGTGGGCGGCCGTGGGCGCGCGCATCCGGGCGCTGCACGCGCGGTCCGACGAGGTCCTCGAGGGACGCGTGATCGGCCTCTGGTCCGGGGAGGTCGTGCGGCCCGAGGTGTACGGCGCGGCGCCCCGCCCGGAGCGGCACGTGCTGCTGCAGCCGACCGGCGCGCGTACCGCGCCGGTCGCGGTGGTGCTCCCGCCGGCGCCGGCGGGCGCCGGCGGGCTCTCGCCGCGGCTCGGTGACGACGTCATCCTCCTGACCCGGCGGCTCGCGAGCGGCGACCTCATGCTGCTCTGGAGCAGCGCCGCCTTCGTTCGGCTCCAGCCCGGCGGCGGCGGCGTGACCCTCGACGGGCCGGTCGCGCCCGAGACGGTGACGGCGCTGCGCGCGCGGCGGTGAGGCCGGCGATGCGGCCGCTCGCGCTGCTGCTCCTCGCCGCGCTCGCGGTGCTCCCGGCGCCGGCGGCCGGGCGGTGCCCGACGCTGGACGAGTGGTATCGGCGCTTCGGCAGCGAGTGCTGGGAGTGCCACTGGGCCCACCACGTCATGCGCTTCGCCATCGACCGCAGCGCGCTGCGGCGCGTGTACCCCGACTTCGACGTGGCCGTGCTCGAGACCCAGCTGCAGCTCGGCATGCGCGAGTGGTGGGCGAACGGCGAGAGCCCCGTCGAGCCGCGCTACGTGGGCGATCTGGACTGCGGCAGCGACCCGCGCACCTGGCCGGCGGGCACCGTGTGCATCTGGCCGGTGACCTATGACTTCGGCGGGATCGGGTACGCGGAGGGGCTGCAGACCTTCGGCCCGGGTGGCGGCGACTTCGGCGGCGGCGGGGTCACGAAGGCGCGGATCTGGCTCGCCGGCCCCGCCGCGCTCGCCCGCTCCGGGCTGGCGTGGGACGTGAGCTCGAGCTGCGCCGCGTGGCCCGAGTTCCGCGAGTCCTTCCGCGAGGTGGTCACGCACGAGGCCGGGCATCTCCTGGGGATCGGGCACTGCGACGACGACACGGCCGACAACGGCGTCGTGATGAACGCGCAGAGCTTCCGCGCCGACCCGGCCGGCCGCGACGAGTGCGACGGTGTCGGCGTCCCGCCCAACCCCGCCGCCGGCCGCACGCGCCGCTACGTCAAGCGCGACGAGCTGCTCACGCTGCGGGCGCTGTTCCCGTGGGCGGCCGCCGGCGCGCAGCGCCGCTACCGCACCGACGACCTGGTCGCCTGGAGCGCCGACGGGGCGAGCGGCCTCACCTCGGCGCACCAGCTGTCGACGACGCGCAGCGCGACCGGCCGGAGCGCGTGGGCCCAGGTGCTGGGCGACGGCGACGCCGCCGGCGCGTCGCATATCCTCCTCGCCGAGGGGCGGGAAGGCGTGGTCGACCGGGCCGTCGCCGCCGGCGAGACCACCGGGGCGGCGGCGGTCGCGGCGGGGCCGGGCGAGCGGCTCACCGTGGCGTGGGTGGGCGCGGACGACGGCCGGCGGATGCACGCCCGCGCGCGCGACGCGCCCGCCGGCGCGTGGGGCCCGGAGACGGTCAGCACTCCGGGGTTCACCGTCGACGACGGCCACGTCGAGCTGGAGCACGACCCGCTGTCGGGCCGCTACCTCTTCGGCTGGCGTGGCCGGCGCGACCGCGTGATCGTGAGCACGAGCGACGACGGGCTCGAGGCCGGCTTGCCGTGGCGCTCCGCGGAGCTCCCGGTCGAGGTGGCGCACGGGCCGAAGATCGCGTGCGGCAGCTACGCCGACGCGGAGGGCTACAACTGCATCATCGTCTACGCGCTGGCCGACGGGCTCGGGCACAGCGCCTGGTCCCGCCTCCGGGTGCTCGGCGGCGCGAACGTGGGCATCGACGGCGTGCACGAGGAGTGCGCCGTCGCCTGGGGCACGCCGGACGTCGTCACCGACCGCGCGGGCACGTTCGTGCGCGCGGTCAGCCAGCAGGACGTCACCTTCCTGTGGTCCCTGGTGATCGGCGACCCGGGGTGGCAGGGTCCGGCGGGCGTCGCCACGCCCGGCGCGCGCGAGCCGTCGCTCGGGTGGGACCAGGCGGCGCCGCCCCACCTCGTCGCGTCCTACACGCTGTACTACTGAGCCGCCTCCTTGCGCGCCACGATCAACGACTCAGAAGGGGGACGTTCCCGTCCCCACACGTTGACCTGGACGTGGACTTTGACGTGGACCTTGACGGCGACGTGGACCTGAACGGGGTCGCCACCGTTGACGTTGGTGCGGGACGCGTCAACGGGGGCCGACCCCGTTCAGGTCCAGGTCCACGTCAAAGTCCACGACCACGACCACGACCACGTCAAGGTCAAAGACGACGAGGGTCCTAAGAAGCGACCTCCTTGCGCGCCACGATCAACTTCGACGTGTACCACTTCTCGGTCTTCTCGATGGTCAGCCCGTGGCGCGCGAAGAGCGCGCCGAGATCGCGCTCGAGGTACTCGAGGAAGTAGGGCTCGTTGAAGTGCGTGTGGAAGCGGCGACTCTGCCGCGTGAGGGCGCCCTGGTCGGGCGTGTCCTCGCGCTGGACCGCGTCCATGAAGACCAGGCGGCCCCCGGGGCGCAGCACCCGCGCGATCTCCGCCGTCGTGCGCTCGACGGCGGTGGCCGGCAGCTCGTGGAAGAGCCAGATCGAGGTGACGAGATCGAAGCGGTCGGACCAGGCGGCCGGCAGGCGCTCGGCGTTCATCTGCGCGAAGGTCGCGCTCCGCCCGCGGAAGAACCGCGCGACGGCGAGGTAGGCGGGCGACAGGTCGATGCCGGTCACGTGGTGGCGCCGGCCCTGGAGGCGGGCCTGCGTGATCCACGCGCCGGTGCCGCAGCCGACGTCGAGCACGTCGAGGAAATCGCCGCGCGGGATGGCGTCGACGACGCCCTGGCGCATGAGGCGGTTGGTGCCGAAGAAGAGGAACCGGATCTGCCACTCGTACGTCAGCGCGGCCCGCAGCGACAGACCACCGTTCGCCTGATTGTGGAAGTCGGTGAGGTAGTACTCGGGATAGGCGAAGTCGTCGGGCGGCGAGACCGGCAGCCGCTCGAGGCCGTGGCGGCGCTTGCGCTGCACGCGGGCGAAGTCCACCGGGGCGAGGACGGCGAACGCGGGCAGGGTGGCCAGATCCTCGCGCTCGGCGCGGCGCAGCATGGCCCTCATGCCGGGCCGCCCGAGGACCCGGACGTGCAGGTCGTAGGCGTCGCGCGCGGCCGCCGCGGCGAGCCGCGGCTCGAAGTCCGTCGGCGGCACCGACAGGCGCAGCAGCGCGGTCGCGGCAGCGCCGTAGAACGCGGTGCGGCGCACGGCCGCCGCCCGGGCGAGGGCGCCGCGCACGAGGGCGCCGGGCGCGAAGCGGCGGCAGGCGTGACGCAGACCGCGCGGCGGCGCGAGGCGGAGGGCGAGGCTGGAACCTAGCGTCATGTCACCGTCGGCCCGGCCGCGACGCGGGCGAGCCTCTCGCGCTTCGATGCGCGACGAGGCGGGGCGGCAGCGCGCGCCGCGCGGTTCCGCCGCGTCGGGGCTGACGCGTGCATGAATTCAACAGGGAGGCGGGGAGGCGGGGAGAATCCTTCTGTTTTGGCTCACGATGCCCGCGTCGTGCACGACGCCAGCGTCGGCGTGACCCAACCTGACCGACTCCCCGCCTCCCCGTCTCCCTGTTGGAGTGGCCCGACTGGTCGGAACCGCCCCGCGCTCGACGGAAGCTGGTGACTCCCGCCGGTGCGTCGTGGTACTTTGGATGCCGGTGTTGGTGCGGACGGCGGCGGCTCTCGCGTTCCTGATCGTGGCCTGCGGGTGGATGACGACGCCCCGGGCACGCGGGCAGCGCGCGACCGCGGGGGCGACGGGCATCGCGGGATCGCGCGCCGTGCGCGCGGTCGCGGCCGCGCCGCCGCTGGCGCCGCGCCGGAGCCTGCAGATGCGGCCGGCGGAGCCGGCGCTCACGCAGCCGCTCGAGGCGGCGCCGCGGGCGACGGCGTTCCCCCTGCTGCCCCGCTTCGTCGAGGCCTGGACGGCGGCCAGGCCGTCGTCCCTCCCCGGGGTGCTGTCGTTCTCGGGGCTGGACCTGCAGGCCGTCCTCGATCAGCGGCCGTGGATGCCGGAGTCGGTGGTCCGCACCGTCATCGAGGCGACCCTCACGTTGTCGCTCAGCGCCGTGGCGAAGAGCTTCGCGTCGCAGACCGGCCGCGAGGAGATGGCCCAGGGCTGCGGCATCGTGATGACCGGCTGCTCGCCGACCAGCATGCGGCCGAACCCCACCCGCGAGATCATCTCCGACGTGCTCTACGGGGTCGCGACCCTGGGCGCGCTCGCGACCGTGTACGCCTGGTACGTGCACAAGTCGGAGCCCGACGCGCCCGACTGGCAGCTCCGCCTGCGCCCCTTCGCCGCCGGCGCGAAGGTGCTCCTGCGCTGGTGATCGCGGCGGCTCGTCTCTGAGGGCCTGACGCAAACGCTGACGCAAACGCTGACGACTCCCGTCGGAGATTCGTCAGCGTCGGCGTTTGCGTCAGCGTCAGCGACCGCGCAGGTTATTCTGCGCTCGTCTCTGACTCGCCTCAGTCCGCCATGTCGTCGGGGTCGCAGAAGCGCAGCGTGAAGCGGCCGAGGCCGTCGCTGATGGCCTCGGCGCGGACGCCGGGGTCCTCGCGGCCGGGCTCCCGGTAGCGGGTGGCCTCGACGTAGACGCCGGCGAGCGGGGTGCCGAACTCCGGGCGCACGGTCCCGGCGAGGATGAGGGCGCGGGGCAGGGCGACGGTGGTCAGGGCGACGTCGCCGAGCGACGCGACGCTGACGAGCGCGAGCCCGCGCGCGAGGCCGCTCGTGGCGGGCGGATCGGCGACGACGACGTAGGTCGCCGGGCTCGCCGGGTCGGCCGGGTCGATGCGCACGCGGAAGGCGCCGCTGCCGTCGGCCGCCGCCGCCGGGGCGGCCGCGAGCCCCGCGGCGCCGTGCAGGAGCGCGGTCACGCGCGTCCCGGTCAGGTCGAAGGGGGCGACGCCGGGCGGGCCGCCGAGCGTGCCCGAGAGCGTGACCTTCGGGTGCAGCGGCAGGAGCGCCGGGGCGCCCGGGACGGCCACCGTCAGGCGGGTCACGGCGTCGTTCGGATCGCCGTGGGTCAGCGGTTCGATCGTGAGGTCGTAGGTGCCGGCCGGCAGCGCGGGGAGGCGCACGCGCCCGGTGCCGTCCGCCGCCACGAGGCGCCGCACGACGCCGGGGGCGAGCAGGGTGGCGCCGCCCGCGGTCACCGTCCCGGCGACCGGCAGCAGCGCCCGCACGGTCACGCGCGCTCCCGGCACCGCGCCGGCGGCGCCGGTCACGAGCGCGTCGAGGTCGCCGGCGGCGGCGGCCTCGGGAGCGTAGGCGACGAGGACCTCCGCGTCCGCCGTGACGTTCAGCCCCGCGGGCAGCTCGAGGTCGGGCATGCCGCTCGCCGGCGGCGCCGCCACCGACACGCCGAAGTCGCCGGGCTGCGCCCGCACGGCGAACGTGCCGTCGAGGTCGGCGACGCCGATCGTCGAGGGCAGCCGCTCGTGGGCGAGGACGACGCGCGCCCCCGCGAGCGGCGCGCCGCCCGCATCGTGGACGGTGCCCTGCACGAGGACGCCGGGCTCGAGCGGCAGCCGGTCGAGCCCGGTCAGGCTCGCGAGCCCGCGGTCGCCCAGGAGCAGCGGCGCGAAGCGCGGCGCCGCGGTCTCGTCCGGGATCACGAGCACGTCGTAGCTGTCGTCGAGCAGGACCGCGTGCAGCGTGCCGCCCGCGGGCACATACGCGGCCGCCTCGAAGCCGCGGTCGTGCGCGATGAGCCGCACGAAGCTGGGCGCGGTGTCGCCCGCCCCGGCGCCGCGCACCGGCAGGTCGAGCGGGATGCCCTGCTCGAGGGTGATGTTGAGGTCGCCTTCGGGCGTGCCGCCCGTGATCGGGATCACCCGCTGCTGGATCTGGAGGCCGCTGCCGGCGGGCGGCACGAAGCGCAGCAGCACCTGGTCGTTCCTGCCGGTCGGGTTCTTCGCCGTGACGCCGTCCTCGGCGGAGCAGCGGCCGCCGGCGCCCGTCGTCTGCACGACGGTGACGTGATACGAGCCGGGCTGGTCGATGGGGATGTCGACCTGCGCTCCGTCGCTCGTGCGGGGCGTCGTCGCCACCTCGGCGCCGCTCGCCGTGGTGACCCGCCAGGTGAAGGTGAACGGCCCGTTGCCGGCGAGGGCGTGAGCCTCGGCCGCGATCGTCGTGCCCGGGGTGGGGCTGCGGGTCGTCAGCGTGAGCCCGACCCCGCACGCCGCGGGCCCGTCGTGCGCGCCGCCGTCCCCGTCGATGCCCTCGGCTCCGAGGTCGGCCGCGCACCCCCCCAGCACGAGGGCGGCGCAGGCCGCGAGCAGGCGCAGGCGGCGCGGGGGCAGCGCGGTCACGGCGCCATGGTACCACGGTGGCATCGGCCGCAGTCAGTGCAGGCCGCGTGCCACCGGAGCATGGCGCTAACGTGGCGGAAACTCCCGAAGCCCCCGCGGGCGGCGCGTGGGCGAGTGGCCCGATCGCGACACCGGCGCCCCGGTTCGCGCCCGCGGGCGCGTCAGCGCTTGGCGTAGGTGCGTGCGCCGGTCCAGTCCACGACCACGCAGGGCTCGTTGCCGACCACCCAGGCGTCGTGGCCGGGCGGGATGTGCGCGGTCTCGCCCGGGCCGACCTCGCTCTCGCCGCCGCCGGTCATCTTCACGGCCATGCGCCCCGAGAGCACGTACAGGTGGTGGTCCGCCTGGCAGGTCTCGGTCCCGGCCATGGCCTTCATGTCCTTCGACCAGCGCCACCCCGGCTTGAAGCTGCCGTAGCCGACGTCCTCGTCGTCGAGCTTCATCACCCGGAGCGCGCCGCTGCCGTTGGGGAACTCACGGACCTCGTCGGGCGCCTTGATGCTCTTCTTGATGACCGTCGCCATGACTCTCCTCCAATGCCGCCGGCGAGACAGCGACATGCCGCCTCCAGCTGCACGGCTTCGATGCCCGGCGGTCGCCGGCCGGTATCGTCTACGCGCGCCGCGTCCGGCTCGCGCGCACCGCCGCCGCCACCCGCCGCCCGACCGCGGCGATGCGCCTGAGGTCGCGCCGCCGGCCCCGGGCCGGGGCGACCTCGACCTGCAGCCGCCGCGCCTCGGCCAGCGCGCCGCGCAGCGCCTCGACGACCGCGCGGCGGCGCTTGCGGCCGCGCGGCAGCTCGAGCCGGCCCACGGCGTCCTCGACCGCGGCGAGCTCGGCGTCGAGGCGCGCGGCCAGGGCGTGCGTCACCTCCCGCGCCAGCGCGCGCAGGTGGGCGATGAGCGGCCGCAGCTCGGTCGTGAGCCCCGCGAGCGCCAGGTCGAGGCCG
>DASXVK010000259.1:0-4090 GCA_036504295.1 Polyangia bacterium
AGGCCTCGACCCGGGACGCGATCGAGACCTGGGCGCCGCTGCCGTTCACACGCGGGCTCCTTGACGCCGGGCGCGGCAAAGCTAAACATTCCCCGGTCCGCGCGCGGGGCAGCTCGCGGCATCTCAGGGAGGAGTCCATGCCATCGCTGAAGGAGACACTGACCACCCCCGGCAAGCGCAAGGAGGTGATCGCCGACTGCGCCACCGTGATCGACGAGGAGGTCGCCGCGAAGGGCGGGTTCTCGGGCCTGGCGGTCAAGGCCGCCTACGCCACGGTCAAGGCGATCAAGCCCGGGTTCGTGCCCCACGCGGTCGACGACCTGCTCGACGAGTTCGCCGAGAAGCTCGACCCGTTCTACGGCCAGGCGCAGGGCGCCGGCCAGCCGATCGACGCGTACCTGACCGGCCATGCGGGCGAAGTCGCCGAGGCGCTCCTCGGCGTCACCGACGGCCGCGCGCAGCGCAGCAAGAGCGGCACCGTACGCAAGGCTTACGAGAAGCTCCGGCCGAGCGGCAAGAAGCACGTCATGGAGGCGATGCCGCGCGTGGCCCGGCTGATCAAGAAGCATGCGGGCTGATGCCCGCCTGGCGTTGACCGCGACGGGTCCGCGCCGGTATCGTGAGCACATGCTCCTCCGCCTCGCCGTGGTCGCCGGCGTGGTCCTCGCGGCCGTACCCGCGAGCGCCAGCGTCATCGTACAGCTCGACGTCCCCACGCTCGCCGCGCGCGCGGACGGCATCGTGCGCGGGCGGGTCGTGGACCAGCGCGCGCGCTGGGACGCGCAGCACACCCGCATCTTCACCGACGTCCGGGTCGCGGTGGACCAGGTGTACAAGGGCCCGGGCGCGCCCGGCGACGTCATCGTCGTCACGCGCCTCGGCGGCTCCGTCGACGGCGTCGGCATGAAGGTGGCCGGCGAGGCCGCCTTCGTGCTCGGCGAGGAGGCCCTCGTCTTCCTGCGGCGCCAGGCCGCCGGTGGGCGGCTGTATCACACCGTGCTCGGCATGGCGCAGGGCAAGCTCACCGTCGTGCGCGGCCCGCGCGGCGCGCAGGTCGTGCAGAGCGCCGCGCTCGCGGGCCTGCGCCTCGTGGCGCCCGGCCCGGGCCGGCGCGTGCGGCCGGCGGCGCCGCCGCCGGCGGTGCGGCCGCTCGCCGACGTGGAGCGGGCCATCCGGGCCGCGCTCCCCCGCCGCCCGGCGGTGCCGCGATGACCCGCCGCCGTCTCGCCGCGGCCCTCGCGCTGGTCGCGCTCGCCGCCGCCGCCTCCGCCCTCGGCTACGTGCGCAGCCGCACCGCGAAGTCGAACACGCCCCTCGCGTGGCACGGCTCGTGCGCCTTCCTGACGCCCGACTCCGCCGGGACGCCGGACGTCCCCACGGCCGCGGTGCTGGCGGCCATCGACGCGTCCGTCCAGACGTGGACCACGACCGGCTGCTCGTACTTCGACCTGCGCGTCGACCCGAGCGAGCCGAACGGCAGCGCGATCCTCGACCGCCCCCAGGGCAAGAACTTCATCGTCTTCCGCCGGGACGCCTGGTGCCCGCCCGACCCGAGCGAGCCCTGCTACGACGCGAACGCGACGGCCCTCACCACCGTCTTCTACGTCGACAAGCCGGGCGCTGCCGACGACGGCCGCATCCTCGACGCCGACGTCGAGATGAACAACGTCGACTTCGGGTTCACGGTGGACGGGACGCCGCCGCCGACTCACTACCAGAGCGGGGTCGCCGATCTCGAGAACACGCTCACGCACGAGCTCGGCCACCTCCTCGGGCTCGACCACACCTGCTACGACGGGTGGAACAAGTGCGAGGACGGCTTCTGCAAGGTCAACCACCTCGCCTGTCGGGCCAACACCGATGACTGCAACCCCGTCGACGAGAACGGCACCAAGATCCCGAACTGCGGCCCCGACCTGCCGGCGAGCGTCGTCCAGGCCACGATGTTCAACTACGCGAGCCCCGGCGACACCTCGAAGCGCACGCTGTCGCAGGACGACATCAACGGCCTCTGCGCGATGTACCCGCTCGCGGCGGATCCGAAGTCGTGCAGCCGCGTCGACACGTCCAGCGACAGCGGCTGCCGCGCCGCCCCCGGCGCCGCCGCCTCCCCGGCCCTGCTCCTGCTCCTCCTCGCCGCCCTCGCGCTCGCCCGCCGCCGCCGCTGAGCCGCGGGCGGGGCCCTAGCAGGCTGCGGGGAAATGCAACACGGAGGCACGGGGACACGGAGCACGATCTTCAATATCCAGAATCATCCTCCGCGCCTCCGCGTCTCCGTGTTGCAGTTCCTCGCACGCCCGCTACGGCACCAGCTTGTAGCCGTAGCCGTACACGGTCAGGATGTGCTTGGGCTTCTTGTGGTCGCCCTCGAGCTTGCGCCGCAGCTTGACGATGAAGTTGTCGACGGTGCGGTTGGTCGGGTACGCCTCGATGCCCCAGATCTTGTCGAGGATCTCGTCACGCGACACCGGCTGCTCGGCGCGCTCGAAGAGGAGCTTCAGCAGCTCCACCTCGTAGAACGTGAGCGGCGTGACCTTGCGCCCCTGCACCAGCACCTGCTTGGCGGTGTCGACCTCGGTCTGGCCGATGGCGAAGGTGGCCCCGCTGGCCGGCATCCGGTAGAGCCGCCGGAAGATGGCCTTGATGCGCGCGAGCAGCTCGGCGACCGAGAAGGGCTTCGTCACGTAGTCGTCGGCGCCCGACTCGAGGCCGCGGATCTTGTCGGACTCCTGGCCCCGCGCCGTCAGGATGATGATCGGCACCACCGCGTTGAAGCCGCGGATCTCGCTGCACACCTGGTAGCCGTTCAGGTCCGGCAGCATGAGGTCGAGGATGACGCAGTCGGGGCTGCGCTCGCGGGCCAGCCGCACGCCCTCGCGGCCCTCCTGCGCCGAGAGCACCTCGTAGTCCTCGAACTCGAGCGCGTCCCGCAGGCCGCGGACGATGTCGGGCTCGTCCTCGACGATGAGGACCTTCTTCTTCGTGGTGGTGGTCTGCGTCATCTGCCGCCTCGGCCCCCGTCGTCCTACGAGGCCGCCTCCGCCTCGTCGGGCGGCGGCTCCTCGGGGACCGGGATCGTGACCGTGAACGTGCTGCCCTTGTCGACTCCGCTCTCGACCGCGACGCGGCCGCCGTGCGCCAGCGCGATGTGGCGGACCAAAGATAACCCGATCCCGCTGCCGCGTACCGGCCGGCCGCGGGCCTCCTTGGTCCGGTAGAAGCGCTCGAAGATCTTCTTCTGATCCTCGGGGCGAATGCCCGGCCCCTCGTCGCTGACCGAGAGCGCGACGTCGGCGCCCAGGCGCCGCAGCCGCACCGTGATCGCGCCCTTCTCCTTGCCGTACTTCATCGCGTTGTCGACGAGGTTCAGGAGGAGCAGCGTCATCGCGTTCTCGTCGATGCGGACCGGCGGGAGGTCGGCCTCGATCTCGACCGCCAGCTTGAACCCCTCCCGCTCGAGCCGGTAGCGGTAGACGTCGAGGGCGCGCTCGACCACCTCCGCCAGCTGCGCCCCGAGCGCGAAGTCGTACGCCACCCGGCCGCGCTCCATCCGCGCGAAGTCGAGGACGTTGTCGATGAGGCGCGCGAGCCGCTCGCTCTCGCGGGTGATGATCCCGGCGTACTCCTTCGAGGTCTCCGGGTTCTTCATCTTGCCGAGCGCGATGAGCTCCCCGAACATGCGGATGAGCGAGAGCGGCGTCTTCAGCTCGTGCGAGACGTTGGCGATGAAGTCGCTCTTGAGCTCATTGAGGCGCCGCTCCTTCGCGACCGCCCCGAGCATGACGAGCATGCCGCCCACGATGACCGCGAGCGTGATGCCGATGAGGGCGACCTCGGCCAGGCGCCGCTCCCGGAGCTGCTTGCGCAGGTAGACGAGATCACGCGGCGCCGCCTGCAGGCGCCACATGTACAACGTCGTCGGGAACCGCCGCTCGTAGATGTAGCGGCCCGGCTCGAACACCGGCTGCCCGAAGACGATGCGGTCCCGGTGATCGAGGACGGCGTAGCGGTACGGGTCGTCGGGGTCGTTGAAGAGGTCGGGGAAGATCTCGGTGATGACGTAGTCCTGCAGCTTCACCTTGAGCGCCAG
>DASXVK010000260.1:0-26461 GCA_036504295.1 Polyangia bacterium
TGCGGCGGGGGCCGCTCGCCGGCGCGCCGGGCGCGCCCCCGCCGGGTGCCGGCGCGCGCGGGGCCGCGGCGGCGCCGTTGCCGTTGAGGTTGCCGTTGCCACCGCCGTTCCCGGCCGCCGCGGCGTGGCCCTTCATCGGCCCGCCGGTGTCGTTCGGCTTGACGCCCTCGGGCCGCTGCCACGGGATCTCGAGCTGCGGCTGATCGCGCGCGACCTCGTGCATGTAGCGGGCCCACAGCGGCACCGTCAGCATGTACGAGACGTCCTTGTACCCGAGCTGCCGCTGCCGGTGCTCGTCGCCGATCCAGGCCGCCGTCAGCCACCGCGACGTGTACGCGACGCACCACACGTCCATCGTCGCGCTCGAGGTGCCGGTCTTGCCGGCCGCGATGAGCTTGGTCTGGCGAATGGTGCCGTACTCGCCGTACTTGCCGGCGTGGCGCAGGAGCTGCGAGGCGAGATAGCCCGTGCGCGCCGGGATCGCCTGCCGCGGGGCATGGCCCGCCTGCGCCGCGAGCCGGTCGAGGGCCTCGCCGGGCGCGAGCGTCGGGTCCCAGTACACGGTGTGGTCCTCGAGGACCCGGCCCCGACGATCGACCACCCGGCGCACGTAGACGTAGTCGAGCCAGGCGCCGTTGCGGGCGAAGATCGCGAACGCCCGGGCGAGCTCGTCGGGGTGGATGGCCGAGGCCCCGAGGGCGAGGGCCTTGTCGGCGTGGATCTCCGTCGTGAAGCCGAGCCGCCGCGCCCAGGCCTCGACGGCCTTGCCGCCCAGGCGCGTGAAGAGGTCGACCGACGGCACGTTCTTCGACCAGACGAGCGCCCGCTCGAGCGTGGTCTGGTACTCGACCTCGTTATTGAGGTTGAGCGGCACCCACACCTCGCCGGTGACCGGGTCGACCTCGCTCTTCGGCGTGTCGTTGAGCGGCGTGCCGTAGCTGTAGCCCTCGTCGAGGGCGAGCGCGTAGTAGATCGGCTTGTAGGCGCTGCCGGGCTGGCGGTAGCCCTGGGTCACGCGGTTGAACTCCGAGCGGTCGAAATCGACGCCGCCGGCCATCGCGTGCACGTAGCCGCTCTGGTGGTCGAAGGTGAAGAGCAGCGACTCCACCTTGGGCGTCTGCTCGAGGGCCACGGTGTGCGTGCCGCACGGCAGCTTCTCCGTCGGCAGCAGCCACGAGATGGTCTGCTCCTCGGGGTGCACCGCGAAGTCGCGGAACTCGCCGCCCGGGTGGCACTCGCTGGGCCGCACCCACACGACGTCGCCGGCCTTGAGCACGCCGCGCAGGCTGCCGACGGTGCGGTCGTTGGTGGCGTTGCGCATGGAGTAGGGCGCCGCCCAGCTCGCGAGCGAGAGCGGTAGCTCGTAGGCGCCGCCGCCGACCTGCACCCGCGCGAGCCCGCCGTCCACGCGCTGGACGAGCGCGAGGTAGCGGCGTCCCGGCGTGAGCGGCCCGTCGCCATAGCGGGTCCGGGCGCGGGCCAGGAAGGTGGCCTGCGCCGTCGCGCCCAGGTTCACGATCGCGCCGCGCCACCCCTGGCGCTTGTCGAGCTTGCGCGCGGCGAAATCGACGTTCTCCTGCGCCGCCGCGTCGACGGCGGGGACGATCGTCGTCTCCACGCGCAGGCCGCCCGCGTACACCTGCTGCTCGCCGTAGCGCTTGATGAGCAGGCGGCGGACGTGCTCGGTGTAGTACGGCGAGATCTCGCGGAAGAAGTCGCGCCGCGGCGTGAGCTTCAGCGCGGCGGCCGACAGGCGCCGCGCCGCGTCCCCGTCGATGAAGCCGACCTCGGCCATCTGGCCCAGCACCTCGTTGCGCCGGGCCAGCGCCTTGTCGGGGGCGGCGAACGGGTTGTACCGCGTCGGCGCGCGGGCGAGGCCGGCGACGAGGGCGGCCTCCGCCACGTCGAGGTCCCAGACGTCCTTGTCGAAGTACCGCCGCGCCGCAGCCTGCACGCCGTAGGCGCCGTTGCCGAAGTAGATCTGGTTGAGGTAGAGGGTGAGGATGTCGTCCTTCGGGTAGCGCGCCTCGAGCCGCCGCGCGACGATGGCCTCGCGGATCTTGCGGGCGAGCGATCGCTCGGGCGAGAGGAACGCCTTCGCGACCTGCTGCGTGATCGTCGACCCGCCCTGGGCGACGCCGCCCTTGCGCACGTTCGCGAGCACCGCGCGCGCGATGCCGCGCACGTCGAGGCCCCGGTGCTCGAAGAAGCGCCGGTCCTCGGCGGCGAGGAACGCCTGGATCAGCGGCTTCGGCACCTTCGCGAGCGGCACGACGTCGCGCTGCTCCTTGGCGAACTCGCCGAGGAGCGCGCCGTCCCACCCGTACACGCGCGTCACCCCCGGCACCGTGTGCGCGTACTCGGCCAGGTTCGGCAGCGGCGGCACGTCGCTGGAGAAGTAGACGTACACCGCGAGCGAGACGCCGCCCAGGGCCGCGAGCGCCGCGCACGCACCGAACGCGTACAGCTTGACGAACCAGTACAGGTAACCGCCGTCGGCCGGGTTGTCGACGAGGAGACGGCGTCTGCCGGGACCCAAAGACACGGGAGCGAAATACTAAGCCGCGGATACGATGCCGGCAAGGGCGACGGCCGCACCGCGGCCGCGCGCGCGGGCGGTGCGCCGCGCCCAAACGGTGGTAAATTCCCCGCCGTGGAAGGGTTCGGGTTCGTCTACGTCCTCGTCCGCCTGCTCGAGAAGGCGGCCGTGCTCACGGCGGCGGCCTTCCTCATCAGCTTGCTCGGGCCGTTCCAGCGCCTGCTCGAGGGGCGCGCGAACGTCCGGCGGCAGGCGGCCCTCGCCACGGTCTTCGGCCTCCTCGCGCTGTGGGGCACGCACCTCGGCATCGGCTGGGCGGGGATGTCGCCCAACACCCGCGCCGTCGGCGTGATCACGGCCGGGTTCCTCGGCGGCCCGCTCGTCGGCGTCACCGTCGGACTCTTCGCCGGCGGCTACACCGCCCTGGTGTCCGGCGGCCAGGCGGCGCCCCTGCTGGTGCTCGCCAGCGTCATCGACGGCGCGCTCGCGAGCGCCTTCGTGCACTACGAGCGGCGGCGCCTCAAGCTCCGCAGCGCCCCGCCGGCGCAGCTCGTCCGGCGCCTCGGCGCCCGGCGGGCGTTTCTCGCCGCCATCGCCATCCAGTTCGTCCACCTGGTCACGATCGGCGCCATCCTCCTCATCTGGCGCCCGACCTTCTTCACCAGCGACCCGCAGCAGTACCTCGCCTTCGTCCCCGAGGTCGGCGGCAACGCGTTCGGCGTCGCGCTCTTCATGCTCGTCCTGCGCAACGCCCTCGCCGCCCGCGAGCAGGAGCGGCAGCTCTCGTGGCAGCTCGCCGCGGCCGCGCGCGCCAAGCTCTCGGCCCTGCAGGCGCAGGTGCGGCCGCACTTCCTCTACAACGCCCTCACGACCATCGCCTCGCTGGTGCGCACCGATCCGGCCGCGGCGCGCCACCTGCTCGGGCAGCTCGCCTCGTTCTACCGCGCCACCCTCGAGCTCGGCGACGCCCCGATCACCCTGCGCGAGGAGATCGCCCGCCTCGAGCCCTACCTCGAGATCGAGCGCGCCCGCATGGGCGACCGCCTCAAGGTGGAGCGGGCGGTCGACGACGCCGCCGCCGAGGTGCGCGTGCCGCCGTTCCTGCTCCAGCCGCTGGTCGAGAACGCGATCAAGCACGGCCTCGCGCAGAAGCCGCAGGGCGGCACCGTCTGGGTGCAGGCCCGCATCGACGCGGCCGGCGACCGCCCGGTGCTGCGCCTCACCGTCGAGGACGACGGCGTCGGCCACTCGGGCGCGCCGTTCGGCGTGGGGCTGTCCAACGTGCGCGAGCGCCTCGCGTCGATCTACGGCGACGGCGCCGGCCTCGAGGTCGGCGCCCGCCCCGCCGGCGGCGCCACCGCCCGCCTGTGGCTGCCGACGGTCCTGCCGGCCGGCGCCGGGCCGACGCTCGCCGACGCGAAGGAGGGAGTGGGATGACCCGCAGGCTCGGTGTCTACCTGGTCGAGGACGAGCCGGCGGCCCGCGCCGAGCTGCGCTTCCTCATCGAGAAGGACCCGGAGGTCGAGGTGCTCGGCGAGGCCGGCGACGCCGACAGCGCGGCCGACGAGATCCTCGAGTGCGAGCCCGACCTCTGCTTCGTCGACATCCAGATCCCGGGCGGGGGCGGGCTCAAGCTGGCGCAGCGCCTCAAGGCCGCCCTCCCGGAGCTGCACATCGTCTTCGCCACCGCCTTCGCCCAGCACGCCCTGGCCGCCTTCGAGCTCGCGGCCACGGACTACATCCTCAAGCCCTTCGCCGAGGACCGCGTCCGCGGCGCCCTCGACCGCGTCCGGGCGCGGGCGCAGGAGGCGCACGCGCGCCGCGGCACGCTCGCGCGGCTCGCGGTGGAGCGGGCGCGGCGCACCTACGTCATCGACGTCGACCAGGCGCTCTTCTTCTCCACCGACGGCGGGCTGGTGTACGTCACCACCGGCGACGGCGAGCGCTACGGGTGCAACTTCACCCTGCGCGAGCTCGAGGATCAGCTCGACCCGGTGCGCTTCTTCCGGTGCCACCGCGAGTTCATCGTGAACCTCGGCCGCATCCGCGAGATCATCCCCCAGCCGGCCGGCACCCTGCGGCTGGTCCTGGACGACGCCGCCCACAGCGACGTCCCGGTCGCCCGCAACCGGGTCCGCGGGCTGCGCGAGCGCGTGCCCTGGTAACTCCTGCCCGGCGGTCGGGCGGGGTGCGTCAAACCGCGCGCGCTCACTGCATCCAACCACTCGGGGTCGAAAACCGACCGCTCATCGATTTCCTTGACCAACCATCCAGAGTGGGCCATTTTGCACGGCCAAAGTCGGATAATGTAGAGCAATGCACGACTTCATCGTGCCCTTTGACCAGGCGGGAGAAGACGGGCTCGCCCGGCTCGGGGGCAAAGGTGCCGCCTTGTGGCACCTCCGGCAGAGCGGTTTCCCGGTCCCGGCCGGGTTCGTCATCACCACGGCGGCGTTTCGCCAGGCGCTCGGCGGCGCCCTGCTGTGCGGCTGCGAGGACACGGAGGAGCTGCGCGCGCGCATCCTGGCCGCGCCGCTGCCCGCCGACCTGCGCCGTGCGATCACGCAGGCTTACACCGAGCTGACCCACGTCGCCGGCGAGCGCGTGGCCGTGCGCTCCTCCGCCACGCTCGAGGACGGGCGCGGCGGCTCCATGGCGGGCCTCGCCTGGAGCGAGATCAACGTCACGGGTATCGACGCGGTGCTCGACGCGGTCAAGCGCGTGTGGGCCTCGCTCTTTCGCCCCGAGGTGCTGCTGTACGACCTCATCGCCGAGCGGCCGGCGCCGCCCGAGATGGCGGTCATCGTCCAGCAGCTCGTGCCCGCGGACGTCGCGGGCGTCATGTTCACCGCGAACCCGGTCACCCGCGACCGGCGCGAGTGCCTGATCTCGGCCACTTACGGGCTCGGCCAGGCCGTCGTCGACGGCGACGCCTCCGACACCTTCGCCCTCGACCGCATCAGCGGCGCGCTGCGCCGGTCGCGCCTCGGCCAGAAGGCCTGGCGCGTGCGGCCGGCCGAGGGGCTCGGCATCGTCCGCGAGCGGATCAGCGGCGCCGAGGCGCACGCCCCCGCGCTCGACGACCGGCAGCTCGAGGACCTGTGCAGCCTGGCCCGGCGGGTCGAGGCCTGGGCCGGCGCGCCCCAGGACGTCGAGTTCGCGCTGTGGCACGGCCGCATCTTCGTGCTGCAGGCCCGGCCCGTGACCGGCGTCGCCAAGTGGAACGGCGACGAGGCGCCCGCGGCCGACGCCGCCCCGAAGGGCCGCACGGTCCTCTGGTCGAACGCGAACGTCAGCGAGAGTCTGCCCGGCGTGGCGACGCCGCTCACCTGGTCGATCATCCGCGGCTACGCGCGCGACGGCTTCCTCGCCGCGTTCCGCGGCCTCGGCCTGTCGATCCCGCGCGAGTACGCCTTCGTCGGCGCGGTGCGTGGCCGCGTCTACCTCAACCTCACGGAGTTCCTCAGCGTCGCCGGGCAGATCCCGTTCCTGAGCCCGGGCACGCTGCTTCACCTGGGCGGCGTGAGCCAGCCCGGCGGCACCGGCCCGAAGGAGGCGGCGCCCGAGGGCACGAAGGCCCGCAAGCGTCGCGCCGCGGCGGCCGGCTTCCGCCTCGTCACCGACGCCGGCGACGGCAGCCCCGCGCGCTACGTCGAGATCACGCGCCTCAAGTCGACCGGCTTCCTCCTGCGGCTGCCGGCGACGGCGCTCAAGCTGGCGTGGTCGAACCTGACCACGCCGGTGCGCGCCCGCCGCTCGATGCGCGGCTACCGCCGCACCCGCGACGAGCTGCTCCACGAGGACCTCGACCGGCTGCCGCGGCCCGCCCTCGGCGACCGGCTCCAGCTCGTCACCCGGCTGCTCGATGAGCGCGGCCACCTGCTGCTCGAGGTGTCCTCGAACTTCCTCGCGAGCTACATCGCCTGCCGCGAGGCCATTCGCCTGCGGACCGGCGGCGACCAGGACCTCGGCGCGCTGGTCTCGGGCGTCGGCAACGTGGCCTCGGCGGAGCCGGGCCTGCGGCTGCTCGACCTGGCCCACCGCGCGCGCCGCTCGCCGGAGCTCAGCGCCGCGGTCCGCGAGTCGGCCACCCCGGACGACCTGCGCGCCCGGCTCGCGGCGACGGACGACGGCCGCAGCTTCGTCCGGGCCGTCGAGGACTTCCTCGCCCGCTACGGCCTGCGCGCCGCCCGCGAGGCCGAGATCTCGACGCCGCGCTGGCGCGAGGACCCGGGGTTCGTGCTCGACGTCCTGCGCCGCCACCTCGAGGCGGCGACGCTGCCCGAGACCCAGGCGCTCCTGCGCGATCGCCGCCGCGTCCGCGAGGAGACGACCGAGCGCGTGCTCGGCCCGGTCGACGCCGCCAGCCGGCGCGTCCTCGCGCTGCTGCTCGAGCACGCCCGCGGCGCGGCGCGGCTGCGCGAGGAGCTGCGCACCGAGGTCATCGAGGTGCTCGGCCTCTACCGCCGCGTCTTCCTCGCCGCCGGCCGCCGCCTCGTCGACGATCACGTGACCGCCCGCGTCGACGACGTCTTCTATCTCACGATGGAGGAGGTGCGCAGCTATCTCGAGGGCGCCATCGACCCGTGCCTCGGCCTGCGCGCGGCCGCCCGCCGCGCCCAGTCGCGCGCCTTCGAGGACGCGCCCGCGCCGCCCGACTCCTTCCTCGTGCGCGAGGGCGAGCCGGCGCCCGACGACACCCCGCCGCCCGAGGGCGAGGGGCCGCTGCTCACCGGCACGGCCGCGAGCCCCGGCTGCATCACCGGCCGCGTGCGCATCGTCGAGGATCCGCTCCACGCGCCGCTCAGGCACGGTGAGATCCTCGTCGCCCGGCAGGCCGACGCCGGCTGGACCCCGCTCTTCCTCGTCGCCGGCGCGGTCGTGCTCGAGACCGGCGGGCCGCTGTCGCACGCCTGCGTCATCGCCCGCGAGTACGGCGTGCCCGTGATCACGTGCCTCTCCCAGGCGACGCGCCGCCTGCACGACGGCGACCTCGTCGTCGTCGACGCCGACCGCGGCGTCGTGCGCGTCGTCGAGTACGGCGCCGCCGCCCTGCAGCCCGAGGCCGTCGGCTCGGGCCGCGTCGCCGCCCAGTAATGCTCAAGGCGCGCGCTCGCGCCGATCTGTGGTATCAAAACCAACCGATGAGCCGCTCCAGCGCCCCGCCGCGGTGCTCGATCGTGATCCCTTGCTACGGCAGCGAGGGCACCGTCGCGCCGCTGCTCGAGCGCCTCGACCAGGTCTGCGCGGGGCTCGGCCTCACGCACGAGGTCGTCTTCGTGAACGACGACAGCCCCGACGGCGCCGGCGACGTGCTCGACGAGCTGCAGCGCCGCCACCCCGACCACGTCGGCGTCGTCCACCTCATGCGCAACGTCGGCCAGCACGCGGCCATCATGGCCGGGCTCCAGCGCACCCGCGGCGACGTCGTCGTCATCATGGACGACGACCTGCAGAACCCGCCCGAGGAGCTGCCGAAGCTCCTCGACGCGCTCGGGCCCGAGGTGGACGCGGTGATCGCGGCGCCGGTGCACCGGCGCCAGGCCGCGTGGCGCAACGTCGGCAGCCGCTTCGTGCGCAAGCTCACCGAGGTCACCATCGGCAAGCCGCGCGCCCTCGTCATCTCCTCGTTCAAGCTGCTGCGCCGCGAGGTCGTGCAGGCCATGCTGCGCTCGCAGGTGCCCTTCGTCTTCGTCGACGCCGAGATCTTCCGCGTGACGCGGCGGGTGGCGAACGCGCGGGTCGAGCATCACGAGCGGCCGTCGGGGCGCTCGGGCTACACCCTGCGCAAGCTCGTCGGGCTGACCGCGAACCTCGTCTTCAACCACTCGGCGTTGCCGCTGCACCTCGTCAGCGCCATCGGCGCCGTCGCCGCGGCCGGCGCGCTGCTGCTCGCGCTGTGGATCCTGGTGCGCCACCTCGTCGGCGTGCCGCAGCAGCTCGGCTGGCCGTCGCTGGCGGTGCTCATCAGCTTCCTCGGCGGGCTGACGCTGCTGTCGCTCGCCCTCATCGGCCGCCACCTCGTGCGCATCGTGCAGGAGACGGCCCGCCGCCCGCAGACGTACGTGCGGCGCGAGGCGCTCCCGGCCCGGGCCGCGCCCGCCGACGCCGGCGCCGACGCCGGCGGCGGCCCGCGCGAGCAGCCGCAGCCCGCGTGAGCAGGAACGGAGCGATCATGCGAATCCTCTTCACCGGCGCGACGAGCCTGGCGGGCCGCCGGCTCTGCGCGCGGCTCGGCGCGCACGGGCACGAGGTGGTGGCCGTCTCGCGCCAGCCGCTCGCCGGGCCCGGCGCGAGCGTGCAGGTCGACCTCGAGGCCGACGACGCCGCCGCGCGCCTGCCCGACGGCCCGTTCGACGCGCTCGTGCACTTCGCCTCCTTCGTGCCGCAGGACGAGCGCGCCAGCCGCTGGGAGGAGTGCTACGCCAGGAACGTGGTGCCGGCCGCCCGCCTGCTCGAGTGGGCCGCGGGCCGGGTGCGCCGGGTGCTGCTGGCGTCGTCGTGCGCGGTGTACGGCGCGGCGAAGCTCGCGACGCCGACGACGGAGGAGCACCCCCTCCGGCCCGACACCGCCTACGCCCTGAGCAAGTACGCCCAGGAGCAGCTCTTCGCCGCGTTCTGCCGCACCCAGGGCGTGCCGCTCGTGACGCTGCGCCTCGGCTACGTGGTCGGGCCGGGGATGCCCGCCGCCCGCGCCGTGGTCGCGTTCATCGACATGGTGCGCGCGGGGCGGCCGATCACGCTCGCGAACCCGCACTCGGCCGGGCTGCACCTCGTGCACCAGGACGACATCGCCGCCATCGGCGAGGCCCTGCTCACCGAGGGCGAGGGCGCCTACAACCTCGCCAGCCCGCGCCACATCAGCCTCTTCGAGTACGTCGAGACGGTGATGCAGGTCCTCGATCGCAGGGTCGAGATCACCGTGCGTGAGGACCGGGGCGCGCCGGTGACCAACCACTACTGCTGCCGGCGACTGCTGGAGCGGCACGGCCTCGCGCCGCGGGTCACGCTGGCCGACGCCATCCGCTCGCTGGCCGACGCCCGCGAGGTGACGCCATGACCGCGGCCACGACGGCCCGCGGCGGCTTGACCATCGTCGGCGGCGCCGGGTTCCTCGGCCGGTCGCTCGTCGCGCGCCTGGCGGCCGCGCCGGAGTGGGCCGGGCGCGAGGTGTGCTGCCTCGACCGCGTACCGCTGCCGCCGGGGCTGCCGCGGCCCGCGCGGCTGCGCGAGGTCGTCGCGCCCGTCGAGGACGCGGCGGCGCTCGCGGCCGCGGTCGCCGGCGCCGACGCCGTCTTCGTGCGCGCCGCCGTGCTCGGCGGCGCCCGCAGCACGGACGTCGCGAACCTGCGCGGCTACCTCGACGGCAACGTGGCGCTCTGCGAGCGCGTGCTGGGCGCCGCGGCGGCGGCCGGGTGCCGCCGCGTGCTCTTCGACTCGTCGGAGCAGGTGTTCGGGGACCCCGCGGACGCGGGGCCGCAGACCCCGGCGGCCGAGCCCGTGGCGGCGAGCTACTACGCCGCGACCAAGCTCATCGCCGAGCAGCGGCTGCGGCTGTGGGCGGCGGGGCCGGACGAGCCCCCGCGCTCGGTGCAGGTCTTCCGCTACTCGCGCGTGCGCGCCGCTGAGACGAAGGACGTCATCCGCGCGATGGTCGCCGCCGCGCTGCAGGATCGGCCGCTGCGCATCCTGGGCAACAGCACGCGGCGGATCTCCTTCGTGCACGTCGACGACGTCGTCGCCGCGAACCTGGTCGCGCTGGGGCGCGCGCCGCGCTTCGCCCTCTACCACGTCGCCGCCGATCGGCCCGTCTCGCTCTTCGAGCTGGCGCTGCGGGTGCGCGAGGCGGCCCGCCAGCGCACCGGCGCGTCGCCGCCGATCCTGGTCGAGCCGGCGGCGGGCGCGCGGCCGTTCGAGCCGCACGTGGTCGGTCTCCAGTGGGAGCCCTCGCTGCGCGAGCTCGGCCTGCCCGCGCCGCGCGGCCTCGACGAGATGATCGCCGAGACCATCGCGGCCGTCGCCGGCGCCGCGCCCTAGCAGGCTGGCGGGAAATGCAACACGGAGACGCCGAGGCACGGAGGATGATCCTGCTTATTCAAGACCTTACTCCGTGTCACCGTGCCTCCGTGTTGCATTTCCTCGCGCGCTCCTAGCGGCTACACCAGCACCGCCGCGTCCTCCTCGAGGTCGGCCACCGCGCCGTCGAGCTGCAGCCGCGTGTCGAGGATGCGCTCCTCCGACAGCTCCTCGAAGAACGCCCGCATCTCGGGGATGCCCTCGACCAGGCGCTGGAAGTACTCGCGGGCGAGGAAGAGGATGGTGCTCTGGCGCACCGCGCGCACGGTCGCCGTCGCGGCGGTGCCCTTGACGAGCGCGATCTCGCCGAAGATCTCGCCCGCGCGCAGCGTCGCGAGCGGGACCGCCCCGCCGTCCTGCCGCTTCACCACCTCGACCTCGCCCGAGAGCACGACGTAGAGGCCGCTGACGGGCTGGCCCTCGTGGATCACCTCGGTGCCGGGCGCTACCTCGTGGCCGGTGAAGCTGCGCAGCAGGTCGAGCCGCTGCTGCGGCGTGAACGGCCGGAAGAGCGGCGAGGTCGCGAGCAGGTTACGGATGAGGCGCTCGCGGGCGAAGTGGTCGAGGGCCGCGGCCACCGGGACCAGCTCGCTCGCGAGCTGCGCCAGCACCGCCTTGTGCAGCTCGAGCAGGTCGGCCTCGCCGACAACCTCGACCGAGGCGGTGCGCGGCGCCGCCGTGAGCAGCGCCATCTCGCCGAAGAGCGCGCCGTCGTGGAGCCGGGCGAGCTCGTGGACCGCGCCGATGACGTGGCGGCGGAACACCCGCACCTCGCCCGCGGCGATTAGGTAGAACGAGGTGCCGATCTCGCCCTCGCGGATCACCAGGTGCGAGTCGGGCAGGCGGTGGACCGTGAGGGTCTTGAGCACGCGCCGGAAGCCGTCCTGCGACAGCTCCGAGAAGAGCGGGATGGGGTGCAGCGACGTCGGGTACGCCACCGCGGGCGGCGTGGCCGCCAGCCGGCCGGCCTCGGCCACGAGCGTGTCCAGGGGCGGGAGCGACTCGAGCGACGGCGGCGCCAGGGTCAGCTCGGCGGCCGGCGGCGCCAGGCGGGCGCCGAAGCGGCCGATGCGGTTGCTCTGGTGGCCGTAGAGCTCGGCGAGCGCGTCGTGCAGCGCGCTCGGGTCCTCGCCCAGCGCCTCGAGGGCGCGGGCGGCCACGATCGCCGGCAGGGGATGGCCGGCGCGCAGGTCGTGCATCGCGACGGTGCGGTAGGCGGCCGCCGCGAGGTCCCTGGCGCCGAGCTGCGCGAGCACGTCGGCGATCTTGAGCCGCGCGTCACCGTCGTCAGGGGCGGCCTCGAGCAGCCGCTGGTACAGCCGCAAGGCGCGGTGCTGGTCGCCGAGCACGAAGTAGCGCAGGGCCTGGTCCTTGAGATCACCCCGGGTCGCCATGCGATCACCGTACAGCCGAGGGGGGGTCGGGACAAGGCGGCCCGAGTTGACGGATGGGGCGCTCAGGGTCGGCGGGGCCGATTTTCAGGTTGACACGGCGCTCCGGGCGCTTCTGCCGACGAGGCGCGGTGCGGCGCGCACGGCGAATCGTCAGGGTCGGATCGGGCGGGTTTCAGGTCGACCGGGGCGGCCGCGAGGCGCGAGCATGGGCGCAGAGGAGAAACGATGCGGATGCCGCTTGAAACGTGCAGGTTCGTCGTCGTGGCCGCGCTCGCCCTGAGCGCCTGCCAGCCCGCGGAGGCGCCGAGCGCGCTGCGGCGGGCGCACACGGTGGCGCTGGATGCGGGCGCGGGGGAGCAGGCTGATGCAGGCGGCAGCGCACCCGCCATCATCCAGCCTGCCCTGGCGTCCTGCACGAAGTTTTCGGACACGCAGATCACGTACACCCCCAACCACGGTCAACCGGGAACGTCGTCTCTCACGGTCACAGCGAGGGGCTCGGGCACCGCTTTCGCGAGCGGGATGACCGTCAGCGTGATTCCCTCCGGCTGGGGGGTCACATGTTCCGTCACCCGTGTCACGAACTCTGGAACCGCCACGCTCAACTGCGCGATCAGTAGCCAGGCGTATCAGGAGCCGGGTACCATCCGACTATCGACGGCAACGGCGTGCTGGGGCGGGGCGTTTTCGGTCTGCGCCCAAACCGACGCAGCCTTCTGCAGTTCCTGGGGAATCGTGTGCGGCCCGTACACAAATTATGACGGATGTGGCGTGTTGCGGACGGTGAATTGCGGAGGGTGCAACTCCCCGTACAACCAGTGCTATCAGTCCCCGGGTACTTGCGTCAACGGGGGCTGTGACTACACGCCGAAGGCCAACGGCACGGCGTGCGACGACGGGACGGTGTGCAATGGCCACGAAACCTGCCAGGCCGGGGTGTGCACTGCGGGCACGCCGCTCGTCTGCACGGACTTCAACCCGTGCACGACGGACACCTGTGACCCGGTCGCCGGCTGCCAGCACACGAACGTGCCTAACGGTACGGCGTGCGACGACGGGACAGTGTGCAACGGGCGCGAAACCTGTCAGGCCGGTGAGTGCCGCATGGGGACACCGCTCCTGTGCAACGACCCGAACCCCTGCACGACGGATACGTGCGACCCGGTCGCCGGCTGCCAGCATACGAACGTGCCCGACGGTACGGCGTGCGATGACGGGACAGTGTGCAACGGGCACGAGACCTGCCACTTCGGGGTGTGTACCGCGGGCATACCGCTCTGGTGCAACGACCTGAACCCCTGCACGACGGACTCGTGCGACCCAGTGGCGGGTTGCCAGCACTCCCCCGCGCCGGCGGATACCATCTGCCGCGCTTCGGCTGGCGACTGCGACCTCGTCGAGAAGTGCGACGGCGTCAGCAGCTACTGCCCCGCCGACGCCGTGGTGGCCGCCGGCACCCAGTGTCGCGCCGCCGCGAGCGAGTGCGACATGCCGGCGGTCTGTAGCGGGAAGTCGGGGATCTGCCCGTCCAACCCCCACCACCGGGCCGGCGTGCCCTGCAACGAGGACGGCATCGCCTGTACCCGCGATGAGTGCGACGGCGCCGGGCAGTGCGCCCACCCTGCCAAGCTCGTCGGCGAGCCTTGCGACGACAGCGGCAACCTCTGCACGCGCTCCGGCACCTGCTCGAGCGACGGCAGTTGTACCGGTGGGAGCGCCCTGACGTGCGCGTCCGCAGACTCCTGTCACACCGCGGGGTCGTGCGACCATGACACCGGGATCTGCGGGCAGACGCCGGTCGCCGACGACACCAACTGCGACGATGGCGATCCCTGCACCACCGGGGAGACGTGCCACTCCGGCCAGTGCACGGGTGGCACGTTCGTCTGTGGCACCGAGGTCACGATTTCGAAGCCGACGAGCATCCCCACCCTGAATCGGACTCTGCCCACGGACTTCTACTCGGCCGTGGCGTTCATCTGGACCGGTGGCACCCAGACTGGCGTCACTCCGAACAAGCTCAAGCGCGAGCTTGTCGCCGTGGCGCGCGGGCGTGTGCTTAACGCGAGCGGGGCCGGCCTGGCGGGGGTCACCGTGAAGGTGGTCGGTGACGACGGGTACGGCTCGACCACCACGCGTGGCGATGGCGGCTACGACATCGCCATCAACGGTGCCCAATTCGTCACCCTCAAGTTCGAGATGACGGGGCTCCTCGAATCGCAGCGTCGGATCGCGGTCCCGCTGCGCCGGTACGTACGCGTGCCCGACGTGCGGCTCATTGCCAAGGACACGACCGTGTTGCCGGAGTTGTACCCCAGCCAGGCACTGGACGTGGTCGTGGCGGCTGGGGCTGAGAGCAGCGACGGTCAGCGTCGCGCGGTCGTCCTCTTCACGCCCGGCACCCAGGCGACCGTGACCCACGTCGACGGCAACCCGGAGGCGTTGCTGCGGGAGCCGTATTCGGTGCGCGTCACCGAGTACACGACTGCCGCGAATGGGGGTCCGTCCGCGATGCCGGGTGTCCTGCCGCCGACGAGCGGCTACACCTACGCCGTCGAATACAACATCGAGGGCAGCGACATCCATGACCATCCCGTCGCGCCGAACGACAAGGTCAGCTTCGACCAGCCAGTCACGATCTACGTCAACAATTTCCTCGGCTTCGAGCCGGGGCGGGCGGTCCCCTCGGGCTACTATGATCGCGCCGAGGGACGCTGGGTCCCGCAGGGTAGCGGCCGCGTGGTCACGTACGTCGACAAGACCGGCGACCTCGCGAACATCGACACTGACGGCGACGGCGTGGGCGACAACATCGGCATCAGCGAGGCGGAGCAGCTGGCGCTCGGCACGAACGGCGCGTACTTCGTCGCCAACAGCACCTACTGGCGCGTCGAGCAGACGCACTTCACTCCGTGCGACTACAACTGGCCCGTGTGGATGCCGGTAGCGGAGCTCCCCAAGCCGAGCGTCACTGGGGCAAGCCGCTGCACCGAGCCTTGCGAAGGAAGCGGCTCGATCATCGAGTATCAGAACCAGAGTCTCGGCGAGGCGATCCCGCTCGTCGGCACGCCGTACGCCCTGCAGTACAAGAGCGACCGCGTGCGCGGCCGCGCGGACGCTCGCAAGATCGCGGCGCAGCTCACTGACCCCAACTCGGCGCCGGATGCGCTCCTCAACCGCATCGAGGTAGAGGTGGCCGTGGCGGGGCGGCTCTGGACGTCGACGTATCCCGCGCAACGCGACCAGAAGATGACCTTCACCTGGGATGGCAAGGACGCCTACGACCGGCTCCTCCAGGGCCGACAGCCGGCAACGGTCAGGGTCGGCTACGTCTTCGACGGGAAGTACGAGGAGGAACTCGACCAGATCTTCGGCGAGACCTACACCAGCGCGGAGAACTTCAAGCAATCGAATCCGGCCCGCAACGAGGTGACGGTCTGGCAGGAGCTGACGACGACGGTCGGGCTGTTCGACACCGCCGGCCTCGGCACCGGCGGCTGGGGGATCGACGCCCACCACGTGTACGACCCCTACACGCGCGTGCTGTACTACGGCGACGGCCGAGAGGTCGATGCGCAGGGGCTGGGACTCATCATCGAGCGGGTTGTCGGGTGGACGGACCCCGCGACGACGTGGACGTGCGACACCCAGGGCGAGGGCGTGTCGGCTACCACGGCCCAGGTCTACGGCCCGTCGGCCGCGGTCATGGGCCCCGATGGCAGCATCTACGTTGTCAGCGAGAACGAGCACCTCGTGCGACGCATCTCGCCGCCAGACGCGACGTGGCCGTCCGGACGCATCTCCACGGTGGCGGGGACATGGGAGGCGGGTGCGCCGCACGTGAACAACTACTGCCCGGAGCCGGGGGAACCAGACTACTCGCAGACCTGTGGGGACGGTGGACCGGCGACCGGGGCTCTGCTTCACTCCCCCTCCGACGTCGTCGTCGCCCCCGACGGCACCCTCTACATCGCGGACAAGGATGACTTCCGCATTCGTCGCGTGAAGCCGACCGGCGTCATCGACACCTTCGCCGGGACCGGGGTACCCTGCAGCGACTACGACGCTACCCGTTGCGGCAACGGCGGGCCCGCGACCACCGCCGCCATGATGCCGTGGCGCCTGGCGCTCGCCGGCGACGGGAGCCTCTACGTCATCGACTACAACCTGGATGCGATCCGGCTCATCGCGCCCGACGGCACCATCCGGCACTTTGCAGGCAGCACCGGTACCGACATCACCAACGGGCTTCCCGCATACTACGCGCCGCTCGCCTCACCTTCCGGCATGGCGATCGGCCCCGACGGCAGTCTGTTCATCGCCGACTCCGGCCATGCCCGCATTCGGAAGATCGGCGTGGACGGCATCATCCGGACCGTCGCTGGGAACGGGGGCCCATGTGCGCTCGGCCAGGCCTGTGGTGATGGGACTCCGGCCGTCTCCGCCCCGCTCGCCAAGCCCGTCGCCGTGGCCGTCGCCCCTGACGGCACCATCTTCATTGCGGACGAGACGCTCCAGCGGGTGCGTCGCGTGAATCCGTCCGGCATCATCACCACCGTCGCTGGCGTGAAGTCGGGCGACCACTGTTGCGAGTACGCCCAGGCGGGCTGCACCGCGGACCCGACCTGCGGTGACGGCGGCCCCGCCCTGAACGCCAGATGGGGAACGATGCCGGGCAATTACGGCACGGTCGACAACATCGCCCTCACTCCGACCGGCGAACTGCTGGTCGTCGACTCGTCTGGCTGCCGCGTTCGCCGCCTCCAGTCGCGACTCAAGGGCCTCTCGGCCACCGGCAACGTGATCGCGAGCAAGGACGGCGCCGAGCTCTACAGCTTCGACGCGTATGGCCGGCACCTCCAGACCCTGGATGCGACCACCGGAGCAGTGCGGCTTACGTTCGGGTACGACACGGATCTTCGCCTGACGACCCTCACGGACGCACACAGCAACATCACCAGGCTGGCCCGCAACAGCGACGGCTTCCCGACCAGTATCGTGGCGCCGTTCAACCAGACGACGGTACTCACGCCCGGCGCCTTCGCGACCCTGGCGAGCGTCGTCAACCCCGCTGGCGAGCGCCATGACCTCACGTACGGGACCGACGGGCTTCTCGTGCAGTTCCAGGATCCGCGGCGCTGGGTCCACGCCTTCACCTACGACGCCGACGGGCGGCTCACGGTGGACGCGGATCCGGCGGGCGGCTCGCAGACGCTCTCCCGCCCGGCACTGCTGCAGCCCGCGAACGGCTGGCTCGTGCAGCGCACGACGGCCGAGTCGGTGGCGACCCAGTGGAGCACTACGACGGACGCGGACGGCGCCGAGGACCACATCACGACTCACCCCGACGGCCTGTCGACGACGATGCACAAGGCGGCCGACGGCACGCGGACGATCACCTATCCGGGCGGCGCGGTCGAGACCGTCGTCGAGGGCCCTCATCCCCTCTGGGGCATGGACGCGCCGGCGGTGACGAGCTACGACCTGCACACGCCGCAAGGGCGCCATCTCTGGGCACCGGTGGCGACGACGCCCGCGTACGACAGCAGCAATCCACCGGCGCTGCTCAGCCTCACCACCACCACCACCGTCACCGGCGAAGGCCAGAGCGGGCGCGTTTGGACGCGCAAGGCGGTTCGGGACGACGCGAGCTCGCTCTGGCGCTGGGTGTCGACATCGCCGGCGAACCGGGTCGCGACCACGTATCTCGACGCGGATGGACGGGTCACCAAGAAGGAGATCGCCGGCGTGTCTCCGGTGCTGTACCCGGTGCGGTACGAGTATGATACCCGTGATCGCCTGCAGTACGTGAAGCAGGGCCCGAGCGGGGGTGGGGACGAACGCATCTACCAGCTCGTCTACGACGCGACGAGCGGGCTGCTCACCTCCATCGTCGACCCGACCCTCGCGACCGTCGGCCTCGGCCGAGATGCCGCCGGCAGGGTAACGAGCCAGACCAAGGCCGGCCTCGTGACCACGTTCCCCCGCGATCCGAACGGCAACCTGACCTCGGTCGTGCCGCCGGAGCGGCCGCAGCACGAGTTCAGCTACAACGCGGTGGAACTCGTGTCGACGTACCGGGCGCCCGCCGTCGCGGGCGTCGCGAATCTGACCACGCGGTTCGACTACAACTTCGACCGGCAGCTCACCGCGCTCACTCGGCCGGACGGCGCCCTGGCCTTTGGCTATGACGTCGGCCCGTCCAGCTCGAACACCGGGCGCCTGGTGACGGTGGGATTGCGCCGCGGGTCGCTCGCACTCGGGTACAGCCCGCTCTCAGGCGCCCTCGCGAGCGCCAACTTCAACGGCGGCGTTACGCTCGGCGTCAGCGAGGACGGGCCGCTGCCGGTGAGCGAGACCTGGGGCGGGATCGTGTCCGGCCAGACGTTCAGCGTGGCGCGAGGATACGACGCCTTCCTGCAGCTGACCCCGCTGACGGTCACCGACGGCCTCGGGGCGGCGTACCCGGTGACGCTCGGCTACGACAACGACGGACTGCTGCTCACGACCGCCCGGAATGGCACGAACGACCTGGTGCTCACGCGCGACCTGAACAACGGCCGCGTGACGGGCACAAACCTCAGCAGCGGCAAGGTGACCACCTCGCACGGCATCGACTCGTTCGGCGCGCTGCAGTCGCTATCGGCGAGCTACTCAGGTCACTCCTACGCGCTGACCATCAACTCCCGTGATAGGCTCGGGCGGATCCTCACGAAGAGCGAGACGGTAGAGGGCGTGACCACGAGCTACGCGTACGAGTACTACCCGGCTGGCTGGCTTAAGAAGGTCACGGTGAACGGCACGCCGGTGGCGACGTACGAGTACGACGACAACGGCAACCGGATCGCGTTCATCGACCAGAACGGCGCCCGTATCGAGCCCACCTACGACAATCAGGATCGGCTGCTCACCTACAGCGCGGCCATCTACACCTACACCGCGAACGGCGAGCTGCAGACCAAGACCGTTGGCAGCGAGGACTGGACCTACAGCTACGACCTCGACGGGGCGCTCCTGAGCGCAGTGCAGCGCACGAACGGCCTGGAGACGCTCAGGATCGAGTACGTCGTCGACGGCCAAGGGCGGCGCGTCGGGCGCAAGGTCGGCGGGAGCCTGCAGAAGGTGTTCGTGTACCGCGACGGGCTGCGGCCGGTCGCGGAGCTCAACGGCACGGGCGCGCTCGCGTCGCTGTTCGTGTACGGGTCCGGTGGCAACGTGCCAGCCTACATGGTCAAGGGCAGCGACACGTACCGACTCGTGACCGACCACCTCGGGAGCGTGCGGCTGGTCATCAAAGCCGACAACGGTGTTGTGGCGCAGCGGCTTGACTACGACGCCTTCGGTGAGGTCACAAACGACACGGCACCCGGGTTCCAGCCGTTCGGCTTCGCGGGCGGCCTATACGACCCGGACACGAAGCTCGTGCGGTTCGGGGCCCGCGACTACTACCCGCGCGTCGGGCGGTGGACGGCGAAGGACCCGATCGGGTTCGGGGGAGGGGACACGAACCTGTACGGATATGTTGTGGGGGATCCGGTCAACCTCGTCGACCCCGAGGGGCTGTGGTTCGAGGCCGACCCCTCCGGACAGGCCGCCGTAGATGGCTTCAGAACGTTCCAGGAGGCGAATCCTACCACCGCCGCGTGGACAACCGGGATCGCTGCGGCGTTACTCCTCGCGCCAATCGTCTACTTGGCTGGCGCGGAGGTTGTGGCAGCGGCAGGCCCTGCCGCCGTCTCGGCAGGAGCGGCGCTTTCCGGTACGATGATCAAGGTCGCATACCATCAGTCGCACCACTGTTTTGGGCGGCTGGGGAGGCTAGCACATCTGCAAGTCACTCTCTGGAGACAAGGTGTGAAGGGTAGCCATTCCAATTTCCGGGTTCCGCTGCCGTGGCGGTGAGCCTGCCCGGGCAGAGAGCGGCGTTGCTCGGTGCGGACATGCGTGTCTTCTGAACTGTCTACAGGCAACGATCATGGGATTGCTCCACCGGCTTCTCGGCATCGTAGGACCCGAAGACCGCAAGGGGCTCAGGCTCCAGGAGGTCTGTCCCTGGCAGGTGTCGTCGACGGGAGATGCTGCACTATTTCTAGGCGGGCTCCATCTGCTGCGACTTGAGGATGCAACAATCTACCTAGAGGCGACGTACGACCGGGCCATCCGGCAATGCCTCGAGCGAGTTTCCGTTGAGCCCCGCACGAAGGTCGCAGTCGGCACCTTGTGGCCTCGTCCGGACGTGTGGCACGTTCCGTTCAGCACCTCGAATGTGGAGGACCTGACACGCGTGTGCCTGACGGACACAGGGCCACGCCTATGCGACCATGTTCTCGTCTATCAGACCGACGGTGTAATGCTCCAATGGTACGACGCGTTCACTGACGCGCCCATGCTGCTGTCGCGCCGACTCGACGCTGACGACGTGAGGCGCTTCGCACAGGCATTAGGGGGTAGTGTTCTTGGGGCCTAGAAGGAGGCGGAAGGTACGGAAGCCCGTACGTGGCAAGAGCCGGCCCGGATAACGTCGTTTCCCCACGTCCGCTTCACCACCCGCCCATCACGATCTCCCACTCGAGGTCCCGCGGCCGCGCGATGTGCCGCTCCACCGCGTACCGCCACAGCTCGCGCCGGTCCCGCATCCCGAGCTTCCGCATGATGTGTGCGCGGTGGCTCTCGACGGTCTTCACGCTCTTGCCGAGGTTCTTGGCGCTGTCACCCACCGAGTAGTCCTCCACCCAGAGCTGCAGGACCAGGCGCTCGGGCAGCGTGAGAGGGTCCTTGGGCGCGGAGGCCGGATCCTGCTGCCAGGCGTGGGCTTGCCTGAGCGGCTCGCCGCCGATGCGCGAGCAGAAGAAGCTGCCCCCGCGCGCCACCGCCTCCAGCCCCGCGGCGAGCTCGGTCGGCATGGAGTACTTGCTGACGAAGCCGGCCGCGCCCGCCTCGAGCGCTCGGTAGACCGCGAAGGCCCCGTCGAGGGCCGAGACCGCGACCGCCCGGGTCTCCGGGCGCGCCTCCCGCAGCAGGCGGATTGCGTCCCACCCGTTGAGGCGCGCCATCCACAGGTCGGTGACGACCACGTCGGGTCGGACCTCGGCCGCGACCCGCAGCGCCTCCCGGCCGTCGGCGGCCTCGCCGACCACCTCGAGCTCAGTGCGCGAAAGGAGGAGATGGAACGCGCGGCGCATGTCCGCCTCGTCTTCAACGATCAGGATCCGGGTGCGCATCACGCCCCCTGCCGGGCCGGGTGCGTGAGCCTCCCTTCGCGCACCCAACGGCCCCCGGGGCACGCAGCCACGCCGACACTGACCTACCCCAAACAGGCTACCGCGATCCCCAGCCCGAATCAAGCGCGCACGGCCGCGAGTTGACGGACCGGCGAAACCCATCAAGATCAAGGTATGTACCGCTTAGCCCCGCTCATGGCCCTGCTAGCTCTCGTCGCCGCCTGCGGAGAGGACGCGGCGCAGGGCCAGGTCGCGCCGCCCGAGCAGCGCCAGGTCGTGGACATCGGGACGGCGCCCACGCGCGGCCCGGCGGACGCCAAGGTGGACGTCGTCGAGTTCGGGGACTACCAGTGCCCGTACTGCGGCGACGAGCAGGCGGTCGTGACCCAGCTCCTCACCGCGTACGACGGGCGGATCCGCTTCGCCTTCAAGCAGTTCCCGCTCTACTTCCACACCTACGCGCAGCAGGCGGCCGAGGCCGCCCTCGCCGCGAACGCCCAGGGGAAGTTCTGGGACTTCCACGACGCCCTCTACGCGCACCAGGCCAACCTCATGCGCACCGACCTCGAGAGCTACGCGGAGCAGCTCGGCCTGGACCTCGACGCGTTCCGCGCGGCGCTCGACGGCCACACCTTCGCCGCGGACGTCGCGGCGGACGTGGCCCAGGGCACCGCGCTGGGCGTCCCCGGGACCCCGACGTTCTTCATCAACGGCCGGATGGCGGTCGGCGCCGTCGACTACGCCGCGCTGGCGGCGGCGATCGACGAAGAGCTGGCGCGGTAGGCGGGCCGCCTCAGTAGAGGTAGCGCGCGCCGCCGCGGGCCTCGGCGGTCCGCAGGCGCTCCGTCAGGAACGCCCGGGCGGCCTCGACCGCCTCGCGCAGCGGCGCGCCGCGGGCGAGGTGCGCCGCGATGGCGCTCGCGAGGGCGCAGCCGGTGCCGTGCGCGCCGGCCGCGAGCCGCGGGGCGCGCAGGAGCACGGGGCCGTCGCCCGCGTCGAGTACATCGACGGTCTCGCCGGGGCTCGCGGCGGCCGGCAGGTGGCCGCCCTTGAGCAACACCGCCCGCGCGCCGCGCGCGCGCAGCGCCTGCGCGAGCCCGGCGGCGGCGGCCAGCGTGAGCGGCGGCGCCTGCTCGCACAGCGCGGCCGCCTCGATCGCGTTTGGGGTGACGAGGGTCGCCCGCCGGAGCAGCGCGAGCAGCGCCGCGCGGCCCGCGTCCTCGTCGTCGCCGAGGAGCACGGCGCCGGACGAGGCGCGCAGGATCGGGTCCAGCACCACCGGTACGGACCGCGCCGCCGCGAGCGCGGCCGCGACCGCCGCCGCCGTCGCCGGCACCCCGAGCATGCCGATCTTCACCGCGTCGACCGGCTCGCCGGCGAGCAGCGCGGCCACCTGCCGCCCGACGAGCGCCGGGTCCACCGGGTTGACCGCGCGCACGCCGCCGTGGCCCTGCTCGGTCAGCGCCGTCGCGACGCCGAGCGCGCCCACGCCGTGCTCCGCGAGCGTGCGCACATCCGCGATCAGGCCCGCTCCGCCCGACGGGTCGAGGCCGGCGATGACGAGGACGTGGGGCGCCATGGGGCGATTATAGTCGGCGCGTGGCCGCCCGTGCAGCTTGCGCCGCCCACCCCCCGGGCGTTACCGTCATTCCGATGCGATTCGCCGTCCTCGCGGCCGCCGCCCTGCTGGCGACCGGCTGCAGCTCGACGCCGCGCTGCTCGGCGAACGCCGACTGCCCGGTGCAGAGCTACTGCCAGATCGGCGACGGCGGCCTCACCGGCGACTGCCGCCAGGAGTGCCAGGCCACCACCGACTGCCCCGCGCCCCTGCGCTGCAGCGCCCTCGGCCGCTGCATCCCCCTCGACCTGGCCGGCGACGCCGGCCCCGACGCCCCCGCCGACGCCCCCGCCGATGCGCCGCCCGCCCCCGACGACGCCGCTCCCGGGGACGACGCCGCTGCGGACGCGCCCGCCACCGACTGACGCTGCCGCGCGGCCCGGCGGTGGCGCTCAGGCCAGCGTCGCCAGCGTCTCGCCCGCGTCGACCGCCTGCCCCTCGCGCACGGCGACCTTCTCGACGGTCCCGTCGCGCGGCGCGCGCATCTCGTTCTCCATCTTCATCGCCTCGACCACCACCAGCCCCTGGCCGGCCGTGACCGCGGCGCCGGGCGCGACCAGCACCTTCACCACCTTGCCCGGCATGGGCGAGCGCACCTCGAGCGGCCCGGCCTTGGCCCCGCCGCGCTGGGCCGCCGCCTGCATGAGGAGCTGGCGGCGCGCGTCGATGAGCCGCACCGGCACGGTGACGTCGCCCACGTGCACCGTGAGGTCGGCCCCGTCGCCCTCGAGATCGATCAGCGCCGCGGCGCCGTCGACGATCAGGGACCAGCTCGCGCCGCCCAGGCTGCACGCGTCCACCACCCGCGAGCGCCCGTCGATCGTCACCTCGACCTGGCCACCCTCCTCGTCGCCCACCACCACCTCGACCGTCCGCTCCCCGACCTGGGCCTGATAGCGCCGCGCCATGCCCCGCAGTGTAGGGAAGCTGGCTGGCACCCGCAACCTGCCTCGCGGGTGAAGCGCTGAGCGGCTCCTTGCATCATGGCACATCGTGCAATATGCTTAGGCATATGCGGACCACGATCCACATCAACGATGCCCTCGCACGCCGGGTCCGCGCGCTGGCGGCCCAGCGTGGCACGTCGATGCGCGCCCTCGTGGAAGAGGGCCTGCGCCGCGTCCTCGACGAGCGCCGCCCGGCCGCGCCATTCCGCCTGCGGGACGCGAGCGCCGGGGAAGGCGGGCTCGCTGCGGGTGTCGACGACGCGAGCTGGGAGACGCTGAGCAGGTTCCTGTACCCGCGGCCGTCATGATCGCCGCCGACACGAACCTGCTCGTGCACGCGCATCGGCACGACAGCGAGTTTCACGTCTCGGCGAAGCGCTGCGTCGCCGGCCTGGCCGAGGGCTCGGCGCAGTGGGCGATCCCTTACCACTGCCTGGTTGAGTTCTACGGCATCGTGACGCACCCCGCGATCTGGAAGAAGCCGTCCACGCCGCAGCAGGCCGCCGATCAGATCCGCGCCTGGCGCGAATCCCCGGTGCTCGTCGTGCTGACCGACGAGGCCGATGGCACCGAGGGCCTCCTGGAGCTGCTGGTCCGCGCGCGCATCGTGGGACCGAAGGTTCACGACGCCCGCATCGCCGCGGTCTGCCTCGAGCACCGCGTGAGCGAGCTGTGGACGCTCGACCGCGACTTCTCGCGCTTTCCCGCGCTCGTCACACGCAACCCGCTCGCGTCCTGAGGCCGGCCGTGACCGCGGTGCCGGGCGCGACCAGCACCATCACGACCTTGCCCGGCATGGGCGAGCGCACCTCGAGGGGACCGGCCTTGGCCGGGCCGCACTGCGCCGCCTGCATGAGGAACTGGCGGCGGGCGTCGATGAGCCGCACCGGCACGGTGACGTCGCCGACGTGCACCGTGAGGTCGGCGCCCTCGCCCTCGACGTCCACGAGCGCGGCGGCGCCGTCGATGACGAGCGACCAGTTCGCGGTGCCCGGGCTGCACGCTTCCACCAACTGCGACTGCCCGTCGAGCGTCACCTCAGACCCGGCCACCCTTTTCGTCGCCCACGACCACCTCGACCGTTCGCTCCCCGACCTGGGCCTGATGGCGCCGCGCCAGGCCGCGGCGTGTAGGGAAGCGCCGACGCGCCCGCAGCTATCGCTGGCGGCCCGGGCGGCCCCAATTCAAGCAATCCGGTTTTCGCTTGTGCCCACGATCGGCCAGGGACTACCATAGCGAAGGCGCGCCGTGAGGCGTCCTCAGGGGAGGTTGCTATGGGGTAAGCACGTTTCGTCCGCCTCGTCGGGCTCGGTCTCTTCCTGCTCCTGACCTGGCCCGGGGGCGCCCGCGCCCAGGACGCCTGCTGCGTTGCTCCTCCGTGCATCATCCAGGAGGAGGTCAGGCCGTGCACGCCGGGGAGCGATCGGCCGCAGTCAGTCGACAAGTTCCTGGTGTGCGACATTTACACGTTGCTGCCAGACGTGGGCTGCGTCCAGACCAACTGCATCGCCAAGCACTGGTGGCAGTTCTGCAACGGACCCGACATGGAGGGTCCGGATCTCGCAATCCCCTGCCAACTCTGCGAGAGCGTCGAGTGCCCGGCCGGATGCGGCCCGACCGTGACGCCCTTGACCTGTGACGAAGGGGCTGCGGGGGCTGAAGACGGCTGCCAGTGCAGCCCGATGGACAGCCCTGAGGCCGCCTGTGACCAGTGCGCGGGTGACCCGGTCGACGTAGCGTCGGGCGTTTATCATACGTCATCGACCACCGACGTGCGGCTCGTCGGTGCCTACGGCGACGACCTCGGCGTGAGGCGGCAGTACAGCAGCGGCGCCAGGGGCGTGGCGCAGCTCCCACTTGATCCGGCCACGGATGGGCGGGGCATCTCGTTCGTGGGTTCTCGCTGGAGCCACAACTACCAAACCAGGATCGTCGATCAGCGACCGCAGGGCGGGGGCATCGGCCTCGTCGTCGAGGACGGCCGCTGGCTCCAGTTCACCCTTTCGGGGAGCATGTGGAGCCCGCCGCCGGGGAACTCGGCGGTCCTCGAGGTGCTGGGGGCAAATGCCGGCGTGTCCGACTGCGACATGGCCTACCCCGGCGGCTTCAAGGTCACGCTGCGCGATGGCCGCGCCTTCTTCTACAACGCTTCGGGCCGCTTCGCACGCTGGCAGAACGCGGTCGGCAAGGGCGTCTGCGCCGGCTACGACGCGGCCGGCCGGCTCAAGTACCTGAGGAACGATTCGCGCCAGGCCGTCGCGTTCGAGTACTATCTCGCGCCCGAGCAGCACGGGCAGGCGGGGGAGCTGAAGGCCCTGCACCTCGCTGACACGAGCGGCAATCCAAAGCCCGGCAAGCGGGTCGTCACCTACGAGTACGACGCCACGCAGTTGACGGCGGCGAGACGCGAGGCGTGGGTCGCGACGGGTGAGGACGACAGCTACCAGTACGGTGGGGGCAGCAACCAGGACCTCCTCACGCGAGTGGCGCGTGGGGAAGGTGCGACCGAGAAGGTCACCTACTGCGCCCAGGCGACCGCAGGGTGCGGGGCGACAGGCTCGCCCGATCAGGTGCAGGCGCTCCGGTCGGCCACCGCCGCCCTGACGTTCGAGTACGGCTCGTGGTCCGGGTGCGGCGCGGTCATGCCCGCGGGGACCACGAGCGCG
>DASXVK010000261.1:0-3742 GCA_036504295.1 Polyangia bacterium
ATTTCCGCGCAGCCGGCTAGGGGCTAGACATGCGCGCCAGACTGGTGTGCCCCGACTCGCCCGCGCTGTTCGAGCGCCTGCACGGACAGGCGCTCGTCGTGCGCGTCCGCGACGCGGCGGCCATCGCCGGAGCCGCCGGCCGCGCCCGCGCCTCGGACAACGAGCTCGTCTGCGTGCTGTGCGACTCGCCCGAGCCGCTCGACGAGCTCAGCCCCGACGACGGCTGGGACGGCGCGCCGGTGGCGCTCTTCGTGCCGGCGCTCGGGCGCCTCCGCGACCTCCTGCCGTGGCTCCCGCGCCTGCGCGAGCCGCACGCGCGGGTCTACGTCCCGGCGGGCGGCCCGGACAACCTCACGGGCGTACGGATCCTGGCCTCGCTCGGCGTCGCCTGCGGCCTCACGTTCGGCGACCGGCCGCCGCCCTGGGAGCCGCTCGCCGACCTCATGAGCTATGCCCTCCTGGGCCCGGTGCCGCACGCGCCGATCGAGCCCTTCGCGCACCTCGCCGAGGCCTACGACCCGGCCGGGGTCACCGACTGGCGGCGCACGGTGTTCGCGGACCCGCGCCACTACCTGCACCTCGACGCCGACGGGCGGGTGGCGCTGACCTCCGCGGACCTCCAGGCCAGGATCTTCGTCCTCGACGACCCCGGCGCCCTCGACGGGATCGAGCGGCACCCGGCCTTCGTCGCCGCGGAGCACGCCTGGCGGCGGCTCTTCCTCGCGTACCACCCGTGCTCGCGCTGCCCCGGGTGGCGGGTCTGCCGCGGCGCCTTCGCGGCGTCGGCCGAGCGCGACCCGGGGTGCGCCGCCTTCTGCGCCGAGCTCATGGACGTCGTCGATCAACGCCGGGCCGCACGCGCCGCGCCGGAGGAGCCGCAGCCGTGGCGACCGTGATCCTCAAGGCCACCGAGGCCTGCAACTCGGCCTGCGCCTACTGCGACGTCGTGCGCAAGCCGAAGGCGGGCCCGCCGGCGATGTCCCTCGCGGTCCTGGAGCAGGTCTTCGTCCGCGCCGACGAGCTCCTGCGCGCCCACCCGGACGAGGAGCTCGAGCTCGTGTGGCACGGCGGCGAGCCGCTGCTGCTCGGGCCGGCCTTCTTCGACGCCGCGCTCGCCCTGCAGGAGCGCCACTGCGCGACGACCAAGGGGCGGCTGCGCCACGACATCCAGACGAACCTCTCGCTCTTCTCGCGGGACTTCGCGCGGATCTTCCGCGCCCTCGGGATGGACGGCATCGGCACGAGCTACGATCCCATCGCCGGGGTGCGCGGCCCCGGGGCGACCCCGGACACCGCCGCCTACAACGCGCGCTTCATGCGCGGCGTCGCGCTCCTCGAGGAGGAGGGCTTCGGCTGGGGCGTCATCTACGTCGTCACCCGCCTGGCCCTCGCCCGCCCGCTCGACGTCTTTCACTTCATGACCAACCTCAAGCCCGACGGCGCGGTCAACTTCCACCCCGTGCTCGTCTACGGCGAGGACGAGCGTGGCCTCGCGATCACCCCCGAGGAGTTCGCGGACTTCCTCGGCGCGCTCGCGCCGGTGTGGTGGCGGCACCGCGACCGCTACCGCGAGGTCGAGCCGTTCCGCTCCTTCCTGCGCAACGCGCTCGAGGGTCCGTGCTCGCTCGGCTGCGTGGACGCGGGTGACTGCGGCACCTCGCACTGGAACATCGCCCCCGACGGCCGCGTCTCCCACTGTGGCCGCTCGGCCGACTGGGGGCTGCTCGACTACGGCTCGATCTTCGACCGCTCGCTCGCGCAGATGCGCACCGACCCGCAGCGCGGGGCGTTCGCGGCCCGGGACCGCCGGCTGCCGGCGGCCGAGTGCGCGGGCTGCCGCCTCTGGGGCATCTGCCACGGGGGCTGCGCGCTGGACTCGTGGGCCGTGACGCGCTCGCTCGAGCACCGGACGCCCTGGTGCGCGGCGAAGCGGCGCTTCATCGAGCGCCACTTCGAGCCGCTGACCGGCTTGCGCTTCGACCTGGCGGCCCCGGCGGTGGCGCCGTGACGGCACCGGACCTGCCCTGGGTCAACCCCGTCGGCGGCCTGGGCGACACGCTCATGCTCGCGGGGGTGCTGAAGCAGGTCGTCGAGCGCGATCCCGCGCGGCGCTTCAACCTGGTCGTCCGCACGAAGTACCCGCCGCTGCTCGCCGGCCATCCGGCGCTCGTGCACATCGGCCACCCGCCGCCCGGCGCGACCATCCTGCCGACCGACTACTGGCACCACGAGTCCTTCGGCCCGCCGGACGCGCGCGCGTTCCAGATCCTCGCGCGCATGTTCGGTCTCGCGGCGCCCGTCGAGGAGCGGCTCTTCGTCCCGTTCCCGCTCGAGGAGGACCCGATCCTGGCCGCGCGGCTCCCGTGGCGGCGGCGCAACGTGCTCCTCTGCCCCACCTCCGACTCGCCGCGCAAGCAGATGGCCTTCGAGCGCTGGGACGCGCTCGTCGCCCGCCTGCGACGCGACGACGCCTTCGTGGTCCAGCTCGGCCGCGCGGGCGACCCCTACGTCCGTGGCGCCTACAGCCTCATCGGCCTGACCACGCCGCGGCAGGCGATCGCGCTCATGCGGCGCTTCGATCTCGTCCTCACCGCGGACAGCTTCCTCATGCACGCGGCGCACCTCTGCGGCGTGCCGGCCGTCGTCCTGTGGGGCCCGACCGACCACCGCGTCTACGGCTACGCCGGGCAGGTCCACCTCCAGGCGCCCCCGTGCCGCGACGCGGCCGACTGCATCGCCCCCGGCAACACCGCGGCCTACGGCACCGTCTGCCCGAAGGGCGCGGCGCACTGCGTGGACCAGCTCGACCCGGGCGCGGTGTACGAGCAGGCGCGCGCCGCCCTCGCGGGCGGGATCGCGCCATGAGCGCCGGACGCAGATTCGTCGTGCTCGACCGCGACGGGACGCTCATCGTCGAGCGTCACTACCTCGCCGATCCCGCGGAGGTCGCGCTCCTCCCGGGCGCGGCGGCGGCGCTGCGCGCGCTGCGGGCGGCCGGCCTCGGGCTGGTCGTGGTCACGAATCAGTCGGGGATCGCGCGCGGGCTCTTCGATGAGGCGCGCCTCGCGCTCATCCACGGCCGCCTCGACGCCCTGCTCGCCGCCGAAGGGCTGGCGCTGGACGGCCTCTACGTCTGCCCGCACCAGCCCGGGGATGGGTGCCGGTGTCGCAAGCCGGCCACCGGTCTGCTCGACCGCGCCGCCGCGGAGCTGGGCTTCGACGCCCGCCGCGCCTTCGTGGTGGGCGACAAGGAGTGCGACGTCGAGCTGGGCCGGCGCGCCGGGGCGACGACGCTCCTCGTGCGTACCGGCCACGGCGCCACGGCCGCCGGCGGGGCGGATCACGTGGTCGAGGATCTCGGCGCCGCCGCGGCGGTGATCACGCGGCTGTGCGCCGCCGGAGGCACGTCCATGCCGTCGCCCGAAGAGCGGGCCCGGGCCCACTTGCTGGCGAGCGCCGAGCTCAAGCGCGAGGTCGCCGCCGCGCCGGGGCCGGTGGTCGCCGCCGCCGACCTGATCGCACGCGCCCTGGCGCAGGGGGGCAAGCTGCTGCTCTGCGGCAACGGCGGCAGCGCCGCGGACTGCCAGCACCTCGCCGCCGAGCTCGTCAACCGTTCCCGGGCCGGCTACGCGCGGCCAGCCCTGCCAGCGATCGCGCTCACCACCGACACCTCGTTCCTGACCGCCTACGCGAACGACTGCGGCTTCGCCGGGGTGTTCGCGCGCCAGGTCGAGGCGCTCGG
>DASXVK010000262.1:0-25027 GCA_036504295.1 Polyangia bacterium
CCGTGCCCCTGCCCGGCAGTTTCCGCCGTGCGGCGCGGACGTCGGAGCGACCGGCAGCGATCGCACGCACGCGGCCCCGCGCCTTGATCCTGCCCCGGTCGCGCAATACAGTCCCGCGAGGATGACCCCGGGCGGGCCCACTCTCGACGAGGAGCTCGAGGCCGCGCGGCGCGCGCTGCGGGCCGGCGACGTCGCCACGGCGACGGCCCGCCTCGAGGCGCTGCGGCAGCAGGCGCCCGACCACCCGCGGGTGGCGGCGGGCCTGGTGCAGGCCTACCTCAAGCGCGGCCGCGTCGACGCGGCGCTCGCCGTGGCCGCGGACGCCGCGGCGCGAACGCCGTCGTCCTACCACGCCCTGGTCGCGCTCGGGCAGGCGCGCAAGGCGGCCCGCGACCTCGCGGGCGCGCGCGAGGCGTTCGAGCGGGCGCGCGCGGCGGCGGACAACGCCTTCGTCTCGACCCAGCTCGGCCGGGTGCTCCTCGGCCTCGGCGAGGCGCAGGCGGCGCTCGACGTGGCGCTGACGGCGCGCCGGCGGCTCGCGGCGGCCCCGCGCGAGGGGGAGGCGAAGGGCGACCCCGCCCTCCTGACCCTCGAGGGCGACGCGCTCGCGCGCCTCGGCCGCCACGACGAGGCCGCGCGCGCCTACGCCGCGGCGCAGGCGCTGGCGCCCGACGATCCGCTGGCGCACAAGCGGCTGCTCGAGGCGCGTCTGCACGACCTGCCCCTCGACGAGGCCATCGCGGAGCTCGAGGCGCTCGCCCGCGTCCCCGCCTACGCCGGCCGCGCCTACCTGCACGAGCTGCGCGGCAAGCGGCTGTACGACGCGGGCCGCCACGCCGAGGCCGCGGCCGCTTACGAGGCCGCGCTCGCGCTCGACCCGGGCAGCGCCTTCACGCGCGAGCAGCTCGGCTTCGCGGCGAACCGCGCCGGCGACCACGAGCGCGCGGTGCAGGCGCTGCGGCCGAGCTTCCTCGCCACACCCGGCAACAAGTACGTGCGCAGCACGCTGATGGCCGCGCTGCGCAAGCTCGGGCGCCTCGACGAGCTGCGCGCCGTCCTCGACGAGGCCATCGCCGCGCACCCGCAGGACTTTGCGCTCAAGGCCGAGCGGCGGCGCCTGGGCGCCGAGGGCGAGCCGGAGCCCGCGCCGCGGCCGCGCAAGCCCCGCGTCGCGCGCACCCTCCGTGCCGCGACGCGCGACGACGCGCCGGAGCTGCCCGGCCTGGGCGCGCCGCCGCGCCCCAAGGGCAAGCCGCGTGGCTAGCCCGGGCGCGCCCCTCCGCCTCGGCGACCTCGTCGAGATCCCCGAGCTCCGCACCGTCGTGCAGCTCGCCGACCTCGGCGACCCGCGCCTGCGGCGCGTCCTCCTCGAGTCCTTCCTGCTCACGCCCGACGCCCGTGAGCACCTCGGCGTCATCCTGCGCGCGCTCGACGCCGGCCGCGGCCAGGGCTTCTTCCTCACCGGCCACTTCGGCACCGGCAAGTCCCACCTGCTCGCGATGATCGCGCTGCTGGCCGAGGACCCCGGCGCCTGGGACGCGCTCGCGGCGCAGGATCCGGGCCTCGCCGCCCCGCGCGAGCGGGTGCACGCCGCCCGGCCGCTCGTCGTGCGCGTCTCGCTCATCGAGCACGCCGCCGCCGAGCGGCTCGAGGACGTCGTCACGGCCGCGGCCGCCCACGCGCTCGGCGAGGAGGCGATCCCCGCCGGCCGCGCGCTCGCCGACCTGCAGGCGCTGGTCGAGACCCGCCACCCCGAGGAGCTGCGCCGCTTCCTCGCCGAGGTCGGCCGCCGCGCCGACGAGCTCTTCACCCCGGCCGGGCTCCCCGACGTCGCCGCGCTCTGCCAGCGCCTCGGCCTGCCGCTGCGGCCGCGCCTCTCGCGCGGCGAGACGACGAAGGGCCTGCTGGAGCGCGCCGCCGCGCAGGGCCACCGCCTGGTCGTGCTGCTCCTCGACGAGCTCTCCGAGTTCCTGCGCGCGAAGCCCGACGGCCGCGCCTTCATCGACGAGATCCGGTACCTGCAGCACCTGGGCGAGCTCGGCGCGCGCGCCCCCCTCATCGTCGTCGGCGCCCTGCAGGAGTCGCTCGACGCCGCCGGCGAGCTCGCGCCCGAGACCTTCAACAAGATCAAGGACCGCTACGTCCGCATGGCGATCAGCGCCGAGCACCTCGAGGCGCTGGTGTCGCAGCGCCTGGTGCGGCGGCGCCCCGGCGCCGAGGCCGAGATCGCGCGCCTCGCGCGCGCGTTCCACAAGCTCTTCCCCGGCCTGGCCTACCCCGTCGACCGCCTGGAGCGCCTCTACCCGGTGCACCCGGCCACGCTCGACCTCCTCGACGACCTGCGGGAGCTCTTCTCGCGCCGGCGCGGGGTCGTCGATTTCGTCACGGCGCAGCTCCGCGGCGACCCGGTGCGCGGCATCCCCGGCCGCCTCGAGGGCTCGCCGGCGGCGCTCCTCGGCCCCGACGCGGTCTACGACCACTTCCAGCCGCGTATCCTCGAGGAGCCCGCCGCCCGGCCGTACCATGACGTCGTCTATCGCCACTTCGAGCGTGAGGCGCCGGCGCTCTTCCCCGACGTCGGCCAGCGCACCCTGGCCCTGCGCGCGCTCAAGCTCCTCATCCTCGGCGCGCTCTCGCCGCGGCCGCGCCCGCTGACGGTGCGCCGCCTCGCCGAGATGCTGCTGCACCGCGCGAGCGCGCTCGACCCGCAGGCGAACTACCTGCTCGTGCGCGACCTGTGCCAGCGGCTCGCGGGCGAGGGCGCGTTCGTCACGCGCGCCGCCGCCGCCGACCCGCTCGACGAGACCTACAGCGTCGACTACCGGCTCGACGCCGGGCTGCTCGCGCGCGGCCAGCTCGCCGAGGCGGAGCGCGCCATCCTGCCCGACGACCCGCGCCTCTTCACCCGCCTCGCGCTGCTGTGCGCGGACGCGGCGGTCCCGCTCGGCCAGCTCGTGGTGCAGACCGAGACCGTCCTCGACGTGACGTGGCAGGGGACGCGGCGCCAGGTGCGCGTGCTGCTGCGCGGGCTCGACGAGCTGCGCGGCGGCGAGCTCGAGAAGCTCGTCGCCGACGTCACCGCCGGCGACGCCGACGCCGTGATCGTCCTCGCCCGGGCGCTCGAGGTCGAGCGGCAGCGGGCCTTCCTCGAGCGCGACGTGCTGCCACGCCTCGGGGCCCTGGGCGAGGCGGCCGCGAGCTTCGTCTTCTGGCTGCCGCGGCCGCCGGGCGACCCGGAGCTGCTGCGCCGGGCCCTCGCGTTGTGCCTGCTCGGCGACCGCCTGCGCGACGATCACACGGCGAGCGGGCGCGCGGTGCGCGAGCTCTTCGCCGAGCGGCTGAAGGAGCTCATCCCGCGCGTCTCGAGCCTCTTCGCCGAGGTGTACCTCACGGGCGAGGTGCGCTTCGGCGCCGGGCTCGGCGGCGGGCCGGCGGCGCGGGCGCCCCAGAGCTTCGGCCCGCTCGGCTTCGATCAGCTCGCGGGCGCCGTCGCCCAGGTCGCGCTCGACGCCGCGCACCCGCTGCACGCGCGCATCCGGCCGTCGCAGGAGCCGGTGCCCGAGCAGGTCCAGGCGCTGCTCGACGGGCTGCTCCGTCCGGGCCTGCTCGACCTCGCCGCCCCGACCGCCCGGCCGCTGGCCGCGCTCGTCGAGGGCGTGGCCGCGCCGCTCAAGCTCGTGCGCCGCGAGCGCAAGCAGGTCTTCCTGCGCGTCGACGCGGCCCACAGCGAGATCGTGACCGAGTACCTCGCCCGCGTGCGCGAGGCGGCCGCGCAGCAGCCCGGCGGCCGCGCGCGCCTCGCCGACGTGGCCCGCGCGCTGCGCAAGGGGCCGTACGGCCTGAGCCGCGGCAGCCACGACGTGCTCGCGCTCGCGCTGCTGTGCGCGGGGCAGCTCACGGCCTACACGGCCGGCCGGCGGCTCGACCCGCAGGAGCTCTCGGCGCACCGGCTGCGGCAGATCACGGAGCTCGGCTTCGGCGAGATCCTCGACGAGGAGGAGCGCGCGCTGCTGCGCGAGAACCGCCTGGTGCCGGCGCGGCTGCGCGAGGGCACGCTCACGCTGCCGCTGCAGGAGGAGGCGTGGCGCACCGCCCTCGACCTGCGCGCCCGGACGCTGGCCGCGGCGGAGCAGATCCGCGCCCACCTCGACCGCGCGCGCGGCTTCCGCTCGCTCGCTCACCTCGACCTGGCGACGCTCGAGGAGGACCTCGGGGTGTGCGCCGCGGTCGCCGAGACCGTCGACCCGGAGCTGGGCTCGCGCGCCGGCCTCGTGCGCTTCTCGCGCGCCGTGAGCCGCGCGCCCCACGCCGTCGACGCCTTCCGCCGGCTCAAGGCCTACCAGACCTTCTTCGGCAGCGGCGGCCTCGAGGCGGTCGTGCGGGTGCACGAGTACCTCTTCGATCCGGGCCTGGTCGTGCCGGGGGGCGCCGCGTACGACGGCGTGCGCGAGCGGCTCGAGGCGGCGCGCGAGGCCGTGCGCGACCGCGCCGCGCTCACCGACCCGGACCACGGGGCGCGGCTGCGCGCGGCCTTCGACGCGTTCCTCGAGGGCTACCTCGCGGTCTACCGGCGCGAGCACGAGGGCGCGATGGCCGACCCGCGCTTCGCGGCGCTCACCCGCGTGGCCGAGTCCGAGGGCTACCGGGCGCTGGCGCGGCTCTGCACCCTGCCCGGCCTCGTCGTCGCCGACGACCGCGGCCGCGTGGACCGGCTGCTGCGCGGCGCCCGCGAGCAGCAGTGCGCGGACCTCCGCCCCGAGGCGCTGCTGCAGCGGCCCCGCTGCCGCTGCGGCTTCGCCCTCGGCGCGCGGCTCGAGCTGCCGGAGCCCGAGGCGGTCGAGGCGGCGATCGGCCGCGGCCTCACGCAGGCCCTCGGCGCGTTCGCCGCCGGCCGCCCGCGCGAGCGGCTGCTCGCCCACGCCGCGGCGCTCGAGCAGATCGGCGAGGCCGCGAGCGCCCGCGCGCTCAAGGAGTTCCTCGGCCGGCCGGCGCCGGCGGACCCCGAGGCGGCGCTCGCCGCCGCCCGCGCCGTCCCCGACGACCTGCTCGGGCGCCTGCGCGACGCCCTGCGCCAGGAGCTGCACGTGGTCGAGCGCGACCTCGACCGCCTCGAGGAGGAGCTGCTCGACCGCAGCCTCCCGCTGAGCGCCGCCCAGCAGCTCTTCGCGGCCTGGCTGCGCGGCGACGGCGCGCCGGCGCCCGAGGGCGCGTTCGTCCGCATCACCTCGGCGCGGCGCGGGCCGGCCGAGGGCGCCTTCGGCCCGCTCGCCGACGCCGCCCGCACGCGCTTCCCCGACCTCGCCCCGCTGCTGCGGCGCGGCCCGCGCGAGCGGGGCCTGCTCGCGCTCGCGGCCCGCGTCGCCGGCGACCACCGGCTCGGCGACGCCGCGGTCCTCGGCGCGCTCGGCGCCGCCGACGCGGCCGCGCACGGCCCGGCGCTGCGCGCGCTCGCCGACGAGGCCGCCGCGGACGGCGAGCGCTTCGCCGCGCTCGTGGCCGCCGCCGACGAGGAGGTGGTGGCGCGCGGGGCGCTGGCGCTGGCCCAGGCCGCGGCGCCCGGGGACGACCCGGGGCGCATCGCCGACGCCTTCGCCCGCGAGCGCACCTTCCCCGCGGTGCTCCGCGCGCTGGCGGCGCGCTTCCTCCAGGCGGTCGACGGCGCCGCCGCCCTCGGCCGCACCATCGAGCCGCCGCCGCCGGTCGCGAGCCCGGGCGTGCCGGCGCCGGTCGCGGCGCTGCGGGCCGAGCTGGGCGAGGCGCTCGAGGCCGCGGCCCGGCTCGCCGTGGTCCCCCACCTCGCCCCGCCCGAGGGCGCGTCGGCGCGCCAGTGGACCCGCCTCTACGTCGAGCACCTCGGCCGCGCCGGTCTCGACGAGGCCACCCTGGCCCACGCCGCGGCCCGCCACGCCCTCGAGGACGCGGCCGCGACCGCCGCCCGCGCCGCGCGGCTGCGCGCCGCCCGCCACACGCTCGGCCGCGCCTTCGCCGCCTTCTACCTCGAGCGCTACCCGGCCTGGCTGCGCGACCTGCGCGGCGGCCCGTCCTTCCTCGACCGCGCGCTGGGCCCGCTGCGCGCCCGGTGGCGCACCGACCTGGGCGTCGCCGCCGAGCGCGTCGTCCTCGTCGACGGGCTGCGCTGGGACGCGTGGCTCCACCTGCGCGAGCGCGTGCTCGGCACCCTCGGCGCGCCGCTGCGCGTGCTCGAGGAGCAAGCCGTCTGGAGCCGCCTGCCGACGACGACGGCGGTGAACGCCCACTGGCTCACGCAGGGCGCCCCGCCGCCGGCCGCGCCCCTGGGCGAGACCGAGGCCGGCCCCGAGGAGCTCGCCGACCTCGCGCTCGACGACGTCCCGGTGCCGCGCCTCGCCGCGCTCGACGACCGCCTGCACCACAGCCGCCTCGACCTGCGCGCCCTCTACGACGAGGCCGGCGCCGCGCTCGCCGCCGCCCTGCGACCGATCGTCGCGGGCGCCCCGCCCCGCTCGCTCCTGGTCCTGTGCGCCGACCACGGCTTCGTCGAGGCCCCGGACTTCGACGACCGCGACCCCCACGCCCGCCCGCGCTACCGCCACGGCGGCGCGACCCCGTGGGAGGTGATCGTGCCGCTGGTGGCGATCCTGCGGGCGTGAGGGGGGCGAAGGACCGGGGCCGGGGCACGGGGCTGGGGCGGGCTCAGGTGCCGGGCGGCAACCATGTCGCCGCAAGTGGACGGCCGCGACCAGTTCTCCAGGACATGGGCGGGTATCCTGAGGCGAACTGGCGCGGTTCCGCCAGTTCTGGCGAGATGGGTCGCTGTCGCAGTGGGCCACGCACGCCTGTTCGGGGGCGACGGGAAGAACTGCGCTGAGACGCCGTATCAGTTGTGCGCATCGGCGACTCGACCGTCGGCCTGCACTGCCTCCCGCTACCGACCTGGACCCCGGTGACCACGTGTTCGACATGCCCGCAGCTCGAAGCGATCAGCGTGCTAGGATGGGGCTCATGGCCGCGGGCCCAGCAGGCGGGTCGCCGGATCCCGAGCAGTCGGGCCGGACGATCGCGGCGCTGCCGCCGAAGCGCGTCATCCTGACGGTCCAGGCGCGCGGCGGGCTGGGCCGGACGCGCGCGTTCGAGCAGCTCCCGATCCGGCTCGGCCGCGCGGCCGACAACGATCTCGTGCTCGCCGATGAGCCCGCCGTCGCCGAGCACCACGCCGAGCTGCGCCTGGACGGCGCGGTCGTGCACGTGCGCGACCTGGGCAGCCACCGCGGCACCTTCCTGAACGACGCCCGGGTCGACGCGCAGCTCGTCGCGAGCGGCGACGTCCTCCGCCTCGGCGCGGCCGGGCCCACGATCAAGGTCATCCTCATCACGGCCGAGCTCGCGCTCGAGGCGGCGCTGGCCGCGGCCGACGCGCCGCCCGGCCCGGCGCCCGCCGGCCAGCCGACCATCGCCATGGCGCCGGCGGCGATGCCGCCCCCGCCCGGGCAGCGCCTCGTCGCCGTGGAGCACCTCGCGGGACAGCAGGCGGGCAGCCGCCGCGAGCTGTGGGCCGGCCGCGTCCGCATCGGCCGCGCGGACGAGAACGACGTCGTGGTCATCGACCCCGACGCGCTCGTGTCGCGCAACCACGCCGAGCTCACCGTCGAGGACGGCGGCCTCTGGGTCACCGACCTCGGCAGCGCGAACGGCACCTTCGTGGGCGGCGTCCGCGTGACCCGCGCGACGCTGCGCTCGGGCGACGTGGTGGAGCTCGCGCAGAACGGGCCCCGGCTCCGCGTGACGCTCCCGCAGCGCGCGACCGTCTTCGTCGGCGCGGGCCCGGCGACGCCGCCGCTGGCGCCGACGACCGCGGTCGTGCTGCCCGACGGCGCGCTCCCGCCGACGTTCCCGGGGAACGTACAGGCGCCGGAGATCTATCCGCCGACGATGCCGCTGCGGCTCAATGCCAGCGTCCCCGGGCTCGCCGCCGGCGCGCCGCCCCCCTTCGCGCTCGCCGTGCTCGCCCAGCTCCAGCGCGACGCGCAGGACCTGGCCGAGCTGTACCGCGGCGTCATCGAGCGCCTGGTCGCCGACAACCCGCTCGCCCAGCGCGGCGCCGGCCTCGACGCGGCGCTCGCGCAGCTCCGCGGCCTCGCGCCCGCGCCGGCGACGGGCCTCGCCTGGCAGGCGCTCACGGCGGCCGACGTCACCTTCGTGCTGCCCGAGCTCGTCGCCCACGAGCTGCGGGTCGAGGGCGCCGCGCGCTCGTTCCTCACCATCCCCGGCGCCGTCCTCGGCCGTCTCGTGCCCGACTGGCGCCACCGCCTGGGCGGCGTCCCCGACCTGGTCGAGGTGGCGAGCGCCGCCTCGATGCGGCTGCTCGACGCCCTCCGCGCCGGCCGCGCCGAGGTGCCCGCGCTGCAGCAGCGCCACGCCGCCGTCCGCGCCCTGCTCGGCGCCGGCGCGCCCGGCGACGCCGTCCAGGGTGCGCTCGGCGCGCTGCGCGACGCGCTCCGCCACGCCGCCGACGCGATGGTCGCCGCCGCGACGCCGGTGCTGCAGCAGGCCGCGGCGGAGTACGCGGCCCACGGCGCCGCCCTGGCGGCCGCCCTCACCCCGCTCGCCGCCGCCGGCATCGACCTCGGCGCGCTGCAGGCCGCGATCCGCGCCGAGTACCGCTGCGCCGACCCGGCCCAGGCGGCCGTCCTCGGCGCCGCGCTCGCCGCGCTGCGCGCCCGCGGCCTCGCGCCGCCGTCGGAGCACAACCTCCGGGCCATCGCCGGGCTGGGGTGAACCCCGCGGCGCCGTTGCGCCCGCCGGCGCGCCCGTCTAGCATGCCGGGAGGCAGCCAGCCAGGGAGGGGACCATGCTGGACGAGATCCGTACGCTCATCGATCACAAGGAGGCGCCGGGGAACCTCGACCGCGCGCTCGCGCTGCTCGCGGCGCTCAAGGCCGAGCGCCCGTCGGACGACCTCGTGCGGGGCAAGATGTCGCACGCGTGGTTCTACAAGGGCTACCTCGCCCCGGCCGGCAGCAAGGAGCGCGAGCGCGCGTTCGACCACGGCAAGACCTGCGGCCTCGAGGCCATCACGCTCGCGCCGCGCTCGGCGTACGGCAACTTCTGGTACGGCTCGAACCTCGGCATGCTCGGCATCTGCAAGGGCGTGATGGCGTCGCTGCGCTCCATCGATCCGATGCGCAAGACGATGGAGGTCGTGCTGCAGGAGGACGAGGGCTTCTTCTTCGCCGGCCCGCACCGCGCGCTCGCGCAGCTCTACCACCAGGCGCCGGGCTGGCCGATCAGCATCGGCAACAAGACCACCGCGGGCGAGCACTACGAGCGCGCCCTCGAGCTCGCGCCGGGCTTCTTCCACAACCGGCTGCTCGTCGCGCAGTACTACCTCGACGTGGGCCGCAAGGCGCAGGCGCGCGAGCACCTCGACTGGCTGCTCGCGGCGCCGGTCAACCCCGACCACGCGATCGAGGACGGCGACTACCGCCGCCAGGCCGAGAAGCTGCAGCAGCGGTATTTCTAGCAGGCGCGGGAAAATGCAACACGGAGACGCGGAGGCACGGAGGATGATTCCGATTATTCAGGACCTTACTCCGTGTCACCGTGCCTCCGTGTTGCATTTCCCACGCTCCTGGCCCCCGCGCGCGGCCCGCCCGGAGCCCCGTGGTACCATTGGTCCAATGAGGCCACCGCTCGCCCGCCCGCTGGTCCTCGCTGCCGTCGTCGCGCTCCTCGCCGTGCTGCCGGCCGCGTGCACCTCGCGCATCGTCGGTCACGGGCCGGGCTCCTGTGACGGGCCCTGCCCGCCCGACGCCGCCGCCGAGGACGCCGCCCCGCCGCCGGAGGACGCCGGCCCGCTGCCCGACGCGGGCTGCGGCAGCGCGAGCGACTGCCCGCCGGGGAGCCTGTGCGTCTCCGGCCAGTGCGTCCTGGACTCGTGCGCGCCCGAGGTGTCGCCCTGCGGCGACGCCGGCGCGTGCCACATGAGCTGCGTGCCCATGCGCGATCCCTGCGAGGGCGTCACGTGCCCGGCGAACAACACCTGCGTCGAGGGCGTGTGCGTCGCCGGCTGCTTCGGCCCCGGCCCCTGCCTGGGCAAGAGCTGCCCTGACGGCGAGTTCTGCTGGAACGGCGCCTGCCTGCCGCTCGTGCCGTGCGCCCTGCCCTGCGGCGAGAACAAGGCCTGCCACGTCCGCTGCATCCCGCCCCGCCCGTGCGACGGCGTCGCCTGCGCCGCCTCGGAGGTGTGCATCCAGGGCACCTGCGTCGCGAACCCGTGCTACGGCGTCACCTGCGTCGCGTCGGAGGTGTGCATCAACGGCATCTGCCACCCGACCTGCAACTGCGACTGCACGCCCCCGTTCGTCTGCATCTTCAACCAGTGCGTGTGCGGCGGGAGCTGCGAGTTCAAGAGCTGCGGCGACGACGACGGCTGCGGCCGGAGGTGCGACGGCCCGTGCCCCGACGGCCAGCACTGCGACCCGAGCCACGAGTGCGTCTGCACCCCCGACTGCGCCGGCAAGGCCTGCGGCGCGGACGACGGCTGCGGCGCGCAGTGCGACGGGCCCTGCGCCGGCCCGCAGGAGCAGTGCCAGAGCCACGTCTGCGTCTGCGTCCCGGCCTGCGCCGGCAAGCACTGCGGCGACGCCGACGGCTGCGGCGGCACCTGCCCGGGCGCCTGCGCCGACGCGGACATGACCTGCCAGCCCGACCACACCTGCACCTGCGCCCACCCGCTGTGCGGCACCGACTGCTGCGCGGCCAACCAGACCTGCTACGGCGGCACCACCTGCTGCCAGGCCGCCGCGTGGTGCGCCGACTCGACCACCTGCTGCCCCGCGGGCCAGCTGTGCATCAACGGCGCCGACGCCAACGCGGCGAACGACTTCTGCTGCGCCTCGGCGGCGCGGGCCTGCGCGGACTCGAAGACCTGCTGCGCCGCGGGCCAGACCTGCTACCTCGGCGCTGACGGCGACGCGGCGAACGACGTCTGCTGCGCGGCGGCGAGCTGGTGCGCCGACAGCAAGAGCTGCTGCCCCGGCGGCGGCGCCTGCGTCAACGGCGCCGACGCCGACCCGGCCAACGACTTCTGCTGCGGCTCGGCCGCGCGCGCCTGCAACGACTCGAAGACCTGCTGCGCGGCGGGCCAGACCTGCTACCTCGACAAGGACGGCGACACCACGAACGACACCTGCTGCGTCGCCGCCGCCTGGTGCGCCGACAGCAAGACCTGCTGCGCGACCGGCGTCTGCAACCGCGGCGCCGACGGCAACCCGGCGAACGACGTGTGCTGCGCCTCCACCCAGGCCTTCTGCAACGACAGCGGCACCTGCTGCCCCTCGGGCCAGACCTGCTTCAACGACACCGACGGCAACCCGGCGAACGATTTCTGCTGCAACTCGACCGCCCGCGCCTGCGAGGACTCGAAGGCGTGCTGCCCCTCCGGCCAGACGTGCCACAACGACACGAACGGCACCGTCAGCGATGACTACTGCTGCCCGGACAGCACGACCGCCTGCTCCGGCAGCTGCTGCACCGCGGGCCAGGTGTGCACGGCCGGCGCCTGCTGCTCGCCCGTCTGCACCGGCGCCTACTGCGGCGCGAGCGACGGCTGCGGCGGCACCTGCACCGGCCCCTGCATGGAGCCCGGCCAGCACTGCGTGAACAAGGTGTGCGTCCCCGACGTGTGCACGCCGCAGTGCGGCTGCGGCCAGATCTGCGTCAACGGCGCCTGCGTCCCGCTGTGCCAGCCGAGCCAGACGCAGTGCGGCTGCAGCACCTGCTGCGACGCCGGCTCGGTGTGCCGCGCCGACGGCACGTGCGTCATCGAGATCCCGTAGCCGCCCGCTCTACCCCGCCGACTCCGCCGCCAGCCCCAGCCGCTCACCGCGGTAGCGGCCGCTCTTGATCTCCTCGCACCACGCCTGGTTCGCGAGGTACCACGCGACGGTCTTGCGCAGGCCGGTGGCGAAGGTCTCGGCCGGAATGAAGCCGAGCTCGCGCTCGATCTTGCCGGGGTCGATGGCGTAGCGGCGGTCGTGGCCGGGCCGGTCCGTGACGAACGTGATGAGCTCGCGGCGCGGGCGCGCGGCCGGGCGCAGCTCGTCGATGAGGTCGCACACCTGCTGCACGATCTGCAGGTTCGGCCACTCGTTGCGGCCGCCGACGTTGTACACCCCGCCCGGCGCGCCGCGGCGCACGACCAGGTCGATGGCGCGGCAGTGGTCCTCGACGTACAGCCAGTCGCGCACGTTCAGGCCGTCGCCGTAGACCGGCAGCGGCGCGCCCGCGAGGCAGTTCGCGATGACGAGCGGGATGAGCTTCTCGGGGAACTGGTACGGGCCGTAGTTGTTCGAGCAGTTCGACAGCGTCACCGGCAGGCCGTAGGTGCGGTGCCAGGCGCGCACGAGGTGGTCGGAGCCCGCCTTCGAGGCGCTGTACGGGCTCGAGGGATCGTAGGGCGTCTCCTCGAGGAAGTAGCCCGAGGCGCCGAGGGAGCCGTACACCTCGTCGGTCGAGATGTGGTGGAAGCGCACGTCCGTCCGCAGCTTCCACGCGCGCCGCGCCGCCTGCAGGAGCGTGTAGGTGCCGACGACGTTCGTGCGGATGAACGTCGCCGGGCCGTCGATGGAGCGGTCGACGTGGCTCTCGGCCGCGAAGTGCACGACCGTGTCGATGGGCTCCTCGTCGAACACGGCGGCGACCGCCGCCTCATCGCAGATGTCGGCCTGGACGAACCGGTAGCGGCCCGGGCACGCGGCCGCGAGGCCGTCGAGGTTCCGGGGGTTGCCGGCGTAGGTCAGCGCGTCGAGGACGACGACGTGCACGGCCGGGTCCTGCGCCAGCAGGAGGCGCACGAAGTTGCAGCCGATGAAGCCCGCGCCGCCCGTGACGAGGACGACGCGCGGGGTGTGGGTCGCTTCCATCCGGTTCACCGTCGACATCGTGGACGCGGGAGCATAGCACACGAGAGTGGCCGGGGCGGGCACGGCGGCGGGGGCGCCGGGCCGCACGACGCCGGGCCGCTCCCCGAGGCACCGCCCCCCGTACCCGGCCTCCCAGACATTATGCTTGTAGACATTATTCCTTGATGCATAATAGTCCGATGGAGTTCGTCGACCGCCGCGCCGAGATGGAGCGTCTGGAGTCCCTGGCGGCCGCCGGCGAGGGCGGGCTGGCCGTCGTGTACGGTCGCCGGCGCATCGGCAAGACGCGGCTGCTCCTGGAGTGGACGCGCCGCACGAACGGGCTGTACACGGTCGCCGACCAATCGGCGGCCGAGGTGCAGCGGAGGTACTTCGCGCAGAGCTGCGCGACCCGGATCCCCGGCTTCGACGAGGCGGAGTACCGTGACTGGCGCGCGCTGCTGGCGCGGCTCGCGCGCGACGCCGCCGCGATCGGCTGGCGGGGTCCCGTCGTCTTCGACGAGCTCCCGTACCTGGTGCTGGCGGCTCCGGAGCTGCCCAGCGTGCTGCAGCAGTGGCTCGACCATGACGCCCGCGCGGCGCGCTTGCTCGTCGCCGTGGCCGGCTCCAGCCAGCGGATGATGCAGGGGTTCGTCCTGTCCAGCACCGCGCCCCTGTATGGTCGCGCCCGCGAGGCGCTCGACCTCGGGCCGATCGGGCCCGAGCACCTGGCCAAGGCCCTGGGCGTCACGACGGCCGTGGCGGCCGTGGAGGCGTGGACGGCCTGGGGGGGCGTGCCGCGCTACTGGGAGCTGGCGCTGAGCGCGCGCGGCCCGACCCCGGCGCGGGTCGAGCGGCTGGTCCTCGACCCGCTCGGCCCGCTGCACCGCGAGCCCGACCTGCTGCTGCTCGAGGAGGTCCCGCCCGCGACCGAGGTCCGGCCGCTGCTCGACGCCATCGGCGCGGGGGCGCATCGGGTGTCCGAGATCGGCGCGCGCGTCGGGCGGCCGGCGACCTCCCTGTCGCGCCCCCTGGAGCGGCTGGTCGCGATGGGGCTCGTGCGGCGCGAGACCCCGTTCGGCGAGCCCGAGCGGGGCACTCGCCGGAGCCTGTACCAGATCTCGGACCCGTTCTTCCGGCTCTGGTTTCGCGTCGTGGCGCCGCACCGGGCGCTGCTGAGCACGGCGAGCGCCGCCGTCCGGGCCGAGCTCCTCGGGCGCTACTGGCCGGCGCTGTGCGCGACCGCCTGGGAAGACCTCTGCCGCGCCCGCCTCGGCGACGCGCGCGCGGCCAGCGTGCTCGCGCGCCTGGGCCCGTGGGGCGCGGCGCGACGGTGGTGGCACGGCCAGCAAGTCGAGTGGGACCTGGTCGCCGAGTCGGTCGACGGACGCCGGCTGCTCCTCGGTGAGGTCCGGTGGAGCCAGCGCCCGGTCACGCGCGCGGCGCTCGAACGGACCATGGCGGAGGTCGCGGCGAAGCCCGCGCCGCCCCTCGGCGCGAAGTTCGCCAGCCACGAAATCGTACGGGCGATCTTCATGCCGGAGACCGGCGACCACCGAAGGGCAACGCAGGACGGTCCGATCATGGTCACCGGGCACGACCTGCTCGACTGACGAGGCAGCGCCCACGCTCAAGGCGCCGCGTGCGACGCGCGCGCGCGCGCCGCCTTCGCCGCCCGGACCATCGGCTCGATGTCGAAGCCGAGCGCCTGCCCGGCCCGGATCTTCTGGCGCGCCGCGCGCACGGCCTCCTCGGCCCCGGGCGGGACCTGGCCCGCCCACCAGCTCATGCGCTCGCTGTACACCCAGGCGTACTCGTCCGCGGCCGCGAGCGCGTAGTAGACGTTGTGCTCGAGCCACCGGGCGCGCTCGGCGGGCGTCAGAGCGGCGGCCGGGCCGTTGTCGGCGGGCGGGCGCAGCGCGAAGAGCTGGTCGACGAACACGGCGTGGCCCGCCTGGACGTGACGGGCGTAGCGGGGACGGTTCGCCGGTGCCACGAGGGCCGGTCCGCGGCGCAGGATCGTCTCGCGCGCCGCGAAGAACTCGGCGCGGGAGCCGTAGTAGTAGGCGGGCTCGTTCCCATCGATGATGGTGCTCGCGCCCACCGCGGCCTCGAGCAGCCCGTCGAGGAACGCCGGCAACAGCCCATAGTCCGCCACCGCGAGCGCCCGCTGCCGCGCCGCCTCGTCACGAGCCGCGAGCGCCGGATCGAACATGGTGGCCTGGAAGAGCGCCAGGATGCGGATGTCGGGGAACTCCTGCTGCATGATCCGCATGAGCGCCGCGCCGCGCCGCCGGACGAGGGCCGCGCAGCCGGCGAAGTCGTCGTGTCGCGCGCAGTGCTGACGCGAGTAGGCGAACGCGTTGCCGTCGTAGGCCTCGTAGTCGGCGGCGATGCCGCGCAGGCCGCCGGCCCGCGCCGCCCGCGCGAAGAGCCGCACGTTCTGCGCGCCGGCCGTGAAGTCCCGGTCGTCCGCCCAGTCCCAGCCCTCCTCGGGGGCGGTCCACATGAGGACGAAGTTGTCCCGCATGCGGGTGAAGGCCGCCGCCTTCAGATGCGCGACGTCCTCGGTGAAGGCCGCCTCGGGCATCGCCCGGTGGGCGAACACCTTGAGCCCGGCGCGCAGCCGCACGACCACGCCGTCGAACGGCCGCTCCTCCATCGCCCGCGCGTGCTGCCGTACGAAGTCCGGGTACGGCACGTCCCAGCCGTACTCGATGAGCTTCTTCTGCGGCGCTGCCGGGGGCCGCGCCCGCCCCACCGCCATGAGGCCGGCGGCGACCGCGACGACGGCGAGAGCAGCGGCGAGGCGGCGCATCTGCGGGTTCACTGGTGCGTCACTAGGGCTTCACGAGCAGCCCCAGCACGTGCGTCCGCAGCAGCGGCAGCGCCGCGAGCAGCGGGTTGGCGACCGGCAACAGCGCCTCGGGCAGCCGCCGCGCGACAGGCGGCGCGAGCGTGATGCGCGCGAGGTGGGGGGTGTAGCCGGGGAACAGCGCGCGCACGGCGCCGGGTTGGATGCCGCGCACGTCGGGGTTCGCGGGGTTGTCGAAGGCGAAGTCGTACCACAGCACGGCGCCGCCCGGCCGCAGGACGCGGGCCAACTCGGCCGCGATCTGCCGGCGCCAGCCGTCGTCGAGCACCGAGGTGAAGACGGTGTGCTGGCAGACGAGGTCGAAGGAACGATCGGCCCAGGGCAGCGCGGTCGCCGAGCCCACGCGGACGTCGACCTGCGGCAGCAGCCGGCGGGCCGTCGCGACGGGACCCTCGCGCAGCTCGATGCCGGCGAGCCGCTCCGGCGCCGCGCCCCAGTCGAGGAACTGGCGCAGCATGTTGCCGTCCCCGCAGCCGACGTCGAGCAGGCGCAGCGGCCCGAGCGGGTGATAGCCGTGGGCGCGCAGCAGCCGCAGGGTCGCGAGGTAGCGCTCGTGCAGGCGGCAGACGTGGGCGGCGTCGCGGAACTCGAAGAAGCCGCCGCCGCTCAGGCGCTCGGCGAGGCGCTCGTAGGCGGCGAGGATGCGCCGGTGCTCCGGCTCGGGCTGGGCATTGGTCATGAGACCTCGCGGCGCGCCTCGCTGGCCGTGGCCGCCGGGGCGCCCGCGGCCGCGGCGCGTGGCGCCGGCGCCGGCGCGGCCGCGACTCCGCGGTGCGGCCCGAGCAGGCGCTGGTACACGGCCAGGGTGTCGGCGACGACCCGGTCGGCGGTGAAGGGCGCGACGAGGACGCGGCTGCGCGCGCCGAACGCCGCGCGCTCGGCGGGCCGGCGCGCGAGCCGCTCGAGGGCGGCGGCGAGGGCCGCGGCATCCCCGACGGGCACGAGGAGCCCGTTCTCGCCCTCACGCACGAGCTCACGGCAGCCGGGTGCGTCGCTCGTGACGATGGGCAGCGACGCGGCCGCGGCCTCGAGCAGGAACTTGGAGAGGCCCTCGCGGTACGACGGCAGGCAGGCGACGTCGGCGCCGGCGAGGATCGCGGGGACGTCTTCGCGCTGCCCCCACCACTCGACCACGCCCTCGTCGCACCAGGCGCGCAGCTCGCGCTCGGTGAAGGTCGCGGGGTTGTGCGGGTCGGGCGCGCCGACGAGGGCGATGCGGCACGGCACCCCGCGCTCCTTGAGGAGCCGCCCCGCGGCCACCAGCTCGCCGACGCCCTTGTCGCGGATCATGCGCGCGGCGATCACGACGAGCGGCGGGTCGCCCGTGGGAGGCGCGAGGCGCGGGGGCGGCAGCTCCACGCCGGAGCCCTGGATGAGGACGGCCCGCCCCGGGTCCACGACGCCGAGGCGCAGCAGCTCGCGCCGGTCGGTCTCGTTCTGGAAGATCATGATCGAGCGCTGGCTCGGCTGGAGCACCCGCAGCGCGAGCACGATGAGGCGCGCCAGGGCCCGGCGCTCGAGCCCGGTCGCGGCGAACGCGTAGCCGAGGCCGGTCACGGCGTTCACCACGGCCGGCACGCCGGCGAGCCGGGCCGCGAGCGTGCCGTGGACGATCGGCTTGAGCCCGACCTGGTGCACGATGTCGGGCCGCACGCGGCGGTAGAGCCGGGTCAGCTCGGCGACGGCGAGCGCCTCGCGTAGCAGCGCGTCGTTGCGCCGCACGAAGTAGCGCAGGGGCACCATGTGGATGCCCTCGGCCTCGATCGCGGCGCGATACTTCGCGCCCCGCGTCGCCGCCCACACCTCGAACCCCGCGTCCCGCGCCGCCCGCGCGAGCCCGAGCCGGTGGGAGCGGAAGTACCACTCCTCGGTGACCAGGAACAGGAGACGGGGGGCGCGCATGCGAGTCGGCGGCGCTCCGCGACGGACCAACCCACCGCGACCGCAGCCGCCTGTGAGAGTAGCGGGGCGGCGCGTCGGTGGCAACGGTCCGGTGCGCCGCTGCGCGTCGCCGGCCGCGCTCTGCCGCCGCGTCAATCCCGGCGCGACTCGGCGTGTCTTTCTGGCACGGGGCGGCCCGGCGCCCGGGCTGCGCGCGCGTGATTGCCACGGGTTCGCAGGCTGTGCCCGCTGGCATCGGCATTGCTAATCACGCGCGCGGCAGCTCTGGCCGCGTGAGGAGGCGAGCGATGGTGCCCCGATCATTCCGGCGCTCGATGGTGATCGTGAACCTCGTCGTCGTCGCCGCGTGCGCGGCGCTCGCGGCCCGCGCGGCCGTCCACCTGTGCGAGGCCGCCCTCCCCGACCCGACCTCGCCGCCAGCCGCCGCTCGCCGACCGGCCCCGGCGCCCCGGCCCGAGCGGCCCCGCGCCGACCCGGGGGCGATCACGGCACGCAACATCTTCTGCTCCACCTGCGCCCCGCCGCCGCCCGGCCCCGCGCCGGGCGACCCGGGCGCCCCGCGGCGGAGCGACCTTCCGCTACAGCTCGTCGCGACGGTGGTCGCCCCCGACGGTTCCTACGCCTCGGCGGTCCTGCGCGACACGAGCACCGGCTCAGGCCCCGACGCGCGCGGCGCGACGCCGCTGCGCGTGGTCGCGCGCGGCGGCAAGGTCGCCGGCCACCCGGCCGTCGTCGAGGTGATCGACGAGCGCCGCGTGGTCGTGAAGGTCCACGACCGCCTCGAGTACATCGAACTCGCGGGGCTCGGCGCGCCGCCGCCGGTGCTCGCGGCAGCGGGGCGGCCGCGAGGCACGGCGCAGTAATCGCACATCCGCGCCGTGCCGGCTCGGCAGCTCGACGTCGACTGCAGCGGGGGGGCCCGGGCGGGCCCGTCGCCGCCGTCGCGCGCGGCCGCGGCGACGGCGGCGACGGGCTCGCCCGCTCTCGACGGAGCGGCGCGCCTGCGTTAACCTACTCTGGAACGATCATGTCCCGATCCCTCGACCTGCTCCTCTGCGCGACACTCACCCTGGTGGCGGCCTGCGACGGGCGCCCCCCGGTCGGCGGCGCCGGCCCCATCTGCGGCGTCGCGCGGACGGTCGACGACGCCGTCTGGGCGCAGCCGGGCACGCCGATCACCATCAGCGTCCTCGACAACGACGAGGGCCTCGACGCCACGGCGATGGTGCAAATCGTGACCGAGCCCTTCCTCGGCTTCGCGGCCGTGCGCGGCTCGCGCATCGTCTACTTTCCCGGCGGCCAGCCCGGTCGCGATCTCTTCGCCTACCGGGTGCAGACGGCACGCGGACCGCTGCCGAGCGCGCTGGTGCGCGTCGCCATCGCGCCGACGCCCGCCGAGGCGGGGGCCGTGCGCATCGTCCGCCAGGCGATCGTGAACCGCTTCGAGGAGCGGCGGCAGTACGAGGGCGAGGACCTGTCGAGCGCCGGCGTGCAGTCGCTCGCCCCGCTGGTCCGCGCCATCCTCCACGCGTACGGCGACCCGCAGCGGCCGCTCGACCGCGCCCGCGCGCTGCGCGACTGGGTCGCGCGGACCGCGATTCATCCCTACCCGGCCCTTCACCCGGATGACACGGACCGCAACCGCGCCGTGCTGCCGCCGGGTACGACCTGGACCGACGTCAACGCCGTCTACGCCACGATCTGGGACTCCCCGGAGAAGGCCCAGCGCTGGGCGCGGTTCGACTACGACGGGAGCGCCAGCCTCGAGGCGCTGCTCGGCAGCCCGGACCCGCTGACCGGCGCGCGCGGCGATGATGGCGAGATGGCGTACCTGGGCGGCGCGTCCTTCCAGATCAAGGATCTCGGCACGTACGACTGGGTGTTCTGTACCTACCAGGTGATCCAGCTCAACGCGCTCCTCGCGGCCGCCGGCCTGCAGGGGATGCTGATCTCCACCATCGGCCACGACCCGGCCGCGGTCTTCATCCCCGAGCTCGACAAGTGGGTGTACGAGGATCCGACGTACAACGAGGAGTTCCGCCTCGACGGCGAAGGCGATCCGCTGTCGCCGATGGAGCTGCTCGTCTACAGCCTGGCGGGCGAGGCGTGGCGCCTGCGGTACCACAAGATCGTCGACCACGGATGGCGCAACGACGTGTACCCGGATCCGGCGCTGAGCCCGTATGCCACCTACTTCGGCGACGGTCACGACGCGGGGATGGTGATCATGGGCAGCCAGCTCAGGAACCGCGCCATCGGGGTGGAGGACTTCGAGACCCACGCGGTCCAGCTCGACGCGCCGGCGCTCGCGACCTTATCGCCGTACAACGACACGTCCCTGTACGCGCCCGTCACGCCGCCGGTCGCGTTCCCCGACCTCGGCGTCGGCATCGCGCAGCTCACGTTCAGCGGCGACGCCGCGCGGGTGCGACTCGCCTCGAGCTTCCCGGGACACGTGAAGTTCGAGCGCCGGGTGAACGCCGGGCCGTGGACCGAGTGCGGCGAATGGGACGTGCTGCCGCCGCCGCCGGCGCGGGTGGACTACCGGAGCGTCGACGACGCGGGGCGCAGCGGGATGCCGGCGCTGCTCGAGATTGGCGACCCGGGCGCGGCCGCGCCGGCGATCACCGCCGCCCCGCGATGACGTCCTTGCGGCGGGCCTGCAGCGTCACGCCGCCTCCGTCAGATCTTTCGCCGGCACGGTGATCGTGCGCCGCGCGCCCCCGCCCAGTTCGGTCGCGATGGCGGCGAACGCCCAGAAGAAGATGATGTACGGATGGGTGTACTGCGGGTCCTCGAACGAGGTGTTGATGACAATCGCCAGGAGGCCGAAGAGGTACACCACCCCGGGGCCGCCCGCGGCGCGGCGCCGCCAGAGCCCGAGCGCCATGGAGCCGAGCATCCCGACGAACGCGACCAGGCCCCAGAGCCCCAGCTCGGCGAGGTTCAGGAGCACGAAGTTGTGCGGGCTGATCTTGAAGGTGTTGATGCAGCCATACAGCCCGATCGGAACGGGGAAGGTCCGCTCCACGCTGGCCACCATCTCGTTCCAGATGTCGGTCCGCTGTGACCACTCCGGGATCTCGTCGATGCTGCCGCCCCGGGTGCGCACCACCACGTTGATCGCGTCCTCGCCGATGACGAGTGCCAGGATCGCGCCCACCGCCAGCGCGACCAGGGCGCCCATCGCGAGCTTGCCGAGCTTGCCGTTCGCGACCACGTAGACGATGGCGACGATCACCAGCGTCGCCATGGCGTTGCGCGACAGCGTCGCGATGATGGCGAGCGCCATCAGGCCCGCCACCGCGTACTCGAGGGAGCGATGGCGGCGCGCCATGCCGGCGACGGCGAGGCAGGCGAAGAGCGGCAGCAGGAGCGCGCCGGCGATGTTGTTCGACGCGCCCCAGGAGATCGACATCATGCCGCCGACGTACCGCTGCATGAACGCCTGGGCCAGCTGGCCGGCCAGGAGGAGCGAGATCACCCGACTCAAGAAGTGCGTCGCCACGACCGCGCCCGCGAGCGCGAGCACCCGGCTCCACCGGCGGAGCGCGTCGGTCCGCTCCGGCTCGTCGACCTCGAACGAGCGGAGGAGGTGCAGGAAGAGCACGAAGCCGATGACGTGCACGGCGGCCCGGGATCCGACGACGACGAGATCGTGCGGCGAGAAGGCCAGCGACACGAGGATGCTGACGAGGTACAGCGCCGGCCAGGCGACCCGGCGGAGATCCCGCGCGCGGAGCGCACGCGGCGCCGCCCACACGCCCGCGGCCGCGAGGGGGACCAAGCCCCACGCCACGAGGCCGGAGCCCAGCGTGAAGGTGAACGTGAGCAGCAGCAGGCCGAGGGAGAAGAGGCGGTCGAGCGCCACCGGCGCGCGCCGCCCGCCCGCGGCCGGGGTCGTCGTGGCGGCGGCGGTCGTCGCGGCGGCCGTCGTCATGGAGCCCCGAGCTTCCCGAGCCGGCCCCGCAGCGCATGCCAGGCGCCAAGGCCGACGAGGCGCAGCTTGCCGCGCCGCTCGCGCTCGAAGGCGGCGAGGAGACAGAGCGACTTCGCCTGTGCGTAGAGCCGGCCGAGCATCCAGCGCGGCTCGTCGGTGAAGTACTCCCGCGCCATCACCAGCAGGTTGCGCGTCATGTAGTAGCGGCGCACGGCCGGGTGGTTCGAGGTCCCGGTCGTCCGCGACAGCACCCGATGCATCGTGGCGCGCCCGATCGTGTGCCGCATCAGCACTTCGCCGGCGAGCGCCACGGCGAAGCCCTGGCGGCGGGCCCGCAGGCAGTACTCGTGATCGACGCAGTCGATGAAGAAATCCTCGCGGAACCCACCGAGGCGCGCCCAGACCTTCACGGCGACGAGGCTGCCCGAGGTGATCACGGAGACGCACTCCGCGACCGCACCGGCGCCCGGCCCGTGCGCCCGGAGCGTGCGGCTGTCGACGAAGCCCGACCCGATGACGGCGAGCCGGCCCCGCTCGGGGTAGGCGTCGAACGCGTCGCCGAGCGAGCGGACCATGTGCGCGCACGGCTCGGAGTCCTGGTCGAGCAGGAGGGCCCATTCGAAGCCGTGCGCCGCGGCCCACGCCAGCCCCTGGTTCAGCGCCGTCGCGATCCCCAGGTTCTCGCGGTTCCGGATGAGATGGCCGGCCGTTCCGGCCAGAAGCTCCAGCCAGGCCAGCGGCCCCTCGGAGCCGTTGTCGACGAGGACGACCGCCCCCACCTGAGCGGCGAGGCCGGCTATGCGATCCGCGAGCGTGGGGTCGGGGTTCAGCGTGACCACCACCGCGCAGGTAGATGGGCGTCCCGGTCGCGGCGGCGCCGTCGCGTCGGGGCGAGCACGCCCGCCGGCGCGCGTCGGGCGCGACCCGCTGCTGCGGCGGTCAGCCGGCATCATCGTCGGTGAGGAGGATAGAGGAGGCGCGCGTTCGGTTCAAGCGCGGCGGTCGAGTGACTCGATTGACGGTCGCCGACGCGCTTCCTATATTCTCGACACCTCCAGATGGCGGAACGGGTCGACCAGCCGGGCTACGGCAGCCTCGCCGAGCTCGGCACGATGTGCGTCCGGCAGGCCCGGCTGATCGGCTGTGTGGTCGCCGCGGGCGCGCTGGTGGGGCTCATCGCGGGCATGGTGATGCCGCGCACCTTCGCGGCGGAGGTCCGGCTCCTGCCGCTCAGCGGGGCCGACCCCCTCCTCGAGGGCACCGGGCTCAAGAACCTCATCGGCGAAGGCTCCTTCATCGAGGGCACGCCCGAGGAGGAGTTCACGATGGGCCTGATCGAGAGCCGCGCCGTCGCCGATGCGGTGATCGCGCGCCATGACCTCGCGCGCGTCTACCGCGCACGAGACCCGCAGGACGCGCGCGAGCAGCTGGAGCGCCGGATGCGGACCTCGAGCGACCTCAAGTCGCACTTCGTGACCGTGACCGTCGAGGACGGGGACCCGACCCGCGCCCGGGACATCGCGGACACGGTTCTGTCGGAGCTCGACCGGCTGGCGAGCCGGCTCACGACCGGTCCGGCCGCGGCCGACGCCACCTTCATGCGCGCGCGGCAGGCCGAGGTCCGCCGGGACCTCGGCGCGGCCGAGGACGCGCTGCGCGATTTCCAGGGGACGCACGGGGTCGTGGAGCTCGACGACCAGACGCGCATGACGATCGCGGTCGCCGCGAAGCTGCAGGCCGACATCATCACCCGCCGCGTGCAGCTCAGCGCGCTCGCGGGTGTGACGCACGACCCCCGGGTCGCGAAGGCGCGGCGCGAGATTGCGGCCCTCGAGCGGCAGCTCCAGGACGTGGAGCGCGGACCGGCGCCCGGGGCGCCGCGCCGCCTGGACGAGGACTTCAACGTCATCCTGCCGGCGGGAGCGTTGCCCGCGCTCGCGCTCGAATACGGCCGGCGACTGCGTGCCGTGAGCCTCCATCAGCAGGTGCTGCTGCTGCTCGAAAAGGAGTACCAGCTCGCCATGCTCACCGGGGGCCGCACGGATGGCGCCGTCCGCGTCGTGGACCGCGCGGTCGTCCCCGTCAGCCCGCGGGTGAAGCGCCGAGACGTGGTGCTGATGGCGGTCGTGCTGTCGATGGGCGTCGCGTTGATCATCGCGCGGATTCGCGACGACCTGCAGCGGGGAGCGCGGCTGCGCGCGGTCGGCGGGGCCAGCAAGCAGCCTTGCGGAGAATTCGGTCCCGGAGTCAACTCGATCCGGTAGCAGAATTCCGACGAGATTAGTTAGTTGAACGGGAGCTGGTGCTCCCGTCGGCAGACGAGTTGGCCCTCAGGAGACTGCAATGAGTGCTCATTGCGCCCCGGATCAGGGCGCAAGTGCGGCGGCTCCGGCGAGGTCGGGGCAGATCCAAAAAACGTGGAGTTCGTCCTGTCGCGGCCCTTCGAGTAATTGGAGCGAGCACGGCACTCGGAAAGCCCGTGCTCCGACGATGAGCTTCGCCAAGAGTTGCCCCTCTGATGGGCCATCGATCGAAAGAGTCGCGTGGCACGATCTTTCACGGCACTCGATCCGCGCATCCGGGTGGCTCGCGGGAGACTGGGTCGCGGCCTTCAGCCATGAGGCCAGTTCGATCTCAGCTGTCGTGGCCCATGGCGTGTTGGCGGTGCGCCGGGAAAAATCGGCGTTTAGTCGCTCGAACTCCGCGGCACCCTCGTCAGGAGCGAAGGGAGCGGCACCAAGCGGTGGCGGCCTCTCTGCTGGACTATCGCTTGCAGTGCGCTGAAGCGCAGGTGCCCGCCCGCCGACAGCGGACTCATCTACGGAGCGGCGCCGTGCCGATCCGAAGGCGAATGCGCCCAGGGCAATCAGGACTCCCACGATGGACCACAGGCCGATGATCCAGCGGTTCCTACGTGCCATGATTGGCGTTCCTCGTTTCAGGTCCGAGGCGTCACCACCAATAGATCATCTGGTACCCTAGGACATTTGCGCCGTTGCGTGCGTGGATCTTTATCCACGAAATCTGCTGCGCGTCCGTTGGATACGGGAGGCTAGCCTGCGCCGCGCCCCATGAGTACCCCGATGCAAGCGGAGAGAACTGATAGCAATGAATGTTTGTGTAAGTACCGATAGGCCGGTGGCAGAATGTGATAGAAACGTCGCTGGCGTTGACGGTCCACGTGGACACGTCAACTTCGCGCCATGTGGTGACATTGTTCGTCAAGGCCGGGCCATCACCATCAAAACGGTGCTCGATCGGGCAATTCGCATCGTAGTACGTCCAGGACCACTGCTGTCCAAGACAGGCAATCGTTTGAACGTCACCCCCTCGCGGACGGCGTAGAAACGGCCCTGGGATGAGGTCCGCGCGGCAGCCCGAGTTGAGGTCACCCTGTCGCGGAAGGCATTGCCTGTCCAAGTCGGGGGA
>DASXVK010000263.1:0-11208 GCA_036504295.1 Polyangia bacterium
GAGCCCGGCGGCCGCGCCGGCGAAGAACATGACCCACAGCACGTAGAACTGCGCCGTGCCGAGCACCTCGCGCACGGAGCGGTCGGGCGCGTGGCCGCCGCCCTTCGCCGCCGGCGCGCCCGCCGGGACGAAGCCCGCCGGCGGGTTGCGCATGAGCTGGGCGAGGGCCGTGACGACGACGAGGAAGCCGAGGCCGAAGACGAGCATGGTGGTCGACACGCCGGGCTCGCGCACGCCGGCGGCGCTCTTCGTGGCGAAGACGTCGAGCAGGCGGGTCGCGAGCGGCGCGATGTAGACCGAGGCGAGGCCGAAGCCCGCGACCACGACGCCGGCGATGACGCCCGTGCGCTGCGGCGGGAACCACTTCACCGCGGGGGGCGTCGCGGCGGCGTAGCCGAAGCCGATGCCGGCGCCCGCGAGGACGCCGAAGCCGAAGATGAAGCCGGCGAGCGACGAGCCCGAGAGCGCGGCGACGATGCAGCCCACGCCGGTGAGGATGCCGCCGAGCGTCGCGACCCAGCGCGGGCCGATGCGGTCCTGCAGCCGGCCCGCCGGGATCATGGAGAGCGAGAAGACGAGGCACGCGACGGAGTAGGGCAGCGCCTTGCTGGCGTTGCTCCAGCCCCACGAGTCGGGGATGCCGCCCTTGAGGACGCTCCAGGCGTACAGGATCCCGAGCGCGAGGTTGATGGCGGTGGCGGCCCCAGCGACGATCCAGCCCTGCTTGCTCGACGGCTGCGCCATGACTCCCTCGCTCGCGTGCGTGGATGGCTCGCGGCCGCATCATGCGAACACTCCGCGCGAGAAATCAAGCCGCGACCGTCGGTGAGTGCTGACCCGCGGTGCGGCGCGGCGGGCGGCGCGGCCCTACGAGATCCAGGTCGGGCGGCTCGCCTGCAGCACCCAGACGCCGTCGATCTTGCGGTACAGCTGGAGCAACCCATAGCCGCCGAGGCCCGCGTACTGGTTGCCGATCGAGACGAGCGCCAGGTCCATGCTCCGGTTGAAGCCGACCCGCCCGAGCATGAGGACGCCATGCGACCCGGGGTACGCCTCCGCCAGGTGGCCGAAGAAGTCACCGTGGCCCCCGAGCTGCGCCAGCTCATCGCGCCCGAGGAGCACGACCGGGAGCCCCATGTGAGGCGCGAAGCGCTCGGCGAGCGTCGCGCTCGCGGCGTTGCGCGCGAGGAAGTCCTCGAACGCGTCGGCGGGCGGCGCCCCGAAGGGGCCCACCGCCTGGGCGTAGCTCTCGCACGTGTAGTCGACGCACGCGACGGTCGCGCGCTCGACCACGAGGACCTGCGCACCGTCGCGGGACGCGTGCTCCATCAGCGCCGCGCTCAGCACCGCGTACTCCTCGTCGGCCACGGCCTCGAGGGGCGGCCGCAGGTCGGGCCCGTCGGCGCCGCCGCACGCGCCCAGCGCCGCGGCGAGCGCCAGCGCCAGCAGGAGTCGAGGTCCGCGCGGCAACGACATGCCCCTTGGATCGAGTGTACGCGACTTCGGACAGGCGGCAAACGTTGGGGCGCGGCACTTCCACTGGGGGAAGTGCCCCGGCTGATGGGCAGTACTTCCGCTGGGGGAAGGGCCCTGGCTGATGGGCAGCACTTCCGCTGGGGGAAGTGCCCCGGCTGGGGACCGGCTGCGGGTCAGGCGCGTCCGAGCGCGCCAACCTCGACGGCGGGGCCATCGACGGCTTGGTGCCCTGGTGTGGTGCGTTAACCCAACCCTGTTGCGGTTGCTGTGGTGTCCCCGCGTGTGGCTCGGGGCTGGCGTGCAACGGCGGTAGCTGTGAACCGGACGGGAGCAATCAGCCGGTCACGCTGGTCGCCTGGCAGTTCATGCCCCGCGCGATCGCCGTCGACGCCCCACCGGGACGTTGGCTCTCGACGGAACGATCATGAGGGTCGCGAAATAGCCTGACCCACTCCTCCGGCGCGCCGCCCGTCCGCGGTGCTATCGTCCGCCCCATGGACTCCACCACTCCATCCCCCCCGGCCACCGATCCCGACATCCTCCCGACCCGCGACGGCTACGACCGCTGGGCCGCGATCTACGACGGCGAGGACAACCCGCTCATCCAGCTCGAGGAGCGGTACCTGCCGGGCGTGCTCGGCGAGCTGCGCGGGCTCCGCGTCGTCGACCTGGGGTGCGGCACCGGGCGGCACGCGGTGGCGGCGGCGGCGGCCGGGGCGGACGTGACCGCGGTCGACTTCTCCGCGGCCATGCTCGACCGGGCGCGCGCGAAGTCGGGCGCGGCCGGCGTGCGCTTCGTGGCGCACGACCTGACGCGGGCGCTGCCATTCGACGACGGCAGCTTCGACGTCGTGCTGTGCTGCCTCGTGATCGAGCACATCGCCGATCTCGCGGGCTTCTTCCGCGAGGTCGGGCGCGTGTGCCGGCCCGGCGGCCGCGCGGTGCTGACGGCGATGCACCCGGCCATGATGCTGCGCGGGATCACGGCCCGCGTCACCGATCCCGCGACGGGCCGCGAGACGCGCCCGCGCAGCTACCCGAACCAGACCGCCGACTACGTCATGGGCGCGCTGCGCGCCGGGCTGCGGCTCGACCACCTGGGCGAGCACGCCGTCGACGAGGAGCTCGCCGCGCGCTCGCCGCGGTCCCGCCGCTACCTCGGGTGGCCGCTGCTGCTGACGGTCCGGGTCGTGCCGGAAGGCGCGCCATGAGCGACGCGGTCGTGGTCCGCGACTTCGCCGACACCGATTACCCCGCCGTGCTCGCGCTCTGGCGCGCGACGGGCATGGCGAGCCCCCAGCGCGGCGACACGCTCGCGACGATCACGCGCACGCTCGCCGCCGGCGGGCGGCTGCTCGTGCTCGAGGCGGCCGGCGCGCTCGCCGGCGCCGCCTGGCTCACCGTCGACGGCCGGCGCACCTACCTGCACCACTTCGCGATCGCGCCCACCCACCAGCGCCGCGGCCTGGGCCGGCGCCTGCTCGCGGCCACGCTCGACGCGGCCCGTGCGATCGGCCTCCAGCTCAAGCTCGAGGTCCATCGCGACAACGCCGCGGCGATCGCGCTCTACCGCGCCGCCGGCTTCGCCCCGCTCGGCCCGTACGACGTCTACATGATCCGCGATCTCGCGGGCTGAGGGGGCCGCGACCCTGGCGCGGGCGGCGTCGCGCCACTAAGATCGACTCATGATCCCGGGCGGCGCCATCGCCGGTGCGCTGCAGGAGCTGCGGCAGCGACTCCGCGACCGCTTCGGCGAGCGCCTCGAGCGGCTCGTGCTCTTCGGCTCGTACGCGCGCGGCGAAGCCGGCCCCGACTCGGACGTCGACGTGCTGGTCGTCGTGCGGGGCTTGACCGGGCGCGAGCGGACCGAGGTCTACGAGCTGGGCGCGGACCTCGCGCTGGACCGGCACGCCCGGCTCGCGCCGCTCGCCTTCTCCGACGCGGAGGCCGGCGAGATGCGGCGCCTCGAGCGGCTGCTCTGGCAGGACATCGAACGGGAGGGGGTGCCGCTTGACTGACGCCAACCGCGTCGAGAACGCGCGGCGCGAGCTGCAGCGCGCCGAGGCCGCGCTCGCGGCCGCCCGCGCTCTGGCACAGCTGGGCCTCTGGGACGACGCCGTCAGCCGGGCTTACTACGCGGCCTTCCATGCGGCCAAGGCCGCGCTGTTCTCGGCGGGGGTCCAGGCGCGGACGCACGAGGGGACGCACGACCTGCTGTTCCAGCACTTCGTCGCAACCGGCGCGCTCCGGCGGCAGGTCGCGAAGGGGCTGGCCGCCCTGCAGCGCTACCGCGAGCAGGCCGACTACAGCACGACCGTGCGCTTCGACGCGGAGAGCGGCGCGGAGGAGATCGACCGCGCGGCCGGCATCGTCGGCGAGATCACGGACCTGCTGCGGGCGCGCGGCGTGCTCGCCTGAGGCGGTAGCCGGCCGCGGCCCTGGCGCGGGGGCCGCCGGCCGGGCTCGCGCTGACTGCTTCGCCGGAAGGTTCGGAAAACGCGTACCCCGCGCCGGGAGCACGGGGGTGCTCCTCGCGCGAGGGGCGCGTTTCGCGAACTTTCGCGCGGAGCATTTCCTCGCCTGGCGCGCCGGCCCCCCGCCGTGCGACAATTGCGGCGCGGCCGGCGCGGGCACAGCGGGCAGGGCAGCGGGCGACGCCGGGCGCACTCGAGGCCGAATGACGACCAAGCCGACGCGACCCAGCGACATCCCCGGCATCCCCACCGGTATCCAGCGGCTGCTCCGGCGCGCCGCCGTCGACGACGACTTCCGCCGCATGTTGCTCGCTCGCCCGGGCGAGGTCGCCGCCGCGGCCGACCTCACCGACCGCGAGCGGGCGATCCTGCGCGCGGTCCCGCCGGCGCAGCTCGCCGCGATGATCACCGGCGTCGAGCCGCCCGCCGGGACCGACCGGCGCCGGTTCCTCGCCGCCTCGGGCGCGGCGCTGCTCCTCGGCGGGGTGGCGCTCAGCGCCTGCCCGACGCTCACCTGCGGCGGCATCGGCCCGGACGTGCCGCCGGACCAGGACGGCGGGACTGACGCGGTGGACGACGCCGGCGCGGACGACGCCGCGAAGGACGGGCCGCATCAGGGGTGAGGGCGCTCGTGCTCGCGCCCGAGCACGACCGCTTGACACACCGAGGCGCGCAGTAGTCTGTTAGGCGCGAGGAGACCCGCATGCCCGCGACGCGCAAGTCCGTGATCGTCCTGCCCGACGGCGCCACCGACGAGAGGCTGCCGCAGCTCGGCGGCCAGACCCCGCTCGAGGCCGCGCGCATCCCGCACATGGACTGGGTGGCGGCGAACGGCGAGCTCGGCCGCATCGTCACGATCCCGCCCGGCTTCACGCCCGGCACCGACGTGGGCACGCTCACGTTGCTCGGCTACGACCCGCACCGCTACTACAACGGCCGTGCGCCCATCGAGGCCTGCGCGAAGGGGCTCGAGACGCGCCCCGACCAGCTCATCTTCCGCTGCAACTTCGTCACCATCGTCGACGGGCGCATGAAGGACTTCACCGCCGGCCACATCGCCCAGGGCGAGGCCGGCGCGCTCGTGATGGCGCTCAACGCGGCGCTCGCCGCCGAGGACTGCACGTTCCACGCCGGCGTGTCGTACCGCAACCTGCTGCTGCTCGGCGAGGCGGCCGAGATGAAGCTCACCTGCGCGCCGCCCCACGACATCCCCGACCAGCCCGTCGCCGACCACGTGCCCCGCGGCACGGGCGCCGAGCGCGTGATGGCGATCATGGCGCGCGCCCGCGAGGTGCTCGCGGCCCACCCGGTCAACGCCGCGCGCCGCCGCGCCGGCCGCGACCCGGTGACCGACATCTGGCTGTGGGGCCAGGGCCAGCCGACGACGCTCCAGCCCTTCGCCGCGAAGTACGGCGTGCGCGCCGCGGCCATCACCGCGGTCGACATCATCCGCGGCATGGCGGTGGCCACGGGCATGGACCTCATCGCGGTGCCGGGCGCGACCGGCTACATCGACACCGACTACGACGCGAAGGGGCGCCACGCCGTCGCCGCCCTCCAGCGCTACGACTGCGTCGTCGTCCACGTCGAGGCCGCCGACGAGGCCGGCCACCTCGGCGACGCCGCCGCGAAGGTGACCGCCCTCGAGCGCATCGACGCCGCCGTCGTGGGGCCGCTCCTGGCGGCGCTGCGCCGCTACCCCGAGTGGCGCATGCTCGTCGCCCCCGATCACCCGACGCCCGCCTCGACCAAGGCCCACTCGGCCGTGCCGCCGCACTACGCCTTCGCCGGCACCGGCGTCACGGTGAGCGGCGGCCCCCGCTTCACCGAGGCCGCCGCGCTCGCCACCGGCCGGCTCGAGACCGCCGGCCACACCCTGCTCGCGCGCTTCTTCGCCTGAGCCGCAGCGCGCGTAAGAAGAACGCAACACGGAGACCCGGAGGCGCGGAGCTCGGTGGGAGTTTCTTGGGTTGAGTAGTGCCGACCACGAGGGACCCGTGCTCGGTCGTAGTCGGCAGAGCCCAACCAAGATCTTCTCCTCCTGCCACCGTGCCTCCGCGCCTCCGTGTTGCATTTCTTCGGGCGTAACCCTTAAGCGTGCGGATTCGTTCGATTCCAGCCGTTGTGCAGCCCCACTGTATTGCTCCATATACACTTGACGACTCGACTCTATCGGGGATGATGTGGGCGGTTCGAGGCTCCGAGCCGGAGGCGACCCATGCTGTTCCGGACCCTGACGAAGCAAGAGTTCCGCAGGATGGTGGAGGCCATCCTGGAGAACAACGAGGTGATCGGCCCGAAGCGGGTCGGCGCCGACGCGGCCGGCGCGCCGCTCCATCAGTTCCTCCCGGTCGCGCGCTTCGACGAGATGGATCTCGGCTACGAGACCACCGAGTTCTCGCCGAAGACGTACTTCCTCCCCTACCGGGAGAACCTGTCGCAGTTCGACTTCACCGACCACGACTGGAAGCAGGAGATCAAGTACCGCATCCAGCCGCGCGCCATCGTCGGGATGCACGCCTGCGACATCAACGGGCTGCTCAAGCTCGACAAGGTCTTCATCAAGGACCGCTACCCGAGCCCGTACTACGTGTCGCGGCGGCAGAACACGCTCGTCATCGGCGTCGATCACGAGCCCGGCGAGCGCTGCTTCTGCCGCTCGGTCGGCGCGGACACCGTCGAGCGCGGCTTCGACCTCTTCCTCTCCGACCTCGGCGACCGCTACTTCGTCAGCGTCGGGTCGGACAAGGGGTACAACCTCATCGGCAAGGTGAAGCACCACGAGATCACCACCGCCGACAGCGAGGCCTACCTCGTCCGCCGCAAGCAGCTGGCCGCGGCGTTCAAGACCCAGGTGAACGTCGCGAACCTGCCGGCCATCCTCGACATCGAGTTCGACTCGCCGGTGTGGAAGAAGTGGGGCTCGAAGTGCCTGTCGTGCGGCTCCTGCGCGATGGTGTGCCCCACCTGCTACTGCTACGGGGTCCACGAGGACGTCTCGATGGACTTCACGAAGGGGCAGAAGGTCAAGCAGCTGCACTCCTGCAACCTGCTCGACTTCGCCCTCGTCGCCGGCAACCACAACTTCCGGCCGAGCCGCGAGAGCCGGCTCAAGTACCGCTACTACCACCAGCACCGCGGCTTCGTCGAGGCGTACGACGAGCCGAAGTGCGTCGGTTGCAACCGCTGCGGGCGCACGTGCCTCGCCGGGATCAACCCGCCCGACGTGATCGCCGAGCTGCAGGCGGAGGAGCAGGTATGACCGCGCTCATTCACCCGCACGACATCACCAAGTCGAGCGACTTCCAGAAGCCGCTCGATTTCAACAACCGCACCCGGCTCCAGCACACGGACCGGACGTTCAAGGCGGCCATCACCAGCATCGTCCGCCTGACGGACATGGAGAAGCTCTTCCACCTCCGCATCCTCGACGACGCGGAGCGGGAGCGCTTCACCTTCCTGCCGGGCCAGTTCCTGATGCTCGAGCTGCCGGGCTACGGCGAGGTGCCGATCTCGATCTCGAGCTCGCCGTCGAACCGCGGCTTCATCGAGCTGTGCATCCGCAAGGCCGGCACCGTGACCGCGATGTTGCACCGGGCGAAGCTCGGCGCGCTCGTCGGCATCCGCGGCCCGTTCGGCACCGACTTCCCGATGGCGCAGATGAAGGGCAAGAACGTGCTCCTCATCGCCGGCGGCCTCGGCCTCGCGCCGCTACGCGCCCCGATCTTCCACGTCATCGAGAACCGCGTCGACTACAACGACGTCCACATCCTCTACGGCACCAAGGACCCGAGCCAGCTCCTCTTCGACTACCAGTACGAGCAGTGGCGCCGGGTCGACGGGGTCAAGCTCGACATCATCGTCGAGCGGCCCGACGAGCAGTGGCGGGGCGAGGTCGGCCTCATCACCAAGCTCCTCGACAAGATGACGATCGCGGCCGACGACACCTACGCCATCGTCTGCGGCCCACCGGTCATGTTCAAGTTCGTGTGCGCGAAGCTGAGCCAGCTCGGCATGCCGATGCAGCGCATGTTCGTCTCCCTCGAGCGGCGCATGCACTGCGGCATGGGCAAGTGCTACCGCTGCAACGTCGGCTCGACCTCGACGTGCGTCGACGGCCCGGTCTTCGACTACTGGACCGTCATGAACCTCAAGGAAGCCATCTGAGGGCATGACATGAGATACCTCGGGATTGAGCCGCAGCGGCCCAAGGTCGCCGTCTTCGACTTCACCTCCTGCGAGGGCTGCGAGCTGCAGCTCGTCAACAAGGAGGACACCCTCGTCCCCTTCCTCAAGGCCGTCGAGGTCGTCAACTTCCGCGAGGCCACCACGGCGCGCTCCGACGTGTACGACGTCGCGCTCGTCGAGGGCTGCATCAGCCGCGCCGACGAGATCGACCGCCTGCGCGAGATCCGCGAGCGGGCCAAGGTCCTCGTCGCGCTCGGCAGCTGCGCCTGCTACGGCGGCGTCGCGCGCCTCAAGAACGCCTTCGACCTCGCCGCGGCGAACCGCGAGGTGTACGGCGACAAGCCGAAGGACACGCTCGCCGTGCGCCCGCTCAAGGACATCGTGAAGGTCGACCTCGAGCTGCCCGGCTGCCCGGTGAGCAAGGCCGAGGTCGAGCACATCGTGAAGCACCTCATCATGGAGGTGCCCTACCAGTTCCCGGTCTATCCGGTGTGCGTCGACTGCAAGCAGCGCTTCACCTCGTGCATGTTCGAGAGGGGCCAGCTCTGCCTCGGCTCGATCACGCGCGCCGGCTGCGACGCGCCGTGCCCGGCCGGCGGCCTCGGCTGCTGGGGCTGCCGCGGGCCGGCCGCCGACCCGAACTACCCCGAGTTCTTCCGGCTGGCCAAGGAGCGGGGCCACAGCGACCGCGAGATCGCCGAGCGGATGGGCTTCTTCGGCGGCTTCGAGGGTGCCAAATGACGCAGATCAACCTGAACGTCGACGTCCACCACCTCACGCGCGTCGAGGGGCACGGCAACATCCACGTCAAGGTGGAGAACGGCGCCCTCAAGGAGGCGCGCTGGGAGGTCATCGAGACGCCGCGCTTCTTCGAGGTGATGCTCAAGGGCAAGCACTACACCTCCGCCGGCATCCTCACCGCGCGCATCTGCGGCATCTGCTCGATCGGCCACTGCCTGGCCAGCGTCCGCGCCACCGAGAACGCCTTCGGCGTCACGATCCCCGACGCCGCCGCGAAGCTGCGGCTGCTCGCGAAGCACGGCGAGACGCTGCAGAGCCACGCGCTGCACCTCTTCTTCCTCGCCGCGCCGGACTTCCTCGGCCTCGAGAGCGCCCTGCCGCTGCTCGAGCTCAAGCCCGAGGTGGTGGTGATGGCGGCCCGCATCAAGGGCCTCGCGAACCGCATCTCCGACGCCGTCGCCGGCCGCACCACCCATCCGGTCTCGATCCAGGTGGGCGGCATGGCGGCGATGCCCGACAAGCGCAAGCTCGAGGGCTTCCGCGCCGAGCTCGAGGGGATCCTCAACGACTTCATCGTCACCGCGAGCCTCTTCGGCACCTTCAAGATCCCGGACTTCGCCCGCGAGACCGAGTTCGTGTCGCTCAAGGGCGAGCGCAGCTATCCGTGGATCGGCGGCGACCTCGTCTCCACCGACGGCGTCGTGAAGCGCGAGGCCGACTACCTGGCGATGACCAACGAGTACGTCGTCGACGGCCAGACCACGAAGTGGTGCAAGCTGTCGCGGCCGTCGCTCGCGGTCGGGGCGCTGGCCCGCGTCAACAACAACTACGCGTTCCTCCATCCCGACGCCAAGAAGGTCGCCGACGGCTTCGGCCTCGCCCCGGTCAACCACAACCCGTTCATGCACAACGTGGCCCAGCTCGTCGAGGCCGTCCACGTCACCCACGAGATGATGCTCCTCATCGATCAGATCCTCGGGTGGCCGGAGTCGACCGAGCTCATGACGAAGGTCACGCCGCGCGCGGGCGAGGGCGTGGGCGCGGTCGAGGTGCCCCGCGGCATCCTCTACCACCACTACGCCTACGACCGCGAGGGCTACGTCCAGAAGGCGAACTGCATCATCCCCACCACCCAGAACAACAAGAACATCGCCGACGACATGCCGGCTTTGGTCACGCAGTTCGCGACCACGGATATGACCGACGCGAAGCTCGAGGTGCTCTGCTCGATGCTCGTCCGCGCCTACGACCCCTGCATCTCCTGCTCCGTTCACTGACCCCCGCAGCGCGTGCTACGCTCTCGCGCATGAGCGACCGCCCCAAGGGCATCACCAGACGCAGTCTCCTCGGCGGGGTCGCGGCCGGCGCCGCCGCCGTGGCGCTCGGGCCCCGGCTCGCGTTCGGCGGCCCGCCGGCCCAGGTGGCGACCAAGGCGCGCCTCGTGCGCGTCGAGTCCGATCGGATCTGGCGCGGCGACGAGCGCGATCCCCGGGTCGTGGCCGCGATGGTCGACCGCGGCCTGATGGCGCTCACGGGCGCCACGACGGTGACGGCCGCGTGGGGCCGCTTCGTCAAGCCGGAGCTGCGGGTCGGGCTCAAGATCAACGTCCTCGGCCGCCCGCTCATCTACACCGCGCCCGAGATCACCGACGCCATGATCGTCGGTCTGATCGCGGCCGGCGTGAAGCCCGCCAACCTCGTCGTGTGGGACCGCTGGCCGCCGCACTTCCTGCCGACGCGCTACCAGCTGGGCACCGGCAAGCACGGCGAGCGCATCGAGCACGGCGCCAGCTACCACAAGACCATCGCGCTCAAGGGGAGCAAGGGGAGCGCGGCCCTCGCCACCATGCTGACCGACGCCACCGACGTGACGATCAACCTGCCGGTCCTCAAGGACCACCGCATGGCGGGCGTGACGCTGGCGCTCAAGAACATCGCCTTCGGCTGCTACGACCACTACAAGGACGCGCACGAGGGCCACTGCGAGCCCTTCATCGCCGAGGCGTATCAGCACTGCGTGGCGCACGCGAAGATCCCGCTGCACGTGATGGACGCGACCTCCGCCTGCTTCGACGACGGGCCGCGCCCGTCCGGGGCGGACCGCCTGTGGCGCGAGAACGCGATCTACTTCGCCACCGACCCGGTCGCGCTCGACGTGGCGGGGCGCGCGGTCCTCATGGCCAAGCGCAAGGCGAAGGGCCTGCCCGACAAGACACGCGACGCCCGCCACATCGAGGCCGCGAGCCAGAAGGGCCTCGGCGTCGGCGACCCGGCGCGCATCGAGGTCGTGACGATCAAGGTGTGAGCGGCGCGGGCGCCCGCGCCGCGC
>DASXVK010000264.1:0-3628 GCA_036504295.1 Polyangia bacterium
CCGGTGGGCGGCATCAAGGAGAAGGTCCTGGCCGCGCACCGCGCCGGCATCAAGCGCGTCATCCTGCCCGAGCGCAACAAGAAGGACCTCGTCGACATCCCCGACGAGATCAAGCAGGAGATGGACCTCGTGCACATCAAGCGCATGGAAGAGGTCCTGCCGCTCGCGCTCGAGCCCGAGACCGACGCGGTCAAGGTCACCCCGGCCGCCGGCGGCAGCGGCGGCGCCCGCCCGGTGCCCCCGCCGCCCCCGGACGCCACCGGCGAGGTGACGCCGCCCGCGACGGCGTAGCAACCACTGAAGTAGCTTAGCGGAGCTTCGCACCGCCCGGCCCTCGCGAGGGGGCCGGGCGGTGTCGTTTGGAGCGGGCTGTCGCTGGGTGAACGGAGCGGGCGGCTACCGGGCGCCGCGCCCGAAGAGGACGACCGGGACGGTGCGCGCGAGGACCCACAGGTCGAGCCAGACCGACCAGTTCAGCACGTAGTAGGTGTCGAGGCGCACGCGCTCGTCGTAGGACGTGTCGCTGCGTCCCGAGACCTGCCAGAGGCCGCTCAGGCCGGGGCGGACCTGGGCGTAGAGCGCGAACTTGTCGGCGTACTTCGGGATCTCGTCGGTGACGATCGGGCGCGGCCCGACCAGGCTCATCTCGCCGGTGAGGATGTTCCAGAGCTGCGGCAGCTCGTCCAGGCTCGTCTTGCGCAGCAGGCGGCCGACGCGCGTGACGCGCGGGTCGTTCGTGAGCTTCATCGACTCCTGCCACTCGGCGCGCGCGTCGGGGTGCTGATCGAGGTACGACTCGAGGAGTCGATCCGCGTTCTGCACCATGGAACGGAACTTCCAGGCGCTGAAGTAGCGGCCGCCCCGGCCGATGCGGCGGTGCGCGTACAGCGCCTTGCCGCGCGACTCCAGGCGGATGGCCAGCACGATGAGCAGCATGAGCGGCAGCGCGACGACACTGAGCAGCAGGGTCGCGAGCACGTCGAGGGCCCGCTTGGCCCGGCAGCCGACCCCGTCGAGGAGCTGGCGGCGGACCTCGAGGCCCGGGATGCTGGCGAGCGACTTCGTGTCGGACCACGTCCCCGACGGCGCGAAGCTCTCCGGCAGCACGAACACGCGGGCGAACGGCCACGCGTGGTCGCGCAGCAACGCGTCGACGCGTTCGGGCCGCACGCCCGGCATCGCCACGATGGCGTTCGCGACGCCGCAGTCCTGGGCGAGCCGCGGCCCGAGGTGAAGGCCGCCCGGTACGGGCACGCCGAGGCGGCTGCCCTGCTTGCCGGGGTCGTCGTCGAGCAACGCGATCGGCTTGAGCCCCATGCCGGGGTGGCGCCGGAGCGTCTGGACCACGACCTGGCCCGCCCGGCCCGCGCCGAGGATGACGACCGGCTGGCCCCACCACGGCCGCCGCGCGAGCACCCCGCGGACCACCGCCCTGACGATCGGCACCGCGGCCAGCGCCACGACCCAGGCGGCGAACACGATCAGGCGCGGGTAGAGGGCCGTCGTGCGGGACAGGACGGCCTCGGCGCCGAGGAGCAGGAACACGGTCGAGGTCGCCAGGGAGCAGCGTCGCAGCTCCTCGGCGGGCCCGATCCCGACCAGCCCGTACAGGCCGAGCAGCCAGTAGGCGAGCACGAACACGCTCAACAACGGCCACAGTCGCAGGAATGGCAGCGGAGTGCCGCTGCTTCCCAGCAGGGTCAGCGTCGCCGCCGCGGCTACGGCAGCGAGCGCCAGCGCGCCGACGTCAGCGCCGATGATGATGAGGGTGGTCAGCCGTGGCCGGGTCTCATCTCTGACCTGGGCGAATGGGTTGACATGGATCGCAAGAGCGGGCGCCTGCCCGATCTTGCCCGATGCTTCGGTGCTGGGTGCAACCTGAGTGGCCGCCCCCGAGCGGCTTGACCGGGCCATTCAAATCTCCAGACGAGGTACGACTGCCCCCCAAAAGAGGTCCCCAACCAAGAACGGCGAAACCGAGATGATCGGGGGCCTGGCCCCCCCAGCGCTGCTGCTTCCCCAGAAGCGCGTCGAACCTACATCGGAGTTCCCTATTGTGTCAACCCGGACCGACCCGAGCCGCGACGGGGCAGCGCCCGCCCGCGCCTCCTGTCATGAGACTTTTTGCCACGCTGCCCCAGGCTACGCGGCGCTGTCGAGAATCTCCCCACCGGCGTCGCCGGAGCGCGTCTCCGATTGCAGCCCGCAGTGCTCAGCGTCGCGGCCCACGCCCTCGAACCGCTTTGAAAACGGGAGCTTCCGCTCGCGCTCTCCTTGACACCTCGGGGCTCGGCGCGTACCATTCCCGCCCTGATGCGCTTGGTCCGACGCGGCCGGGGGATGGCCATCGTCGCGGGGTTGCTCGCGCCCGTGACCGCGCTCTTTCCCCTCATCGCCTACGCGCAGCCGATGCCTGGCCCCGGCCCCGAGGAGCAACGCCCCGGCCCGCGGCGCGGGACCGGCGCCGAGGCTGCCGAGACGGCCGAGCCCGGCGTGCCGCAGCCCGTCACGGGGCAGCCCGTACCGTTGGAAGAGCCGCTCGATCCCGAGACCTACATCTGCGGCCGGGGCGACATCTTCGAGCTCTACTTCTGGGGGCGTCAGAACTTCACGCTCCGCGTCCCGGTCGGGCTGACCGGCCGCATGTTCATCTGGCGGGTCGGTAACGTCGAGGTGGCGGGCAAGACGCTGACCCAGGCGCGGGACGCGATCCGCAAGACCGTCCTGCGCCTCTATCCGGGCCTGAACTTCGACGCCCAGCTCGTGAGCCCCCGCACGTTCCTCGTCCACGTCGTCGAGAACGTCGTGAAGCCGGGCATCTATCCGGCGCGCGCCACCGACCGGCTCAGCAACGTCCTCGAGCGCGCCGGCGGCATCAAGCGAACGCTCGCGAAGAGGCGGCCCGGCGAGACCACCGAGCCTGGCGCGTCGCGGATCACGACCGGCGGCAACGGCTCGCAGCGCCGGGTCGAGGTGCGACGACGCGACGGCAAGGTCATCGTCGCGGACCTGCTCGCGTACCTCCTCACCGGCGACAAGGCGCAGAACCCCCATGTCCTCGACGGGGACGTCGTCCGTGTGCCGTTCGAGCAGGTGAGCGTCACCATCACCGGCCCGGTGAACCGTCCGGGGCGCTACGAGCTGATCAAGACCAAGGACCTGGCCGAGCTCGTCGCCCTCGCCGGGGGCTTCAAGTCCGCGGTCACGCCGCGGCTCCCCATTCGCGTGGTGCGTCGCAACCAGGCCGAGCGCGACCAGCAGCTCGAGCTCGGGTTCCGTGGCGCTCAGGGGCCGGTCCCGGCGGTCGCGCTCAGGGATGACGACCGCGTGATCATCCCCAGCGCCGAGGAGCTGCAGCGGGGCCTGTTCCTCGTCGGGGCGATCCTCGGCGGCAAGCAGGCCGACGAGGCCACCTCGGTCCGGCGCATGGAGTACGAGGAGGGCGACACCGTCCGCACGCTCATCGAGCGCGCCGGCGGCGTCGGTCCCGCGGCCGACCTCAAGGGCGCCTACATCATGCGGGGCGAGGGCGAGAAGGTGAAGCCGATCCCCGTGGACCTCGAGGCGCTCCTGATCAGGCGCGACCTCAGCGCCGATCGACGGCTCGAGATGGGCGACACCGTCATGG
>DASXVK010000265.1:0-9299 GCA_036504295.1 Polyangia bacterium
GCGTGTGGCGCGTGTGCCACGGGTCCAGCCATGGCGCTCGACGCGCGGTGTCCGTGCGCGGGGTGTCAAGGAGAGCTGCTCCCGCTCGCGCAGCGAGCGGGATGCCAAGCTCTTGAAAAGCGAAGCACGTCCGACGCGCCGTCCGCGGCGCGGCGGGTAAGCGAGCGGCCCCGCGCACGGATACCGCACGGCGAGCGCACCTGGCAGCCCAGCCGGTCATCGCCCCGGGCGCCCCTGCGCGAGTGCTTGACACGGCGGTAGATAGCTCTAGGATCACGCCTCTCTGTCGGAGGACCACGTGGCTGACGCCGAGAAGACTACCGAGAAGAAGACCAAGCCGCTCAAGACCACGCCGCCCCGCGCGGCGAAGAAGTGCAGCCAGGAAGGCTGCAAGCGCCCCTACCGGGCGAAGGGTCTCTGCAACGTCCACTACCGCCTGTGGCGCAAGGGCGAGGTGGGCAAGAAGCAGCGCTACAAGATCTGCTCCAAGGAAGGCTGCCGCAAGCCGATGGTCCGCTGGGGCCTCTGCCAGGAGCACTTCGACCAGACCAAGCAGGGCGCCGCCGCGGCGCCGTCCAGCTAGGCCGTCCCGGCATCGCCGACGCCGCGCCGGGGCCCCGCGACCGGGGGCGCTGCGGTATACTCGGCGGCAGTAGCCCATGGACCGCATCGTCATCGAGGGAGGCCAGCGCCTCAAGGGCGAGGTGCGGGTGAGCGGGGCCAAGAACGCGGCCCTGCCCCTGCTCGCCGCGTCCATCCTCACGGACGAGCGCACCACCCTCCGCAACCTCCCCGCCCTCAACGACGTCCGCACGATGTGCCGCCTGCTCACGCTGCAGGGCGCGGCCATCGAGCCGCACGGCGAGCACGCCATCACCATCTCGACCGCCGCCATGCGCGGCTTCGAGGCGCCCTACGAGCTGGTCAAGACCATGCGCGCCTCGGTGCTGGTCCTCGGCCCGCTCGTCGCCCGGTTCGGGCTGGCGCGGGTGTCGCTGCCCGGCGGCTGCGCCATCGGCGCCCGCCCCATCGACCAGCACCTCAAGGGGCTGCAGGCGATGGGGGCGAAGATCCACATCAGCCACGGCTTCGTCGAGGCGCGCGCCCGGCGCCTGCACGGCGCCCGCATCGTCTGCGACCTGCCGACGGTGACCGGCACCGAGAACCTGATGATGGCCGCCGCGCTCGCCAAGGGCGAGACGCGCATCGAGAACGCGGCCCGCGAGCCCGAGGTGGTCGAGCTCGCCGAGGTGCTGCTCGCGATGGGCGCCCAGGTCGAGGGCGCCGGCACCCCGGTCGTCACCGTCAGCGGCGTCGGCGCGCTGCACGGCGTCGAGCACGCCGTCATCCCCGACCGCATCGAGGCGGGCACGCTCATGGTGGCGGCTGCGGTCACCCGCGGCGACGTGCACGTGACGCACTGCCGCCCCGACCACCTCGAGGCGGCGGTGAGCAAGCTGCGCGAGGCCGGCGCCGAGGTCGACGTCGGCGAGTCGGACGTGCGAGTCCGCGCCAAGGCCGAGCTCGCGCCGATCACCATCACCACCCAGCCCTTCCCCGGCTTCCCGACGGACATGCAGGCGCAGTTCATGGTCCTCGCGACCCGGGCCAGGGGCGAGAGCGTCATCACCGAGACCATCTTCGAGAACCGCTACATGCACGTGCTGGAGCTCGCGCGCATGGGCGCCGACATCCTCGTCGACGGGCGGGTCGCGGTCATCCGCGGCAAGACGCGCCTGTCGGGCACCAAGGTCATGGCGACGGACCTCCGGGCCTCGGCCTCGCTCGTGCTCGCGGGCCTGTGCGCCGAGGGCCGGACCGAGATCCTGCGCGTCTACCACCTCGACCGGGGCTACGAGCACCTCGACCGCAAGCTCCGGGCGCTCGGGGCGCGCATCCGGCGCGTGCGCGGCGGGCCATGAGCAGGCCCGCCACCACCGCCGCCGCCCCCATCACGCTCGCGCTGCCGAAGGGGCGGATGCTCGAGGAGTCGGCCGCGCTCCTCACGCGCGCCGGCTACGACGTCGCGCCGCTCGCCCACCCGGGCCGCCGCCTCATCTTCCACTTGCCCGTGGCCGGTCTCAGGGTGATCCTGGTACGGGACCAGGACGTGCCGACCTACGTTGACGCCGGGGCCGCCGACGCGGGCATCGCGGGGCGAGACGTGCTCGAGGAGCAGGGGTTCGACCTCTACGAGCCGCTCGACCTCGGCCTCGGGCGCTGCCGCCTCGTGCTCGCCGAGCCCCTCGGGCTGCCCGCGGGCGAGCGGCCGCACCTGCACCTGCGCGTCGCGACCAAGTACCCGCGCCTCGTGCGCCGCTTCCTCGACAGCCGCGGCCAGAGCGCGGACATCGTCAAGCTGTACGGCTCGATCGAGCTCGGGCCCGAGGCGGGCCTGTGCGACCGCGTGGTCGACCTCGTCTCGACCGGGGAGACGCTGCGCCAGCACCGGCTGCGGGAGGTCGAGACGCTGATGGAGATCAGCGCCCGGCTCTGCGTCAACCGCGCCAGCCTGAAGCTGCGCCGCGCGCCGCTCGACGCCCTGTGCGCCCGGCTCGCCGCGGCCCTCGCCCGCGGCCCGGCGCGGCGCCGCCCACGCCGCCCGCGCCCGCGGAGGACGGCCGCATGAGACAGCCGCCCGCCGAGCTGCTCAAGGACCGCGTCCAGAGCGAGCTGAAGCTGCACCCGCGCGTGACGTACCAGCACGCGTTCGCGGACGCCGCGGCGCGCGACCAGCTCGCGGCCGCGCTGCCCCTGCTCGTGCCCTTCGGCGAGCACGAGTACCACGACGCGCTGGCGATCCTCGACTGGGACCACCGCCTACCCTCGCGCACGCTGATCCTCAGGATCTACACGTACTACGACGCGGGCAGCGCCGCGATGGGGATGAGCGCCTACCTCGCCCGCGCGGCGGAGATCACGCGCCGCGACCGCTTCCCCGAGTTCGACGTGCCGGACTACGAGGGGCTCGCCGCGGACGAGGCCTACGACATCCCGGTGGACCTCGCCGGCAAGGTCGACAAGCCGAAGCTCGTCTCGGAGTGGCGCCGCCGCGTCGCCGCGCCGGCCGCCGACCTCGCCGTCGAGCTGGTGCGCCGCTCGCCGCAGTTCAAGGGCCTGGCGACGGCCAACCGCTCGCCCTACCTCGGCGACCTCGAGGCGGTCGGCTGGTGCCCGCCGTGCGAGGGCGAGGTGACGCGCTGGACCGTCGACGTCTGGTACCTCACCGACTTCGACGGGCTCATCGGCCGCGGCTTCTCGTTCGCCGTGGACCCGGTGACGAAGACCGTGCTCACCGCGCGCGAGCTGCTCGTGCGCGCGGCCGAGAACGCGCGCTAGCGTCGCGCGGCGTCGCGCGAGCGTCCGCCGGTCCCGTCAGCCGCGGAAGTACTGGGCCGCGAGCACGTCGAGCAGCTGCGTCAGCTCCTGCGCGATCTCGGCCGCCTCCGCCTCCTCACAGTGCGGGGCCAGCGCCTGGGGCAGCGAGAGGTCGACGGCGCGCACGAGGTGCCCGAGCGTGACGTCCTCGGGCCGGGCGCCCACCTGCGCGAGGGCGCCGACGAGCGCCTCGCCCGCGCGGCGCGGCGAGAGGTGCTTCTCGAGCTCCTCGAGGCAGCGGGTGAAGAGCTCGTTGCCCTTGACGCGGGGGGCGAACCCGGTCGTGCGCCGGCGCCGGCGCGCTGGTCGGTCCGTGGTCACCACACCGAGTATCGCACGAGACGGCCCCATCACCAAATTGGGGTATTGCGCCGCGGCCCGCTCACGCCGCGGCGCGCGCCTCCGCCGCGGCCGCCGCGCGCCGCGCGCGCAGCGCCGCGATCGCCGTCCGCAGCCGCGGCAGCACGTCCTCGGCGGTGTAGCGGATCATGTGGTGGCCGTGGATCGCCAGGCCCACGGCGCGGGTGAAGCGCCCGGGCGTGTCGCGCAGCACCCGCCCGAGGAAGCGCCAGTACGCCCCGCGGTACGTGCCGCGCACCCCCTGGTACCACAGCGAGCGCAGGCCGCAGCCCCAGGCGTAGAGCGGCGGCCGCCGGAAGCGCAGGTGCTCGGTGGGACACAGCGCGAGGGCGCGGGCGACGCGCTCGAAGTACGCCGCCGGGGCGTAGATGTCCGCGAGCAGGCGCTCGTAGCCCTCGAGCAGGTCGAGCTCGTCGATGCGCGTGCGGAAGTTCGTGCCCATGAAGTTGTCGCCGCTCGACTCCTGGCACAGGCGGCCCTCGGCCGCGAGCCGGCGCTCGAGCTGGGTGCCGGGCAGGGCCATGAGCACGCCCGTCATCGCGAGCGGGATCGGCGAGCGGGCGATCCACGCGCGCTGCCGCTCCACCGTGTCCCGGTCGTCGCTGTCGAAGCCGACGATGAAGCCGGCCTGCACCTCGAGGCCGCGCTGCACGATGATGGTCACCGCCTCGTCGAGCGGGCGGCGCACGTTCTGCAGCTTGTGGGCCGCGCGCAGCGCCTCCTCCGACGGGGTCTCGATGCCGAGGAAGACCATGCTGAAGCCCGCCTCGACCATGGCGTCGATGAGCGGCACGTCCTCGGCCAGGTTGACGCTCGCCTCGGTGAAGAAGTCGAAGGGGTAGTCGTGGGCCTGCATCCACGCGGTGAGCGGCGCGAGCAGCCGGCGCACCTCGGTCTTGTTGCCGATGAAGTTGTCGTCGACGAGGAAGATCGAGCCGCGGAAGCCGAGCGCGTAGACGGCGTCGAGCTCGCCGAGGAGCTGCGCGACCGACTTGAGGCGGGGCACCCGGCCGAAGAGCTCGATGATGTCGCAGAACTCGCAGTGAAACGGGCAGCCGCGGCTGAACTGCACACCCAGGGTGAGATAGGCGTCGAGGTCGAGCAGGTCGTAGCGCGGCAGCGGGCTGCGGGCCATCGCCGGCCGGGCCGGGGCCTCCAGGCGCCGCGGCAGCGCCGCGGGCCCCTGCTCGAGGGCGGCGGCGAGCGTGTCCATCAGGTCCTCGGCCTCGCCCACCACCACGCAGTCGACGTCCGGCTGCACCAGGTCGGGGCGCGCGGTCGCGTAGGGCCCGCCGGCCACCACCATGGCCCCGTGCTGCCGGGCGCGCCGGGCCACCTCGTGCAACCCCTCGCGCTGCACCAGCATGCCGGTCACGAAGACCGCGTCCGCCCAGTCGAGCTGCGCGTCCTCGAGCGGCCCGAGGTTCATGTCGCACAGGCGCAGCTCCCAGTGCTGCGGCAGCAGGGCCGCGACCGTTATGAGCCCGAGCGGCGGCAGGAAGCCGCGCTTCTTCGTGAACTGCCGGGTGTGCTCGGCGCCCCAGTACGTGACGGGATACGACGGATAGACCAGCAGCACGCGCATGAACACAAGCGTGGTGTTCCACTGTCACGGCGGGGTCACCGCGGCGTCATATCTCGCGCTGCGGCGCGCCGCGTCAGGCGGCCAGCCGCCGCCCGAACACCGCGGCCACGGCGCGCGCCACGGCGCCGCGCAGCGCCGCCGCGTCGACCGGGCCTCCAACCGCCTCCGCGACCGTGCCCATGACCTCGGGGCTGAGCCCGCACGGGTTGATGCGGCGGAAATACGACAGGTCCGTCGTCACGTTGAGGGCGAACCCGTGGTACGTGACCCAGTCGCGGACCGCGACGCCGATCGACCCCAGCTTGCGGCCGCCGTGCCACACGCCGGTGAAGCCGGGGCGGCGCTCGGCGGCGAGGCCGGGGACCTCGGCGAGCGCGCGGATGAGCGCCTCCTCGAGGCCGCGCAGGACGCGCGCGAGGTCGCGTTCGCCCTCGGCGAGCTTGAGGATGGGGTACCCGACGAGCTGGCCCGGGCCGTGGTAGGTCACGTCGCCGCCGCGCTCGACCGCGACCACCGGCACGTCGCCCGGGGCGAGCACGTTGCGCGCCGCCTCGGCGCGGCGACCGACGGTGAAGACGTGCGGGTGCTCGAGCAGCACGAGCGTGTCGGGGCACGCGTCGCGGGCGCGCTGCGCCACGAGGTCGCGCATGAGCGCCAGCGCCTCCTCGTAGGGCACGAGGCCCCGCGCGAGGACCACGAGCGGCGGCGCCGCGGGCGCGGCGCTGGGGGCGAGGGCGGGCATCAGCGGTTCTGGATGTGGATGGCCTCGCCGAGGCTCGCCTTGGCGGCCTCCATCGTGGCCTCGGCGAGCGTCGGGTGCGCGTGGATCGTGAGCGCCACGTCCTGGGCGAGCGCGCCCAGCTCGATGGCGAGGGTGCCCTCCGCGAGCAGGTCCGACACGTCCGGACCGACCGCATGATAACCCAGGAGCTCGCCCGAGTCCGCGTCGCGCACGATCTTGACGAAGCCCTCGGGCTCCAACGCGGCGAGGGCACGGCCGTTGGCGACGAAGGGGAAGCGCCCGACCGCGACCGTACGGCCGGCGCGCTCGGCGTCGGCCTCGGTCAGGCCGACGGTCGCGATCTCGGGGTCGCTGTAAACGACGGCGGGGATGGCGCGCACGTCGAAGGCCGCGGGCCGGCCGGCGATCACCTCCGCGACGACCTCGCCCTCCTTGAAGGCCTTGTGCGCGAGCAGCGGCGGCCGGGCGACGTCGCCGATGGCGTAGACGCCCGCGACCGCGGTGCGCTGCCGGTCGTCGACGGTGAGGAAGCCGCGCGCGTCCGGCTCGAGGCCGATGCGCTCGAGCCCGAGCCCGGCCGCCGACGGGCGCCGGCCGACCGTGACGAGGACGCGGTCGGCGGCGACGCTCAGCTCGCCCCCGGGCCCCGCGAGGTCCACGCGCGTGTGGCCGTTCTGCTGCGACAGGCCCGCCGCCTGGGTCCCGAGGTGGACCTCGACGCCGAGCTTCCTCAGCCGGCGCGCGACCACCCCGACGAGGTCCGGATCGACGCCGGGCAGGAGCGCGCCGGTGGCCTCGACGATGGTGACGCGCGCGCCGAGCTTGGCGTAGAGCGTGCCGATCTCGACGCCGATGTAGCCGCCGCCGATGACGACGAGACTCCCCGGCACCTCCCGGAGCGCGAGCGCGCCGGTCGAGTCGAGCACCCGGACGCCGTCGACCGGCAGGTGCGGCAGGCTGATCGGCTGCGACCCGGTGGCGATGACGACGTGCTGCGCCGCGACGAGCAGCTCGCCGCCCGCGCCGCGGACCTCCACCTCGTGCGGGCTGCGGAAGGTGGCGACGCCGGTGCGGTAGTCGCAGCCGTTCGCCTTGAGGAGCTGGCGCACGCCCGAGGTGAGCTTGCCGACGATCTCCTCCTTCCAGCCCTGCAGCCGCCCCATCTCGAGGCGCACGCCGTCGGCGACGAGGCCGATGGAGCTCGCCTGCCGCATGAAGGCGTACTGCTTGGCCGCCGTGATCAGCGCCTTCGACGGGATGCAGCCCACGTTCAGGCACACGCCGCCGGGCCGGGCGTCCCGCTCGACCACCAGCGCCTTCACCTTGAGCTGGCCCAGCCGGATGCCGGCGACGTAGCCGCCCGGCCCGGCCCCGATCACGAGTGCTTCGACCTCGACGCGCTCCATGTCACCCTCGCACCTGGCCGCGTTGCTCGCTGAGATGCCCGGGGAGGTCCGCGTAGACGTCGTCGACGAGCGTCTCGGCCGGTGGACGCGCCGCGGCCACGGCTGCGTCCCGCGCGGCGGCGACCTCCGCGGCGGCCGTGGCCTGCAGCGCCGCCGCGGCGGCGGGCGCGAGCACGCCCCGGGCGACGAGGTAGCGCTCGAGCCGCGTGAGCGGATCGCGGGCGCCGCTCGCGGGCTCCGCGACCGCCTCGATGAGGGTCGGCCCCTCGCCCCGGCGCGCCCGCGTGACGGCCGCGCGGCAGGCGGCGTAGACGGCGAGCAGGTCGCCGCCGTCGGCGCGGCGGCCGGGCACCTCGTAGGCGAGCCCCTTGACCGCGACGCTCTCGGCGGCCGTCTCGTGGGCGAGGGCCGCGGGGCTCGTGTGGCAGACGAAGACGACCGGAGCCCGCATGACGCCGGCGAAGTTGACCGCCACGTGGAACTCGTCGCCGCTCGTGGCCGCGGTCGTGCAGCTCGCCATGACCACGACCGCGTCGTGCCGCAGGCGCGCCGCCCACGCGGCGCCCGTCGCCTGGGTGAGGTGCATGCCGAGCGGCGTCGCCACGGACACGACGTTGAGGCCGCGGCGGGCGGGCTCGGCCGGCCCGGTGCGCCCCTTGGCGGGGTCGCCGGCGGCGCCGGCGGCCTGGGCGAAGTAGCTGGCGAGGGTGGCCCCGCGGACGAGCAGCGCGCCACGGTCGCCGGGGTCCGGAAAGAGCCAGTCCGCGGGCGCGAGGGCGGCGACCGCGCCGACGATCGCGGCGGCGTGGTCCGGCCGCCGCGGCTCGATCTCGGCGGCCGGCGGCAGCGCCGCGCGGACGAGCCGTACGGTGACGAGCTGGCGGTAGAGCCCGAGGAGCTGCGGCGCGTCGAGCCCCTCGGGCGGCGGCGCGTCCTCGTCGAAGATCCGCAGGACGGTGCGGGTCTGGGCGAGGGCCGCCGGCGCGACCAGGCGCTCGGTGTCGCGCAGGCCCCGGGCGGCGGGCAGCGGGCGGCGCAGCGCGCTCACGCGAGCTCCACGAGCAGCCGCGCGGGGTCCGCGAGCAGCGCGATCGCGTCGGCGAGGAAGCGCGCGCCGACGTGCCCGTCCACGACGCGGTGGTCGAGCGAGATCGACAGGTTCACGACGTCGCGGATGACGACCGCGTCGTCACGCACGGCCGGCACCCGCCGCACCCGGTGCAGGCCGACGATGGCCACCTCGGGCGGATTGAGGATCGGGGTCGCCATCAGGCCGCCGAGGTTCCCGAGGCTGGTGACGGTGAAGGTCGCGCCGGTCAGCTCCTCGCGGCTCGCCTCGCCGCGGCGCGCCCGCTCGGCGAGGCGCGCGATCGCGGCCGCGAGCTCGAGGATGCTCAGGCGGTCGGCGTCGCGCACGACCGGCACGAGCAGGCCGGCGTCGGTCGCGGTGGCGACGCCGATGTGGTAGCGCCGGTGCAGCACGATCTCGCCGTGCGCCTCGTCGAGGTGGCTGTTGAGGAGCGGGTGGCGCTTGAGGCTGATCGTGAGCGCCTTGATGACGAAGGGCAGGATGCTGAGCTTGAGGCCGCGCGCCGCGGCCGCGGCGGCCGCGCGGGCGCGGGTCGCCTCGAGCTCGGTGACGTCGGCCTCGTCGACGTGGGTGTAGTGCGCGGCGGTGCGCCGGGCGAGCAGCATGCGCTCCGCGATCGCGCGGCGCAGGCCGCGGAACGGGATGCGCTCCTCGTCCGGTCCCGCGGCGGCGGGCGCCGCCCCCGTCGCCGGCGCCGCGGCCGGCGCCCCGGGGCGCGCGGGCGCCGCGGGCGGCGCC
>DASXVK010000266.1:0-6875 GCA_036504295.1 Polyangia bacterium
TGCGCCGCATGCCTCGCGTCACCGCACCCCTGCTCGCGTTCACCATCGCCGTCGCTCTGTTGGTGGGCGCACCGCCCGCCGGCGCGCAGGGGCGGCCGTAGCCGCCGGTCGCGAAGCGCGTCCCCAAGGTCGACGTGCTGCACGGCGAGCGCCGGGTCGACGACTACTTCTGGCTGCGCCAGAAGCAGGATCCGGCGGTGCGCGCCTATCTCGCGGCCGAGAACGCCTACGCCGACGCCATCATGGCGCCGCTGCGCGGCTTCGCCGACACGCTGTACCAGGAGATGGTCGGCCACCTCAAGGAGACCGACCTCGAGGTGCCCTACCGCCAGGCTGGCTGGTACTGGTACGCGCGCACCGAGACGGGCAAGCAGTACCCGATCCACTGCCGCAAGCCGCGCCCTGACGGCGCCGAGCAGGTCGTCCTCGACCTCAACGCGCTGGCCCAGGGGCACCCGTTCCTCGGCCTCGGGGCGTACCGGGTGAGCGACGACGGTCACGTGCTGGCCTTCTCCACCGACGTGACCGGGTTTCGCGAGTACACGCTGCAGGTCAAGGACCTGCGCCGCGGGGCGCTCCTCGGCGAGCGGATCGCCAAGGTGCGCACGGTCGTCTGGGCCGCCGACGGCGCGACGCTGTTCTACGTGGTCGAGGACCGGGCCAAGCGCCCGTACCGCCTCTACCGCCACCGCCTCGGCGTGGCCGCCGACGAGCTCATCTACGAGGAGAAGGACGAGCGGTTCGACCTCGAGGTCGAGCGCACGCGCAGCGGCGCCTGGCTGATCCTGACCTCGGCCAGCAAGACGACGACCGAGGTGCGGGTGCTCGAGGCGGCGCGGCCGCGCGAGGCGTGGCGGCTCATTGCGCCGCGCGCGCCCGCGCACGAGTACTACGTCGATCACCGGGGCGCGGAGTTCTTCATCCGCACGAACGACGCGGGGCGCAACTTCCGCCTCGTCGCGGCGCCGGTCGCCGACCCCGCGCGCGCGCGCTGGCGCGAGGTGGTGCCGCACCGGCCCGCGGTGATGCTCGAGGACGTCGACCTCTTCGCCGGCCACACCGTGCTGTGGGAGCGGCGCGACGGGCTGCCGCGGCTGCGCATCGTCGACGTGGCCGGCGGCCGGTCGCGCGAGGTGGCCTTCGACGAGCCGAGCTACTCGATCTTTCCGGACAAGAACCGGGAGTTCACGACGACCGCGTTCCGCTACAGCTACGAGTCGCTCATCTCGCCGAAGTCGGTGTACGAGCACGACATGGCCAGCGGCCGCTCGCGCCTGCTCAAGCGGACCGAGGTCCCCGGCGGCTTCGACCGCGCGCGCTACGAGGCGGCGCGGGTCTTCGCGACCGCCAGCGACGGCACCAGGATCCCGATCTCGCTCGCCTGGCGCAAGGGCCACGTCCGCGACGGCCGCGGCGCGCTGTGGCTGATCGCCTACGGCGCGTACGGGTACCCCTACTGGATCGGGTTCAGCCCCGAGCAGCTGACGCTGCTCGACCGCGGCGTCGTCGTCGCCGTCGCCCACGTGCGCGGCGGCGGCGAGTACGGCAAGCGCTGGCACGACGACGGCCGCATGCTGCGCAAGAAGAACACCTTCACGGACGTCGTCGCCGCGGCCGAGCACCTGCGGCGCGAACGCTGGGCGGCCGCCGATCGGATGGCGCTCGCGGGCCTGAGCGCGGGCGGTCTGCTCGTCGGGGCGGTCGTCAACCTCAGGCCCGACCTGTTCCGCGTCGTCCTGGCGGGCGTGCCGTTCGTCGACGTCATCAACACGATGCTCGACGAGACGCTGCCGCTGACGGTCCCCGAGTTCGAGGAGTGGGGCAACCCGAAGGTCAAGGCCCACTACGACTACATGCGCAGCTACTCGCCCTACGACAACCTCGCCCGCGTCCGCTACCCGGCGCTGCTGGCGCGCACCGCGCTCAACGACAGCCAGGTGATGTACTGGGAGCCGGCCAAGTACGTGGCGAAGCTGCGGACGCTCGACACCGGCGGGCGGCCGGTGCTCCTGCGCACCAACATGGGCGCGGGCCACGGCGGCGCCTCGGGCCGCTACGACAAGTACCGCGAGGCGGCCCACGACCAGGCGTTCGTGCTCGGCCAGCTCGGGGTGGCGAAGTAGCCCGGCCGCGCGGCCGGCGACCCGCGGCCGCACGGGCCCGGGGTCCAGCCTCAGCCGGCCTCCCGGCGCCGCGCGTGCAGCACCCGGGGCGGCTCGTACCAGGGGTCGCGGCGGGACGGGTCGCGGCCGAGGATCTCGGGGCCGTGGGCCACCGGCGTCACGACGGTGATCGCGCCGAGCGCGGCCCGCACGGTGGCCTCGAAGTCCTCGTAGCCGCGATACGCCTTGTCGTTGCACAGCAGCAGCGCGTGGGCGGGCCGCAGGACCGCGACGGACTCCAGGAGCTCGGGCCAGAACTTGCGCAGGACGCGGTCGGTGCCCCGGCCGACGCCGAAGGCGGGCGGGTCCGCCACGACCACGTCGAAGGGCTCGGCGGCGCCCCGGTCGGCGCGGCGGCGCCACCGCCGCAGGTACGCCTGGGCCGTGTCGGGGACCACCCGGAAATCGGTCCCGTTCAGGGCGGCGTTCCGCCGGCCCCACGTGAGGTAGCTCCGCTCGGGATCGACGTTGACCACGTCGCGGGCGCCGCCGGCGCGGGCCGCCACGCCGAAGCCGCAGGTGTAGGCGAAGAGGTTCAGCACGAGACCGCCCCCGGCCACCGCGCGCACCCGGGCCCGCGCGGCCCGCCCGTCGAGGAACAGGCCGAAGTCGTGGCGCGGGTCGGTGTGCACCTCGAACCGCAGCCCGTCCTCGACGGCGATCAGGGACGCGGGCGCGGGCCCCGCGCCCCAGCGCAGGCGCAGCCCGGGCTCGTCGGCCCCGCCGCGCCAGCGCACCAGGATCGCGCACCCGGGGAACGCCGCCTCGAGGGCGGGCGACAGGGCCTCGCCGGGCCCCGCGGGGTCGTAGCTCGAGGCGACCACCAGCCGCCCGAAGCGGTCCACGACCACGCCGGGGAGGCCGTCGGCGGCGCCGGCGACCACCCGCACGCAGGCGTCCGCCGGCGCCAGCAGGTCGCCCCGGAACGCGATCGCGTCCGCCAGCAGCGCGGCGATGCGCGGGAGGGGGGTCACGCCGTCCACGGTAGACAATTACCCTCGCTGATGCCAGACGGCGTCAGGGCCGGGGGTGCAGTTCCGCGCAGTAGGAGCAGACGCGAAGCATGGATTGAACAGGGAGACGAGGAGACGAGGAGGATCTTTCTCTTTTGGCCCATGACCGCCGCGTCGCGCACGACGCCAGCGTCAGCGCGACCCACCCTGATCTGCTCCCCGTCTCGCCGGCTCCCTGTTGTCCTGCCGGGCGTGGCCCTACTGCGCGGATCCACACCCGAGGGCCGGGGGCTCACGACCGGGGGCGGGCGGGCTTCATCGGCGCCGCGGGGACGGAGGCGAACCGGCGGGTGATCGTGCCGGCGCGCGCCTCGCAGACGAACCAGCCCTTGAGCGGCGAGCCGTCGTGGTTGCCGCGGCGGCGCGAGCAGCACCGGTCGGTGGTCACGACGGCGTCGCGCACGACGGACTGCGTCTGGCCGTGCCAGTGGCCGTTGAAGATCGCGCGGAGGTTGAACCGCTCGAACCGCCGGAGCAGGTCGTCGGCGTTGCGCGGCCGGCGGACGATGCGCGGACCGAGGGGGAAATGCGTGGAGATGACGGTCGGCTTGCGGGGATCGAACTTCTTGAGGTTGTCGTCGAGCCAGCGGAGCGTGGCCGGGGGGATCCTGGTCCCTTCGGCGGCGCGGCTCTCGGCGGAGTTGAGGTGGAAGAACTGCCACCCGCGGTGCTCGACGGCGTAGTTGACGCGCGTGGGGAACTGGCGGTCGTACAACGCGTGCGAGCCGTCCTTGGCCACGTCGTGGTTGCCGGGGGTGACGTGGACGGGGAGCTTCAGGCGCTCGAGGCATTCGCGGAGACCGCCGAGCTGCGGCTCGGTCGCGTGCGTGCTGAGGTCGCCGCTGACGAGGACGAGCTCGGCCTTCGGCGCGCTGACCTTCATCGCGTCGAAGGCCTGGTCGAACCACGGCGGGCACTTCCTGGGATCGGCGAAGTGCAGGTCGTTCACGGCGATGAAGTCGAAATCGCCGGCTTCGCCCCGGGGCGCGTCGCCCGCGCGCCCGCGGCCCGGCCAGAGGCCCGCGAGCAGGGCGGCGGCGGTGCCGTGAACGAGGAAGTCACGCCGTGTCAGGCCGCTGGTCATGTACCGGGCCTCCCCGGGCGCGACCGTGCGCGCCCTCCGCTTGCCAGTGTCGTCCGTCGGGCGCCCCCCGTCAACGCGCCGACCGTCGCCGACCGTCGCCCCTTGCCCCGCCCCGCCCGCCGTGCTTCCCTCTACGCCCCATGCACGAGCTGGACGATAGGCCGCGGCGCGCCGTGGCGGTGGCGGTGCAGCTGCCCGAGGTGAGCGACGCGGACTTCGCGGCGTCGGTCACGGAGCTCGAGCGGCTGGCGCAGACGCTGGGCATCCCCGTGGTCACGCGGGTCACGCAGAAGCGGCCGCGCGTCGACCGCGCCGCGTACGTGGGCACCGGCAAGCGCGAGGAGCTCAAGCAGCTCGTCGACGACGACGTCGCCGACACCATCGTCGTCAACGACGACATCTCGCCGTCGCAGGGCCGCGTCCTCGAGAAGGAGACCGGCGCCGAGGTGCTCGACCGGACCTCGGTCATCCTCGAGATCTTCCAGCGCCACGCCCACACGCGGGCGGCGCGGGCGCAGGTCGAGGTGGTGCGGCTCCAGTACCTGGCGCCGCGCCTGCGCGAGAAGGGCGGCCGCAAGGACCGCCAGCGCGGCGGCATCGGCGGCAAGGGCGCGGGCGAGTCGGACCTCGAGCTCGACCGCCGCAAGATCCGCGACCGCATCGCCGAGCTCGGCGAGGAGCTGGAGGCGCTCGAGAAGGAGAGCCAGACCCGCCGCGCTCGGCGCCACGACCTGCGCCGCGTCGCCGTCGTCGGCTACACGAACGCGGGCAAGTCGACGCTGATGCGGGCGCTCACGCACAGCGAGGTGTACATCGCCGACCAGCTCTTCGCGACGCTCGACACGACGGTGCGCGCGCTGCAGCCCGAGACGCACCCGCGCATCCTCGTCTCCGACACGGTCGGCTTCATCCGCCAGCTCCCGCACGGCCTCGTGGCCTCGTTCAAGAGCACGCTCGACGAGGCGAACGAGGCCTCGCTCCTCGTCCACGTCGTCGATGCCTCCGACGCCGGGTTCGCCGGGCAGCTCGACGTCACCGCCCAGGTCCTCCGGGAGATCGGCGCCGGCGCCGTGCCCCGGCTCCTCGTCTTCAACAAGATCGACCGGGTCGGCGACGACGCGGCGCAGGCGGAGGCCACGGCGCGCCTGCTCGAGCTCTGGCCCGAGGGCCTGGTCGTCTCGGCGCGCCGCCCCGCCGACGTGGTGCGCCTGCGGGCGCGCATCATCGAGCAGTTCGAGGGCGCGAAGGTCGAGGCGGAGCTCCTCGTCGGCTACGACCGGCAGGCGCTCCGGGGGGAGATCTTCGAGCTCTGCACGGTGCTCGAGGAGCGCTACGACGACCGCGGCGTGCTGTTCCGCGTGCGCGCCGCGCCCGAGGCGCTCGAGCGGCTGCGGGGGCTGCTGGCGGGCTGAGCCTTCGGCGCGTCGCCCGACGAGACGTGACCCGGCGGTGACCGAAGCGTGACATTCCCCGGCACCCAATCCGCGCCATGCAGGAAATTAACATCTACACCTACGCGAGCGCGCTCAAGGCCGCGCTGCCGGCCGAGGCGTTTCGCCCCCACCCCTGGCGCCTCGCCTGGATCCCCCTCCACCTCGCCCTCATCGCCGCCGCCATCGTCGTCATCGCGCACGGCTGGGGCGGGATCGCGGTCGCCGGCGTTCTGTCGCTCGTCATCGGCCAGAGCTTCGCCGGCCTGGCGTTCGTCGGCCACGAGACGCTGCACGGCTCGGTGGTCACCGGGCGGCGCCGCCGCCACCTCGTCGGCTGGCTGACGCTGCTGCCGTTCTTCATCTCGCCGCGGCTCTGGACGGTGTGGCACAACCAGGTGCACCACGGCCACACGAAGCACCCCGAGCTGGACCCGGACTGTTACCCGTCGCTCGCGACGTACCAGCGCAGCCGCGTGGCGCGCGTCGTCGACCGGTACTCGCTCGGGCACGGTCACCCCGCGGGCTTCCTCAGCCTCATCCTCGGGATGACCGGGCAGAGCCTGCAGTGCCTCTTCAAGGTCGGCGGCGACCGGCGCTACATGACGCGCCGCGAGCACGGCCGCGCCCTGGCCGAGACCGGCCTCGACCTCGCGCTCTGGGCCGCGCTCGCCGTCGCGCTCGGCCCCGTCGGGTTCCTCTTCGCCTACCTCATCCCGCTGCTGGTCGCGAACACGGTGGTGATGGCCTACATCCACACGAACCACGGCCTGAGCCCGCTGACCGAGGTCAACGACCCGCTGCTGAACTCGCTGAGCGTCACCACGCCGCGGCTCCTGCGCGTGCTCCACCTGAATTTCGGCTACCACGTCGAGCACCACATCTTCCCCAAGATGAGCCCGGCCAACGCGCCGCGCGTCAGCCAGATGATCCAGGAGCGGTGGCCCGAGCGGTATCAGATCATGCCGCTGTGGCGGGCCCTGCTGCTGCTGTGCCGCACGGCCCGCATCTACCGCTCGGCGACGACGCTGGTCGACCCCCGCACCGGCCGCAGCTGGTCGACGCTGCTGCCACGCGACGTCGCGACGGCGGCCCGCGGCGCCGTCTGACCCCGCCTCACCGGAACGTCGCCGCCACGCAGCTCCAGCTCGCGCTGCCGCTCAGGCTGAAGCCGCCCGTGAACGTG